>JBBWZJ010000188.1:0-20476 GCA_039648985.1 Acidobacteriota bacterium | reverse complement strand
CACGAGCACCGGCCGGTGAAACAGCCGCACGTTTCGAGCCGTCCAGGGTGCCACGACCGCGAGTGCGGCGGTGACGAGGAGCGCCGCCAGCACGCCCCGCCGGCGCCGCGCCAGCCACACGCTCGCGAGGGGAAGAAAGAACAGCATCGCCGGGCGCACGAGGATCGCGATGCCGGTCACGAGGCCTGACGACACCGCCCACGTGCGCCCCGCGGACGCACGATCGCCATCCGCCCGATCGAGCGCGCGGTCGAGCGTCAGTACTGCCCCGAGCGCGACAGTGCTGTAAAGCGATTCGCTCAGCACGTATGAGCAGATCCACACCAGAGGGGGGTACACGGCGGCAATCAACGCTGCCGCCACCGCGGCGGAATCACCGGCGAGTCTCATCGCGATCGCGGCAATGAGCCAGACACCCATTGCCCCGATGAGCGACTGCGCGACTTTTACCCGGGTCGGCGTGGCGCTGTAGGCGTGCGCGCCGGTCCCGATCGCCGCGAGGAACACGGGGTAGAACGGCGCCCGGCCGAACTGCTGCGTCGTCCCGGTCTCGTGACCAGGGTCGTATCCGAATCCATGTCCGGCCGTGATGCTCTGCGAGAGGGCCAGATACTCGCGCTCGTCGTGCGTCAGAGGTTTCCCGACCCAGTAGAAGAGGCCGAACGAGAGCCTCAGGACGAACCCAAGCAGAGCCAGGACGCCGACGAGCCGGCGCGCGCGCGCAGGACCGAGGAGCATCGCCCGGCGGCTACTTGCGCCCTTCAAAGCGCAGCGCGGAAATCTGCTCGGAGACGAGCCCGACGAGGAACACGATCACCGCGAGCATGATCAGCAGCACGGACGAGTTCGTGATGTGCCGCTGGGTGGCGACTGTCCAGCACGCGTATGCGAGGCCGATCGCGAAGGACGCGAGGCTGATGGGGAGGAACACCCGGAGGGGGCTGAAGATCGTGACGATTTTCAGAATGATGATCAGGAACTTGGCGCCGTCACGCGCCAGCCTGATCTTCGACGTCCCGAAGCGTTGCCGCGCCTCCGTCGGCTCGAACGCCACGTTGTATCCCGCCTTGATGAACGCCAGCGTGGTCGTGGTCGGTGTGGAAAAGCCGTTCGGCAGGAGATGGAGGAACTCGCGCAGATACTCGCGCCGCGCACCTCTGAAGCCGGACGTCAGGTCCGGAATCTGGCGGCCGGTGAGGTAACTGGCGAGGCCGTTCAGCATCGTGTTGCCGGCGCGCCTGGCGAGCGTCGCCTGCGACGCGGGTGCCCGTGCACCGATGACGAGGTCGTACTCGCCAAGCCGCGACACGACCCGGCGCGCATCCTCGGCCCGGTGCTGCCCGTCGCCGTCGATGATCATCACGAACTCGCCGGACGCGCGCCGAATCCCGCTCTTCACCGCCGCGCCGTTTCCCTTGTTGTACGGATGCCTCACCACGACGGCGCCAGCCGCGGACGCTCGCTCGGCCGTCGCGTCCGACGAGCCGTCGTCAACGACGATGATCTCGCGCCAGGGCCCGGCCGCCGCAAGACCGGAGACCACGTCGCCGATCCCGTGCGCCTCGTTGAACGCCGGCACCACCACCGAGACCGACGAGGGCTCCGCCACTACCGGCGCCGCCGATCGTACTGCGCGGTCTCGTGGACCTCCGGCTCCGCAGCGACGCTGCCCCGCTGCGGGAGCTCCAGCTTCCGCACACGGTACAGCACGTCTTCGAGCAGCTTGCGATTGCCGGAAATCATGTCCGCGAGCAGGCCGATGACGATGACCTGGAAGCCGACGATCATCAGCACCGCGGACGCGATGAGCGACTGAAGATGGCGTTCCGGCCCGAATCCGGCTTCGGTGAAGTAGTCGTACAGGAAGCGGATCGAAATTGCCACGCCGACGCCGAGCACGGCCATGCCGAGGTAGGTGAAGACCTTGAGCGGTTCGTACATCGCGTAAATCCGGACGATCGTCGCCGCCGATCGCTTGATGTACGAGAACACGCTGTCGAAGAGCCGCGACTCGCGCGTGCGCGGGTTCGTCGCCACCGGCACGTGCGCGATCGCCATCCGCTTCTTCCCGGCCTGGATGATCGATTCGAGCGTGTAGGAGAACTCCGAGATCACCGTCATCCGCAGCGCGGCTTCACGCGTGTACGCCCGGAAGCCGCTCGTCGTGTCGGGCACGCTCGTATTCGACACCTGGCGGACCACCCAGCTGCCCAGCCGCTGCAGCTGACGCTTCCGCCATGACATGTGCCGCAGCTCGCCGACGTTGCGGTCGCCGATGACGATGTCGGCGGCGCCGCTCAGCAGGGGTTCCAGGAGCTTCGGGATCTCGTGCGCCGCGTACTGGTTGTCGGCATCCGTGTTGACGATGAAGTCCGCGCCCGCCTTGAGCGACGCGTCGATGCCGGCCATGAACGCGGCGGCCAACCCCTTGTTGCGGCGGAAGCGGACGACATGCTCGACGCCGCATTGGCGCGCGACGTCCGCGGTCCCGTCGCGCGACCCGTCGTCCACGACCAGCACTTCCACGAGATCGATGCCGGCGATCGCGCGCGGGAGATCAGCCAGCGTCGCCGGAAGGGTTGCGGCTTCGTTGAGACAGGGGATCTGGATGATCAGCTTCACAGGGCGTCGCAATTCTGGCACTTGTCGCGGCTCACGAGACCAATTTTTCGATGACGCCGTCCCACGTAATCCTGGTCGCCACCTCATGGCCGGCATCTCCCATCGCGGCGGCCCGGCGACGATCGTCGTCCAGGGTGCGGATGGCGTCCCCGAGCTCGTCGGGGTCCGGCGCGGAGACGAAGCCGTTCACCCCATGGGCCACGAACTCGTTCGGTCCGCCGGAGTCGGAGCAGGTCACGACGGGCTTGCGGGCCAGGAAGGCTTCGAGCGTCACGTACCCGAAGTCCTCGTCGAAGGGCGGATAGATGACCGCGAGGGCGCCCGCGTACAGGCCGATCAGATCTTCGTCGCCCACGCTGCCAAGAAAGGTGACACGGTCGAGCAGGCCAAGTTGTTCCGCCAGCCGTTCCGCGTTCGCGCGCTGGGTGCCGTCGCCCGCCACAATCAGCCGGAGATGCGGCCCGACGCGGGTCATCGCCTTGATGATGAGATCGACGCGCTTGACTGACTCGATGCGCCCCACCGAGAGCACGTAGCTGCCGTACGGGCCTGGCACGAGACGCGAAGCCAGCTGCGGCGGATGGTACAGCGCCTCGGCATGCAGGCCGTTGAACCTGGAGAGCCGCGCCGCCGTGTTGCGGGCGTTCGCGAAAATCCGACGGCATTCGCCGAGCATTTCGGTGTCGAGGCGGACGAGATTGTCGCGCAGGCCGACGTCGAGCTCCGTGTGCGCGAAGTCGCTGTACTCGGTGCCGCAGAGCTCGTACGCGGCGCGGTACTGGTGAATGAGCCACGCAATCTTGTTCGGATGGCGCGCGAAGTAGGTCGGGAACTTCGACGCGATCAGCAGATCCACCGGCTCGCCGTTCGCCTCGCTCAGATCGAGGAGCCGCCAGGCGGCGGCATGCGGCAGGATCTCCTCTTTCGGATACCACTTGAACGGCACGCTCACGAGCTCCGCGAGAAAGCCGCGCAGGCGCAGTTCCCGCACGAGCTGTCGCACGTGGACCTCGGCGCCGCCGTGCACGAACGGCACCTGCGCCTCGCACACGAGGACTCTCCGAACCGTCATCAAATCTCGCCATCCTAGCACGCACGCCGAAGGAGTGAGCGTGGGGTTCGCCCTCCATTCGCCAGCAGAGCCGACCGTTGTAGAGGTCAGTCACCCTACTCCGAAACAGGCGCCGCGCTCGGTGCCGTCCGGACAGCGAAAAAAAAGCGTAACCTCCGCTCCTACATGGATTTGCGTTGACATTGCGGGGGACGTTCTCTACTATCGCGGTGGAAATTAATGGAGCAAAATGGAGTGAACAGCCGTGCTCCGCGGTAATTATGCCGCCAAGATCGACGACAAGGGACGCCTGAAGGTCCCGAACGCCTTTCGGGCGCTCGTCGAAGGCAAGCATGGATCCGAGCTGTTCGTCACCAGCGTGACCGGCGAGTCGGTGCTCATCTATCCGATGCCGATCTGGCTGACGCTCGAGGAAAAGCTCGCGCGGGTCCCCTCCACCCACCCCGCGCGCATCAAGTATTTCGACAGGGTCAACTATTACGGCCAGGGGGCGGAATTCGATTCGCAGGGCCGCGTGCTGATTCACCCGCGGCTGCGCGACGCCGCCGGCATGTCGGGCGAAGTCGACGTGTTCGGGCAGTACGACTACCTCGAAGTCTGGAATCACGAACGGTTCGTCGCACGGCTGAAGAGCGACCCGTATACCAGGGAAGACGCGCAGGCGCTCTCGGATTTCGGCATCTGACCATGGATGGAGTTCCGGTTCACGAACCCGTACTGCTGACGGAAACGGTTGGGCTGCTCGAGCCCTCCCGCGGGGGCGTGTTCGTCGACTGCACCGTGGGCCTTGGCGGACACGCGCGCGCGCTTCTCGAGGGCGGCGCCGCGCGGCTGATCGGACTCGATCGTGACCCCGAGGCGCTGCGCCTGGCCGCAGAGACGCTTGCCGCCTGGCCGCAGCGCGTGGAGCTCGTGCACGCCGACTACCGGCAGATCGGCCTCGTGCTCGACGAGCGGGGCATCGACGGGATCGACGGCGCGCTCGCCGATCTCGGCGTGTCCTCGATGCAGTTCGACGCGGAGGGGCGCGGCTTCAGCTTCCGGCGTGACGAGCCGCTCGACATGCGGATGGACCAGACCCAGGGCCCCACGGTGGCCGACCTGCTCCTGACGGTTGACGAGCAGGAGCTCGCGAACGTGATCTTCCAGTTCGGCGAAGAGCGGTTCTCGCGGCGGATCGCGCGGGGACTCGTCGAGGCGCGGCGACTCGCGCCCGTCGTCACGACCGGTCAGCTGGCGCAGATCGTCCGACGCGCGGTGCCCCGGCGCGGCTACCAGCGGATCGATCCGGCGACGCGCACGTTCCAGGCGCTGCGCATCTGGGTCAACCGCGAGCTCGACGGGCTGGATGCGTTTCTCGTCGAGACCTCGCGGCGGCTCCGCGCCGGCGCGCGGCTGGCCGTCATCACCTTTCATTCGCTCGAGGACCGGGTCGTGAAGCATACGTTCCGCGCGCTGGCGGCCGGGGAAACGGCCCTCCGGGTGCTGACGCGCAAGCCGCTGACGCCGGCAGAAGCGGAAGTCGCGCGCAACCCGCGCGCACGCAGCGCGAAACTCCGCGCCATTGAGAGGCTCGCATGAGTCCGATTGACTTCGAATACGCGATCAAGAAGGACGTCCGCAACAACCTGATCGTCCGGGAGGTGGACGACGAGCGTCAGCGGCAGGTGTGGCGCTCACTCGCGATCGGCGGCTTTCTCGTCATCGTGATCCTCTTCTCCGCGTGGCAGCACTTCGAGCTGCTGCAGCACGGCTACAACATCCAGAAGATGCAGAAGGAGCGCGCGGACCAGGAAGAGATCAACCGGCAGCTCCACCTGCAGATCGCGACGCTGCGCGCCCCCGCGCGCATCGCCGGGCTGGCGAAGTCGCTCCACCTCGTCCCCCCGGCGCGCGGCGAAGCTATCGTGATCCAGCGGGTGACGCCCTCCGCGCCTCCCGAGAAGTCCATCGTCGCGGCACGGTAGCGTCCGTTCCGTACGGCAGGAGAACTGATGGCGGACGAACACGGCAGCAGCAGATTCAGACTCCCCGGGACCGGGCCGGTTCAGCGCGTGGCCCGGCGGGAGGCCCCGCCGTCGCCAGTGCTGTGGCGCAGCACCGTGCATGCGCGCCTCCTGATTTGCGCGGGCCTGCTGGCGTGCTGGACGGTGTGCATCGAGGCGCGGCTCGTCTACTTGCAGGTCCTGCAGCACGGCGAGATGATGATGCGGGCCGATCGCCAGCAGCTCCGGACGATCAAGCTCCCCGCCAAGCGCGGCGAGATCGTCGATCGGTATGGCCGTCCGCTCGCCTACAGCGTGGACGCGGACACGATCGCCGCCGACCCCTCCGACATCGACGATCCCGACAAGGTGTCGCGCCTCGTGTGCGGCGCGCTCGACGCCTGCACCGGGCAGCAGCGGCAGCTGATGGCGGAACGGCTCCGCGGCAAGGGACAGTTCGCCTACCTCGCGCGGCAGGTCTCCCCTGACGAGGCCAGCCGGGTTCGGGCGCTCGATCTGCCCGGCGTGCTCTTCTTCAAGGAAAGCCGCCGCTACTATCCGAAGAAGGAGCTCGCCGCGCATCTGCTGGGCTATGTCGGCATCGACAACCTCGGTCTCGCGGGCCTCGAGTCGACGTTCGACGATCAGATCCGCGGCCGGGAAGGCCGGATGCTCCTCCAGCGCGACGGCAGGCGGCACGCGATGTCGAAGCGCGAAGAGCGCCTCCCGACGGCGGGTGAGAGTCTCGAGCTCACGGTTGACGAGTACCTGCAGTTCATCGCGGATCGCGAGCTCCGCATCGGCGTGGCGGAGAACGGGGCGGTGGGCGGCACGGCCATCATCATGCAGCCCCACACGGGCGAGATCCTGGCCCTGGCCAACTGGCCGACGTTCAACCCCAACGACTTCAACACGACCGATGCCGTCTCGCGCCGGAATCGCGCGATCCAGGACACGTACGAGCCGGGTTCCACCTTCAAGGTGGTCACCGCGTCGGCGGCGATCGAGGAAGGGCTCATCAAAACCACCGACCTCATCGACTGCAACCCGGGATCGATCACGTTCGGCACCCGCACGATCCGGGACACCCACCACTACGGACTGCTGCCGTTCATCGATGTCATCGCGAAGTCGAGCAACGTCGGCGCGATCAAAGTGGGGCAGCGCCTGGGCGCCGAGCGGCTCGGGCGCTACATCAACCGCTTTGGATTCGGCCAGGCGCTCGCGCCCGATTTCCGCGGCACGAGCCCGGGCATCGTCTGGAATCCGGCACGGCTCGACGCGAGCGCGCTCGCGTCCGTCTCGATGGGCTACCAGGTCGGCGTCACCCCGCTCCAGATGGCCACGGCCGTCAGCGTCGTCGCCAACGGCGGCGAGCTCGTCGAGCCGCGGGTCGTCCGCGCATTCATCAAGGACGGCCACCGCGAAGAAGTCCCGCGCAAAGTGCTGCGCCGCGCGATTACGCCCGACACGGCCGCGACGCTGACCGAAATCATGGAAGCAGTGGTGGAGCGCGGAACCGCCAGGAAGCTGGTGGAGGTCGACGGCTTTACCGTCGCCGGCAAGACCGGCACCGCGTCGAAGCTCGTCAACGGCCGGTACTCGAAGTCGGACTACAACGCGTCGTTCGTCGGCTTCGTTCCATCCCGTAACCCGGCCCTCGCGATTGTCGTCGTGATCGATTCGCCCCACACGAAGGGGTACTACGGCGCGACCGTGTCCGGTCCCGTATTCAGCCGCATTGCCGACGCGGCGCTGCGACATCTCGGCATCGGTCCGACGATCAACCCGCCTTCCGCTGTCATGGTGGCGAGGAACGACACCGAGCCCACGCCGATCGTCCCCCAGCGAGTGAGCAGCGGCACGACCGCGGCCGTGGAGAAGACGACGCCGGACGGCCAGATGCCGGACGTGCGGGGGCTCAGCGCGCGCGAGGCAGTGCGGACTCTGATGCATGTCGGGCTGACGCCGCGGATCAGCGGCAACGGCCTCGTCGTGGACCAGTCGCCCGCCGCGGGCACCGTCCTGGGATCCGAGAACGCCTGCACCCTGAAGCTCGGGAGACGAACGGCTGTGGCGGCCGAGGCGACGCAATGAACCTTCGCGAGCTGGTGCGGGAGCTCGAGCCGCCCCAGACGGCGAGCGGCCCTGCCGCCGATCCGCGCGCCGCGGCTTCGATCGAGCTCGGCGACGCCGCCGCACGCGAGGTGTCGCGGGTAGTCTGCGATTCGCGCCAGGCAGGCCCAGCATCGCTCTTCGTTGCGCTCCGTGGTGCACACGCCGACGGATCCACCTTCGCGCGGGACGCGGTGAGGCGCGGATCGATCGCGGTTGTCGCCGAAACGCCGCGACCCGCGGACGCTGCGGTGCCGTGGCTCCAGGTCGCCGATGCCCGCCAGGCGCTGGCCGCGCTGGCGGCGCGGCTCGAGGGGCATCCGAGCGAGGAGCTGACGCTCGTCGGCATCACCGGCACGAACGGAAAGACAACCACCTCGTATCTTCTCGCGTCCATATTCGAGGCGGCGGGCATCCGGTGCGGCCGGATTGGAACGCTCGGCTACCGAATCGGGGAGCGTGAAGTGGAAGCCGCGCGGACGACTCCCGAGGCCCCCGAAATCCAGCGGATGCTGCGCGAGATGGTGACCGACGGCTGCGGCGCATGCGTCATGGAAGTGTCGTCGCACGCGCTGGCGCTCAGACGAGCCGACTCGCTGCACTTCGCCGCCGGTATTTTCACGAATCTGACGCGCGACCACCTCGACTTCCACGGGGACATGGAGCAGTACTTCCTGGCGAAGCGGCGCCTGTTCGAGATGCTGCCGGCCGAGAGTATCGGGGTGGCCAATCTCGACGATCGTCGCGGAGCGGAATTGGCCGCGGTGGCCCGGAGGCCCGTGACCTACGCGATCGACGCCGCGGCCGACGTTCGCCCGGGTCCGCTGCGCTTCTCGCTCGACGGCCTGTCTTTCGACGTACGGACCCCGCGCGGCACGCTGCACATCCGCTCGCCGCTTGTCGGCCGCCCCAATGCGTACAACATTCTCGCGGCGGTCGCCGCCGCGATGGCGCTCGACGTCGCCTTCAGCGCGATCGAAGCCGGCGTGACCGCGCTCGACGCGGTGCCCGGACGGTTCCAGGTCGTCTCCGAACCGGGCGACGAGATCCGCATCGTCGTCGACTACGCGCACACAGATGACGCGCTCAAGAATCTGCTCGAGACGGCCCGTCCCCTGGCGTCGCGCCGGATCATCACCGTGTTCGGATGCGGGGGGGATCGCGACAGGTCGAAGCGCCCGCTGATGGGAGCGGTCGCGGCCCGGCTGAGCGACCTCGTGATCCTGACGTCCGACAATCCCCGTTCCGAAGATCCGGAGCAGATCATCGACGAAATCAAGCGCGGGATCGTCATGCCGGCCGATCGGGCGCCGCGTGGACAGGCGGCGCCGAAATCGACCGCGTGCCTCGCGATCACCGATCGCAAAGCGGCAATCGAGCGCGCGGTCCGCGAAGCACGCCGCGGCGATCTGATTCTCATCGCCGGGAAGGGCCACGAGAAATACCAGGTGGTCGGCGATCGCGTCACGCCGTTCGACGACGTCGAAGTGGCGCGGGCGATGCTCGCGCGCCGCCGCGCCGGGTCGAGAGCGTCGTAGCAGGTGAACCGGGTGCCGCTGACTTTCGCAGACATCGCCGCCGCCACGCACGGCCGCCTCATTGGCGGAAACGAGGCCGAGGACGTCGACGGCATTTCGATAGATTCGCGCGCTGTCGTGGCCGGTGACTTGTTCGTCGCGATTCGAGGCGATCGGTTCGACGGGCATCGCTTCCTGGCCGACGCGTTCGCGCGCGGCGCGCGGGGTGCGGTGATCGAGGCGAGCGGCGCCGCGAGCGGCTCCGGCGCAGTCGAGGGAGGCGCGCAGGCGTTCATCTGCGTCGAGGACACGACGCGGGCGCTCCAGGACATGGCCCGCGAAGTCAGGCGCCGATCCGGTGCGAAGGTTGTCGCGATCACGGGAAGCGCCGGAAAGACCACGACGAAGGAAGTGACCGCGGAGCTCCTCGCGACTCGGCACAGCGTGTATCGGAACAAGGGCAATTTGAACAACCACATCGGCCTGCCGCTTTCGCTGCTCGAACTGCGGTCGCGCCCCGAAGTGGCGGTTGTCGAGCTCGGAATGAATCATGCCGGCGAAATCCGCGCGCTCGTCGGGATCGCGGAACCCGAGGTCCGGGTGTGGACGAACGTCGGCGACGCGCACATGGGGTTCTTCGCCTCCGCCGACGCCATCGCCGATGCCAAGGCGGAGATTCTGGAACAGGCGCGTGCGACGGATGTGCTCGTTGCGAATGCCGACGACGCACGCATCGTCAGCCGGATGAAGCGGTTCGCCGGCCGGGTCGTCACGTTCGGCATGGACGAGGCCGCGGACGTTCGCGCCACGTCGGTCGTGGTGCGGGGGCTGGAGGGCACGAGCGCGCGGGTGGACACACCCGCCGGCGGCTTCGACCTCGAGACCCGGCTCCTTGGTCTGGGCAACCTGTCGAACGTCCTCGCCGCGACCGCGGTGGCGCTCCAGTTCGACGTGCCGCTCGAGGCGATCGCCTCGACCGCTGCGACTCTTCGTCCGGCGCGCCGCCGCGGAGAGTTGCTGCGCCTGCCCGGCGGACTGACGCTTATCGACGACTCCTACAACTCCAGCCCCTCGGCGCTTCGCCGCGCCCTCGAGACGCTCGAGGCGGCGACAGGCAGCGCGCGGAAGATCGCTGTGCTGGGCGAGATGCTCGAGCTCGGCGCGCATGCGACGGCGCTGCACGAACAGTCGGGCGCCGCAGCCGCCCGCTCCGGTCTGGATCTGCTTGTCACGATCGGCGGCGCTCCCGCCGAGGCGATGGCGGCCGCGGCAGTCGCGGGCGGCATGCCTGCCGCAGCGGTGGTCCACGTCGCGTCGAGCGCGGAAGCCGCGGAGGTGACGCTCGCGCGCGCACGCCCCGGCGACCTCGTGCTCGTCAAGGCATCGCGCGGCATTGGCGCGGATCTGGTGGTCGATCGGCTGACGGCGGAGTTTGCCTGATGCTGCTTCACCTCCTCTATCCGCTTCACAAGGAGCTCGCGGTCTTCAACGTCTTCCGGTACATCACGTTCCGTACGGCGGGCGCGAGTCTGACGGCGCTCATCATCGGTCTGTTCGTCGGGCCCGTGATGATCCGTAAGCTGCGGGAGTTTCAGATCGGGCAGGTCGTGCGGCAGGACGGCCCCGCGACCCACCGGACGAAAGCGGGCACGCCGACGATGGGCGGGCTCCTGATCCTGACGTCTGCGCTCCTCCCGACGCTGCTCTGGGCGGACCTCACGAATCCGTTCATCTGGATCGCGGTGCTTGCCACGGCTGCGTTCGGCGCGATCGGCTTCGCTGACGACTACCTGAAGGTCGTCCGCCGCTCGCATCACGGACTCCTGCCCCGCTACAAGATGGGGTGGCAGATCCTCGTGGCCGTCGGCGTGGGCGTGTCTCTGCTCGTCCTCGAAGCCCACGAGCCATCCCTCTACAGCACGCGGCTGATCTTTCCGTTCTTCAAACGCGTCATTCCCGATCTCGGGTGGTTCTACGCCGGCTTCGCGGTCCTCGTGCTCGTCGGATCGACAAACGCGGTCAATCTGACGGACGGCCTCGACGGTCTCGCCATCAGCGTCTTCGCTGTCGCTGCGGCTGCGTTCACGGCGCTCGCGTACCTCTCGACGCACGCGGAGTTCGCACGCTATCTGCAGCTCGTGAAGCTGAACTCCGCCGAGGCGGAACTGACGATCTTCTGCGGCTCGCTCGTCGGCGCGAGCCTCGGGTTCCTCTGGTGGAACTCGTACCCCGCCGACATTTTCATGGGCGACGTCGGCTCGCTCGGCCTGGGCGGGGCGCTTGGCGTCGTGGCGCTCCTCATCAAGCAGGAGTTCCTGCTTGTGATCGTGGGCGGCGTCTTCGTGATCGAAGCCCTCTCCGTGATCATCCAGGTCGCCTCGTTCAAGACGACCGGCCGACGCGTGTTCAGGATGGCGCCGATTCACCACCACTTCGAACTGGTCGGCTGGAGCGAGCCGAAGGTGATCACGCGGTTCGTGATCCTCGCGATCATCTTCGCCCTCTTCAGCCTGACGACATTGAAGCTCCGATGACGACGCACCCCGCCTTCTCCGTCGCTGGTAAGCGGGTGACCGTCGTCGGTGCCGCCCGGAGCGGCATCGCGGCCGCGGAGCTGCTGGTGCGGCGCGGCGCCACCGTGACGCTGACCGACGTGCGCGGGGAGATCGAAGACGAGGGCCGGCTCCGGACCGCCGGGATCGAACTGGAGCTCGGCGGCCATCGGGAGGCGACGCTCACACGGGCCGATCTCGTCGTGATCAGTCCGGGCGTGCCGGCGCGCCAGCCCGCGATCGAGGCCGCGCGCCGATCGGGGGTCGAGGTGATTGGCGAGCTCGAGCTCGCGTCCAGATGGCTGCGCGGCAGAGTCGTTGCGATTACCGGGACGAAGGGGAAATCGACGACGGCGACGCTGACAGGCCGGATGCTGGAGGCGGGAGGACGCCGGGTGCTCGTCGGTGGAAACATCGGTCTTGCGCTCAGCGCCCAGGTGGACGACTCCACGGAAGACACGATCCACGTCGTCGAAGCCAGCAGCTTTCAGCTCGAAGGGACCGATACCTTCCGGCCGTGGATCGCCGTCCTGCTGAACTTCTCGCCGGACCACCTCGATCGGCACGCGAACGTCCAGGAGTACGCGGCGGCGAAGGCACGCCTTTTCGCCGCGCAGACCGCGGACGACTGGGCGGTGCTGAACGCAGACGACGCGCCGTCGCTCGCGCTGGCGGGCCGTCCACGGGCACGCCAGCTGCTCTTTTCGTTGAGCGCCGGACTGCTCGAAGGAATCGTGCTCGACGGCGACACCATCGTCCGGCGCACGAGCGCCGGCCAGCAGGCGCTGGTGCCGGTGTCCGCAATCAGACTGCTCGGCCGCCACCTGGTGTCCGACGTGCTCGCGGCCGCCGCGGTGGCGTCGCTGGCGGGCGTCGAGCCGGACGCGATGACGCGTGCTGTCGAAGGGTTCACCGGCCTCGAACATGCGCTCGAGCCTGTCGGCGAGGTGGGCGGAGTGCGGTTCGTGAACGATTCGAAGGCCACGAACATCGAGGCAGCGCGCCGCGCGATCGAAAGCTTCGATCACGGAGTCGTCGTCATCCTGGGCGGACGCTTCAAAGGCGGCGACTTCACGGATCTCCTCGAGCCGCTGCGCGCGCGGCGGGGATCGGTGGTCGCAATCGGGGAAGCACGCCCCCTTGTCGTTGCGGCCCTCGGGCAGCGACTCACGGTCCACGAGTCGACTGACATGTCGGCGGCGGTTCGAACCGCGTTTGCGTCCGCGGAGCCCGGGCAGACCGTGGTGCTCGCGCCGGCATGCGCGAGCTTCGACATGTTACGCGATTAAGCGGAACCCGGCCGGGTGTTAAAGCAGGAAGTCTCGCGGCTGAAGGAGGAGTGGAACGTCACGCGTGAGCAGTGAGCAGTCATCAGTCCGGTCGGTGCGGTGAAGAACCGTCCGCTGGGAACGCAGGCTGCCCCGGTCTGCGAGGGTGGTGTCTTAGCCCCCGTCCGGCTGATGACTGCTGACTGCTCACGGTGACCTGCGGGGTCGTGCCGGCGCCGCGCGCCGCCGCGAACGCTGCACCGCCCGGCGGTGCATTTTCGTGCAGCTGCATCCTGCCAGGAGCACCTGTACGGTTCAAGAACATTTGTCGGCGCGGCGACGCTGAACCTTTAGAAAAGTTTATGGCGCGAAAGCTCAAATCCGACAAGTTGCTGTTCACCGCCACGCTGATGCTCGTGTGCACGAGCGTCGTGATGGTCTACAGCTCGTCCGCGGTCCTCGCACTCGAGAAGAACCACGACCCGTACCTGTACCTCCTCAAGCAGGGGACGTGGGCGCTCCTCGGTCTGGTGCTGATGCCGATCGTGATGCGCGTCGACTACAGGACGTATCGCCAGCCGGCGTTCGTCTGGGCCGGCGTCGGCCTCGTCGGCCTGGCCCTCGTCGCCGTTCTCTTCGGGCGGCCGGTGAACGGCGCGAGTCGATGGCTCGGTGTCGGTCCGCTGGGCGTGCAGCCGTCGGAGCTCGCGAAAATCGTCGTCATCGTGTTCATGGCTGCGCTGCTCGAGCGCCGCATGGACCACGTCCGGGCATCGCCGGCGGTCCTGCTGCCGATCGGCGCCGTCGTCGCCGTGGTGGTCGGACTGATCCTCGCGGAACCGGATCTGGGGACCGCGGTATCGGTGCTGATGATTTGCGCCGTCATGCTCTTTGCCGCCGGGATCAATTACACGTACGTGCTCACGCTGATCCTGATTGCGCTTCCCGCGGGGTACGTGGTCATCGCGATGTCGCCGTACCGCTGGCGTCGGCTCATGTCCTTCCTGCACCCGTGGGCGGATCCGCTGGGGGCCGGATACCAGATGGTCCAGTCGATGATTGCCGTCGGGACCGGAGGCGTCTTCGGCCGCGGCCTGATGCAGGGCGTGCAGAAGCTGTTCTTCCTGCCGGAGCCCCACAACGACTTCATTTACTCCGTGATTGCCGAGGAGCTCGGGCTCGTTGGCGCGACCGTCGTCCTTGCGTGTTTCTGCGTCATTGCCTGGCGGGGCCTGCGCACGGCGATGCGAGCCCCGGATCGGTTCGGCGCATTCCTCGCGATCGGGCTCACGACGATGGTGGCGTTCCAGGCCTTCTTCAACATCAGCGTCGTGCTCGGGCTCGTGCCGCCGAAGGGCATCCCGCTGCCGTTCGTGAGTTACGGCGGGTCGTCGCTGCTCATCAACCTGATCGGCATGGGCATTCTCCTCAACGTGTCGCAGCATGCGTCCACGACGCACGTGGTGACGACGGCGATGACGGCACCGGATGCATGAAGCCGATGCACGTGGTGATCGCCGGCGGCGGGACGGGAGGACACCTCTTTCCCGGAATCGCCGTCGCACGCGAGGTTCTTCGGCGGGACCCGCAGGCGCGCATCACGTTTGCGGGCACCGCCCGGGGGATCGAAGCGCGGGTCGTGCCGCGGGAGGGATTCGAGCTGGACGTGCTGCGGAGTGCGGGGCTGAAGGGCATGTCGGCCGGAGCACTGGCGCGCGGGCTCCTGCTGCTGCCATTGAGCGGGCTGGACGCATGGCGAATCATCTCGCGCCGGGCGCCCGATCTGGTGGTCGGCGTCGGCGGATACAGCTCGGGGCCCGTCGTGCTCGCCGCGGCCGTGCGGCGCATCCCCACGTTGCTGCTCGAACAGAACGCCGTACCTGGACTGACGAACCGGCTGCTCGCCCGCGTCGTCAGCGCCGCCGCCGTGACGTACGACTCGACCGCGTCCTACTTCGGAAGGAGGGCTTTTGTTGCAGGCAACCCGGTTCGACCCGAGTTTTTGGCGGAGAGCCTCTCACCGGCAGTGCGGCCGCCTGGGCCGCCAAGAGTTCTGATCTTTGGCGGCTCCCAGGGATCGCACGCGATCAACGTGGCCATGGTGGAGGCAGCGCCGCAACTGGCAGCCCACCCTGGCGGCATGGCAATCACGCATCAGACGGGAGAGCGCGATCTTGAACTGGTCAGCGACGGGTACAGCCGGGCGGGACTCCCGGCGCGGGTGGAACCGTTCCTGTACGCCATGGACCGCGAAGTAAGCGCGGCCGATCTGGTCGTCTGTCGGGCGGGCGCGACGACGCTGGCGGAGCTCACCGCGGCGGGACGGCCGGCCCTGCTCGTACCGCTGCCGACCGCGGCGGACGATCACCAGCGCAAGAACGCGGCGGTGCTCGCGAGTGCCGGAGCGGCGGAGGTCATGGAGCAGAAGCGGATGACGGGCGCGCTCCTCGCCGAGCGCATCACGGCGCTCATCGGCGACGAGGCCAGACTGACCGCCATGGCGCTCGCGGCGCGACGTATGGCCAAGCCGGATGCCGCAATGGTGATCGCTGACAAGGCGTTCGAACTGGCGCGGAGACGCTGAGCCAGACGCTGGGGATGCTGGGTCGCACGCGAAGGATTCATTTCGTCGGCATTGGAGGGATCGGGATGAGCGGCATCGCCGAACTGCTCGCGAACCTCGGGTACGAGGTGTCGGGCTCGGACATGAAGCAGACCGAGGTGACCGATCGCCTCGAGATGCTCGGTGTACGGGTCCGGCAGGGGCATGCGGCTGCGCACGTCGATCGCGCTGATGTTGTCGTGGTCTCGTCCGCGATCGGCTCAGACAATGCGGAAGTCGCAGAGGCGCGGCGGCAGGGCATTCCGGTCATCCCGCGGGCCGAAATGCTCGCCGAGCTCATGCGCTTGCGGTACGGCATCGCCGTCGCGGGGGCTCACGGCAAGACCACGACCACGTCGATGGTCGCGCTGGTGCTCGAGCGTGCGGGGCTCGATCCGACGGCGGTCATCGGCGGACGCTTGAGCGCCTTCGGCAGCAACGCGCGCCTCGGCCGCGGCGAGCTCATGGTCGTCGAGGCGGACGAGAGCGATCGCTCGTTCTTGAAATTGTCGCCGTCCCTGGCCGTCATCACGAATATCGACCGGGAGCACATGGAGAGCTACGGCGACTGGGCCACGCTGCAGCAGGCGTTCGCCGACTTCGCGAACAAAGTGCCGTTCTACGGCGCCGTCATCGCCTGCGCAGACGACCCGGCGGTCCGCGAGCTCCTCCCACGCCTGACCCGCCGCGTGATCACCTATGCGCTCGACGACAGGCACGCGGACATCGTCGGACGCGGCATGCAGCTCGAGGCGTTCGGCTCCACGTGCGAGGTTGTCCGCCGCCGGCGCGACGAAGCCGTGCCGCTCGGGCGGATGCACCTGCGCGTTCCGGGCAGGCACAACCTCCTGAACGCACTTGCCGCCGTTGCCGTGGCGCTCGAAGTCGGCGTGCCGTTCGAGCGGATCACGGCGGCGCTCGACGATTTCCACGGGGCCGAACGGCGCTTCCAGCTGCGGGGTGAAGCGCGCGGGGTGATGGTCGTAGACGACTACGGTCACCATCCAACCGAGATCGCCGCGGTGATTGCCGCCGCCCGCGCCGGGATCGACCGCCGCGTCGTCGTCGTGTTCCAGCCGCACCGGTATTCGAGGACTGCTCTCCTGATGGACGAATTCGGCGCCGCGCTGGCGGCGGCCGACGAGGTCGTCCTGACCGACATCTACGCGGCGGGCGAGCGGCCAGTCCCGGCGGTGACCATTGACGTGCTTGCGGAGGTCGTGCGGCGCACCGCCCGCGGCCCGGTGCACGTCGTGCCGGCGCTCGACGATCTGCCACTCGCGGTGGCGCGGCTCGTCCGTCCCGGCGACCTGGTTGTGACCCTTGGGGCGGGATCGATCGGGACCGTCGCGGATCGCATCCTCGAGGCGCTCCGCGGCACCGACGTTCGCAGCGGGGACCCGGCATGAGCGTCAAGGCGCGCCCCGAAAAGAACTTCCGGCGGTCCAGCCCCAAGGCGTCCCGCCGCAAGAGCAAGCGGCGCCGGATCCCGTGGCGCGTCGTGCGCGTGGCCGCATCCGTCCTTGTCGTCGTTTACGCGATGTACCGCGCGTTCGACCTGGTCGTCAGCGCCTCGTCGCTGCAGGTGCGCCACATCGTGGTGCACGGCAACGACCGCATGTCGGCCGGCGAGATCCAGGCGCTGGCCGCCGGGCTGCGGGGCACCAGCATCCTGACTGCCGACCTCGACGCGTTCCGGCGCCGGCTGCTCAAGTCACCATGGGTCGCGGACGTCGCGCTGCGGCGGGTGCTGCCATCCACGATTGAGGTGTTCGTCCGCGAGCGGCGTCCCATCGGCGTGTCGCGGCTCGGCACGCAGCTGTACCTCGTCGACCGGCAGGGCACCGTCATCGACGAATTCGGACCCCAGTACCGGCAGTTCGACCTGCCGATCATCGACGGACTCGTGCGGGCACCGGGCGCGAACGAGGCGGCGCTCGACGAGCGGCGGGCCGACCTGGCGGCGCGGGTCATCGATGCCGTGGCGCAGCGGAAGGATCTCGCCGGCCGGCTCTCCCAGATAGACGTCACCGACCTGCACGATGCAGTCGTGATGCTCGACGGCGATCCGGCGCTGCTGCGACTCGGGGAAGACCGGTTCGTCGACCGCCTGCAGGCCTACGTCGATCTGGCGCCCGCGCTGCGGGAGCGCCTGCCCGTCATCGACTACGTGGATCTGCGATTCGACGAGCGTCTTTACGTCAGGCCGGCCGGCGCGGCGCCGCGCAGGAAGTAGCGTCGCGGAATGGAGACGGACATGACGATGGGTCGGACAAGGCGCAGTGCAGGCCCCGCAGCCTGCGAGAAACAGGGGGAGCCTCGTGGCACGTAAGGAACGATACCTGGTCGGGCTGGACGTCGGCACGTCGAAGATCTCCGCGATCGTCGGCGAGATGACCGACGACGGCGGGCTGGACATCATCGGCATCGGCCTCGCCGACTCCCGCGGAATCCGCCGCGGCGTCGTGGTGAACCTCGAGACCGCCGTCGAATCGATCAAGAAAGCGATCGACGAAGCCGAGCTGACGGCCGGCGTCGAGATCGATTCCGTGCACCTCGGGCTCTCGTGCGCGCACGTCAAGGCATTCAACAGCCGCGGCGTTGTCGCCGTCGCCGGCAAAAACCGCGAGATCACGCGCGAGGACGTGCGCCGCGCGATCGACGCCGCCAAGGCCGTCGCGCTTCCAAGCGGCCGGGAAATCCTCCACGTCCTGCCGCAGGACTTCGTCGTCGACGAGCAGGACGGCATCGGCGCGCCGGTTGGAATGACGGGCACGCGTCTCGAAGTCAATGTCCATGTCGTGACCGGCAGCGCTTCGTCGACCCAGAACATCGTCGCGTGCGTGAACCGTGCCGGCGTCGCCGTGATTGACACCGTCCTCGAGCAGCTTGCGGCGAGCGAATCCGTGCTGACGCAGGACGAGCGCGAGCTCGGCGTCGCGCTCGTGGACATCGGCGGCGGCACCACCGATTTCGCAATCTTCGAGCGCGGCAGTCTGTGGCACACGGGAGTTGTCGCGGTCGGCGGCGACCATTTCACGAACGACATCGCCGTCGGACTGCGAACGCCGATTCCGGATGCCGAGCGGATCAAACGGCGGTGCGGGTGTGCGCTCTCGGCCATGGTGGACGAGGACGAGACGATGGAAGTCGCGAGCGTCGGCGGCCGGAAGCCGCGCGTGCTCGCCAGGCGGATCCTGTCCGAGATCCTTCAGCCGCGGGCGGAGGAAGTCTTTCACCTGCTGTGGGACGAGATCCGGAAAGCGGGATTCGAAAAGTCACTGAACTCCGGGATCGTGCTGACCGGCGGGGGCTCGATGCTCGAGGGGATGGCGGAGATCGCCGAGCAGATTTTCGACCTGCCGATCCGCCGCGGCACACCCGCCGGCGTGGGCGGCCTGGCGGACCACGTGAACAGCCCGGCGTTCGCGACCGCGGTCGGGCTCGTGATGTATGCGCATCGGAACCACCTGGGCGAACTGCCGCAGCCGGTCGGACCGGGGCACTGGGTCGTAGGGCGCCTGCGGACGCTCTTCAAGGACTTCTTCTAGGAACGAGGCACACGCGAGAGCAGGGCAGCAGCACGGCGACACAAGCGCCGCCCCGAGGCCGGTCCGCGCGACCGGCCAGACGGCGGTGAGGGATCTCTGATTCTGGGCTGGAGGGGACACATGGCTGAAGGACGATACGCGACGATCGACACCGAGCAGGACACGCTGCGCTTGAAGCTCGCCGAGGATGGGCGGTCTGGGGCGCGCATCAAGGTGATTGGCGTCGGCGGCGGCGGCAGTAATGCCGTGAACCGGATGGTCGCCGCGGGGCTCGACGGCGTCGAGTTCCTGATCGCGAACACCGACAACCAGGCCCTGCGGCTGAACGGGGCGCCGAACAAGATCCAGATCGGCGCGAAGCTCACGAAAGGGCTCGGCGCCGGAGCGGACCCGAACGTCGGCCGGCAGGCCGCGCTCGAAGACACCGAGAAGCTGATCGAAGCGCTCGACGGCGCCGACATGGTGTTCGTCACCACCGGGTTGGGCGGCGGCACGGGCACCGGCGCCGCGCCGGTGATCGCAAGCCTCGCGAGCGAGCTCGGCGCGCTGACGATCGCGGTCGTGACCAAGCCGTTCAAGTTCGAGGGCCGGAAGCGGCAGCTGCAGGCCGAGCGCGGGCTCGAAGAGCTTCGCGCGAGCGTCGACACCGTGATCACCATCCCCAACGAGCGGCTTCTGGCGACCATCGCCCGGACGACGTCGCTCACGGACGCGTTCAGCAGCGCGGACGACGTGCTCCGGCAGGCGATTCAGGGGATTTCCGACCTGATCCTTGTGCCAGGCCTGATCAATCTCGACTTCGCCGACGTCAAGACCATCATGGCCGGCATGGGGCTGGCGATCATGGGCACCGGCCTGGCGGAAGGGGAGGGGCGCGCGATGGCGGCGGCGAACGCCGCGATCTCGAGCCCGCTGCTCGAAGACGCGTCGGTCAAGGGGGCGCGCGGGGTGATCATCAACGTCACCGGCGGACCGGATCTCTCTCTCATCGAAGTGAGCGAGGCGTCCGCGATCATCCAGGAGGCCGCCCACGACGAAGCGAACATCATCTTCGGCGCGGTGGTCGATCCCAGCATGGAGGGCCGGGTCAAGATCACCGTCATCGCGACCGGCTTCGATCGGGTCCCCTCGGCGCGGCAGCCCAACGCCTCGGCAGCGGTGACGCCCGTGGATCTCCACTCCTACACGGCCT
>JBBWZJ010000025.1:0-3501 GCA_039648985.1 Acidobacteriota bacterium | reverse complement strand
GGAGGGCCCTCACGCGGCCCTCCCGGTGCGTACGCGCGTTAGTTGAGCGGCACGCCCTGACTCGAGAGGAAGCCCCGAGCCTGAGCGTTGTCGAGCCGGAACGCGCCGGACTCGCCCTTGCAGTACTTCGTGCCGAACGAGATGACGGCGACCTGCCAGACCTGGCCGTTCGTGTCGGTGTGGAAGATCGGGCCGCCCGAGTCGCCGAAGCACGTGCCGCCTCCGCCGGTGCCGTTGCCGTTCGAGTCGGTCATCATCAGGTTGTAACCGCCGGCGACGTGGCTGCTGAGGTTCTGCAGCTGATTCGTGCCCACGAAGCGCGTTCTCGCCGCGACCTCGAGGTTCGGGCGCTCGAACTGCACGCCGTAACCGACGACCGTGAAGTTGACGTTCTGCTGGCCGCGGCGCGTGGCGAGCCCGTCGAGATAGCCCGCAGGCGCGATCTTCGTGATGCCCCTGTTCGGCGCCGCGGTGAGCTGCACGACGCCCATGTCATGCGTGTTCGGAACCGTCAAGAAGCCGTTCCACCCTGGATGAGGCACGGGCGTGCCCGTGAACTCGCCCTGGCACGGATAGCCCGCGTCCGTTGCCTTGCAGGGATTGCCGTCGAACGCGTACGTGCCGCGCGGGATCGGACCCGAGTCGAACCAGACCTCTGCGCGGTCCGGGGCGACGCCGAGATCGGGATCGAGGCCGGTGCAGTGGCCGGCGGTGAGGTAGACCTGCGCGGCCACCATCGTGCCGGTGCACCGCCACAGCGGAATGTTGTGGTACAGGAAGACGGACAGCCCGACGTTCGGGTGCCCGCTGCCGTCAGGGGTCCCGCCCTGGACGGCGCCCGCCGGAGCGGACAGGAGCGCGACGGCCGCCACGGCAGCAGCGATCGCAGTCAAGAATCGACGCACGTTTCTCCCCTTGTTGGATGACCTCGGTCCTACCGACTGAGTCGGCAGCGCGGGGATGGTACTTGAGAAATGTAGGAACGTCTATACCGCTGCGGCGGCTCAGCGGATCCCGGTGTCGATCGAGAAATCGACCCTGTTCGTCCGCCCTGCGTAGACGCGTGCGCGGTTCGGCTCGAGCTTGCGATCCAGCGGCCCGGCGACCGCCGAGCGCCGCACTGTGTAGAGACCTCCGGGCAAGCGCACGGCGTAGCGACCGGCGAGGTCGGTCACCGCGTGACCCGCGACGCTGTTGTTGTTCCGGAGAAAGAGGAGCTCGACGTGAGCAGCCGGCTCGTCACAAGGCTGTTCCGCGACGCAGACGGGCGCGACCGGGCCGCGCATCACGACTCCCCTTAGCGTCCCGCGAGAAGGAGCCGCGTCGGCTCCGGCGCCCAGGGCCAGAGCGAGGCTCGACAGGAGGATGAGCACGCGCATAGGCATCCACACACTAGATGCAAAAAAGAGGGCCGGCTTGCGGCCGGCCCTCTGTTTCCTGCGTCAGGTCCGCCTTACGGCGTGAAGTTGCTGATGAAGGTGGACCAGTTGCCGAGTGCAGACCGCGCGCCCGGCCCATGGGTTGCGCCACCGCACGTGCCGAGCAGGTTGTCGCCGGTGCCGCCCGCGAAGAACGGGCCGCCCCAGTCGACGTAGTTGCACGGATGCGTGCTGGTGATCTCGCTGGCGATCCAGATCGTGTTGCCGTCGACCGCTGCGGCGCCGTAATCGCCCCAGCGTGTGCGCGGCGGATTACCGCCGACCTGGTTCTTGTAGCTCGTGAAACCGTCGTCCTGTGCGGCGCCTGCGCCGCCCGGGACGTCGTTCCACTCGCCGATGCCGGCATTTGCGTCGATCGACGCGTAGGCAGCACTGGGATTCGTGGCGTCACCGGTATCGGTGAAAGCCATGAGGCCGCGGCCGTTGCCGAGCACTGCGAGTGCCGGGTACGTGAAGTCGTGACCCGTCGAGCTGAGATAGCCCGACTGAGCCACCTTGCCGGCATTCGGATTCACGATGTACCAGGCGATGCCGGCCCGGGCCGGGCCGCTGTCTGGGTTGACCTTCGTGTCGAGGGCACCCCAGACCTTGCCGTTGGCATAGAACACCTGCTGCATGCGGGTGTCGTTCGAGTCGGGTCGTGAGATGACCTCGTCGTGCGAGATGCAGCTCGGATTCGACGCCGGACACCCGAACAGCAACCGCCAGCAGCCGACACCGGCGATGGTGGACGTGGTGGTGTCGTTGATGCAGTCGCCCTGCGGGACGCCAGGCGTGGTGGTCTTGTCCAGCAACGTGCCGGACCCCGGCTGCCGCTGCTTCGGCGGTATCGCATACGTCCCGACGTCGAGGAGCTTCGTGCCCAGGCTGAGCGACGGTGAGGCGGAGTTCAGCGACGCCGTGTTCCGGAGCGTCCACAGGACGATTTGGTTGGACACGTAGTCCCCGCCCGTGCCGGCCTTGGGATGCGTTGCCTCGTCCGCGGCGTTCGAGCTCAGGAAGTACTCGGTGCCGCCGTTGTCCGTGTTGAACGATCCGGGAGGCGACTGCGCCGGCCAGACCGTGAAGCCGGGCTGGGTCGAGCCTGCGTCGCTCGGAGCGTTCACCATGCCGGTCGTGTCGAGGTGCCGCATCGTCACGCTGGCCGCCCCCGCTGCGAGCTGCGCCTTCGAGTAGGCGTAGATCTGCGCGCCGCCGAAGCCGTTGCAACACCACGGGTACGCATTGGTCGTGATGTAGAAGCCGTTCGCGTCCGCACCGATGTGCGGATAGTCGCCGAGGTACGGGCCGGGATTGTCGCCGCCGATGTCGGAACCATCGTTCGTGACGTCGGTGCGGTAGATGTTCCAGTTACCCGTCGGGTTCGACGTCTGGCTGACCGCGATGTCGAGGTGGTTCACGAGCGTGAACGACCCGTTCGGATGGGTCTCGAGCGTCAGCACGACGACGAAGAAGCGCTGCGTCGCGGCGTCGTAGAGACACGACGGGTCCGTCACGAACTGCGCACGCACGCCGGTCGACCGGTTGATCGCCGGTGCGTAGCCATAGAACGAGTTCAGGTCGACCGCGTGGTTCACGTTTCGGGGGAATCCGGACACGATGTTTGTCGCCGTGTTGTCGGGCAGAACGGAATGACCGGCTGTGTCGTAGACGTTGAGAACATCGTTGACCGCCTCGACGACGTAACCGTTCCCCGCACACATGCCCTGGTCGGGCGGCTCGACGGTGAACTGGTTCCCGCCGCGCGCGTAGCGCTGCTGGTAGAGGTTCAGGCCTTCGAAGCCCGAATTGAACTTCGGATTCGACTTCGCCTTCTTGCCGGTCGTGGTCGCAATGCCGACCGCTGCGCCGCCGGCTGACAGGCTGCGGTCGACGATGTTGCCGCTGTAGGCATCGGGACTGTCCTCGTCCTCCTGCCCGGCGAACTCGGGCCCGGCGCTGCCGTCCCAGGGTGTGAACTCCCCGGTCGTGGGCGAGCCCGTCCCGCTTTTCAAAATGAGCGTGCCCCCTGCACTTGCACCAGTCGCGGTTCCTGCGGAGGCCGTCAGCACGCCGACGACCA
>JBBWZJ010000144.1:0-50840 GCA_039648985.1 Acidobacteriota bacterium | reverse complement strand
CGCTGATCTACCTGGTGGCTTTCGTGGTGACGCTCAACCAGTTCGTCCCGCTCGTGGGCGAACACGGGCTGCTGCCCGCCGTGCGGTTCGTGCGGGAGGTTCCCGCGCGGTTGTCCCCCAGCATCTTCTACTGGTTTCCGACCGACCGCGCCTTCCGCGCCGCCGCCTGGGCGGGTGTCGTCCTGTCGCTCGTCGCATTGACCGGCGTGGCGCAGCGCGTCGGCGCGATCCCGGCCGCGCTCGTATGGGCGGCGCTCTACGTCCTGTACTTGTCCTTCATCAACGTCGGCCAGACCTTCTACGGGTTCGGCTGGGAGTCGCTGCTCGTCGAGACCGGGTTCTTCACGATCTTCGCGGGCGCAAGCTTCACGCCACCTCACGTGCTGCTGAACTGGATCTACCGCTGGACTCTCTTCCGGTTGATGTTCGGCGCAGGCCTGATCAAGCTCCGCGGCGACGCGTGCTGGCGGGACCTCACCTGCCTCGATTACTTCTTCGAGACGCAGCCCATGCCGAATCCACTCAGCTGGCACCTGCATCACCTGCCGCGCGCCGTGCTCCACGGCGGTGTGGCGTACAACCATTTCGTCGAGCTTGTCGTACCTTTCGGGTTCTTTCTCCCGCAGCCTTATGCCGGCATCGCGGGGCTCTTCACGATCGTGTTCCAGGTGATTCTGATCATCGGCGGCAATCTGTCGTGGCTGAACTGGCTGACGCTCGTGCTCGCAATCAGTACGCTCGACGACAGGTTTCTTTCCTGGCTCCCGGTCACCGTGCCGTCGCTCCAGCCCATTCCCGGCTTCCAGCGCATGGCTGTTGCGGCGCTGGCCGTCCTTGTCGCGCTGCTCAGCATCGCTCCCACGATCAACATGCTGTCGCCAGGCCAGGTGATGAATACGTCCTTCAACCCCCTGCAGATCGTGAACACCTACGGCGCCTTCGGCAGCATCACCAAGGCGCGCGACGAGATCATTGTCGAGGGCACGGACGCGGAGGCGATCACCGAGGCGACGGTGTGGCGCGAGTACGAGTTCAAGGGGAAGCCCGGAGATCCGCGCCGGCTGCCCCCGCAGGTCGCCCCCTACCATCTGCGCCTCGACTGGCTGATGTGGTTCGCCGCGATGTCGAGCCCGTCGGATTACCCGTGGTTCCCCGAACTGATCCTGAAACTGCTGCAGGGGGACGCCGCCGCGCTGAGCCTGCTCAGGGACAACCCCTTCCCGGACCACGCGCCGCGGTGGGTCCGCGCAGAGTTGTACCGGTATCGATTCACGTCGCCGGACGAGCGGAAGCAGACCGGTCGCGTGTGGAACCGGGAGCGTGTGTCGCCCTATTTCCCGGCCGTCCGGCTGCGTCCGTGATCGTCGGTGGCTACCCGGGATCGAGCTCGCGCACGGGCCGCACTTCGACGCTGCCCTCGCGAGCCGGAGGAATCTTCGCCGCGACCTGGATCGCTTCGTTGAGGTCCCTGGCGTCGATCAGATAAAAGCCGGCGAGCTGCTCTTTCGTCTCCGCGAAGGGACCATCGGTGATCGAGACGGCCCCCTTGCGGACGCGGACGGTAGCCGCCGTGGCCGTCGGCTGCAGCGCTTCGGCGGCGAGCAGAAAGCCACTCTTGCGGAACCCGTCACCGCACGCGAGGCACTCCCGATCCGATACGGCGTGCAATTTCCCGGGCTCGAGGTAGACGAGGCACAAGTACTTCATACGTCTCCATGGAATCGTGCGCGGCCGCGCGGGCCGCCGCGGTGGTCTCCCGCCGGCAGAATCCCTGTTCGCCGATCGTCCGGATCTCCGTTCGACAGGCGAGCGCATCCGCCGCGCTCACTTCGGCAGGTCGTCAAGCCGGCGCGCGAGAAACCTGCGTTCAGGCTCCTGGCGGGCGAGCGCCAGCGCCCGTTCGTACGACGCCCGGGCATCAGCCGTCCGACCCAGCCTGCGACACAAATCGGCCCTCGCCGCGTGGGCCAGGCGATACTCGATCAGCTCGCCGCGTTCGAGAATCGCGTCCACGATCGCGAGGCCTGCCGCGGGGCCATCGCGCATCGCGATCGCGACGGCCCGGTTCAGTTCGATGACCGGCGACGGGTCGGCCCGTGCGAGGAGGTCGTACAGGCCGACGATCTCCGCCCAGTCGGTCGCTGCGGGGTTCACCGCCTCAGCGTGCACCGCCGCGATGGCCGCCTGGATCGCGTACGGACCGACGCGCGAGGAGAACGCACGCCGCACCAGCCCGACGCCCTCGGCAATCAGCTCGCGATCCCAGAGCGAACGATCCTGCTCGTCCAGGAGGATCAATTCGCCGGAGGGGGACGCACGCGCCGCCCGCCGCGACTCCTGCAGCAGCATGAGCGCCAGCAAACCGATCGCTTCGGGCTCCGGGAGGAGCTCGACGAGCAGGCGCCCCAGGCGGATGGCCTCCGACGAGAGATCCTGACGCGTCAGGTACGCGCCCGAGGACGCGGCGTATCCCTCGTTGAAGACCAGGTAAATCACCCGGAGGACCGAGTCGAGCCGTTCCGGCAGCTCGGCTTCGGTCGGCACCTGGTACGGAATGCGTGCGCTCTTGATCCTGGCTTTCGCCCGGACGATCCGCTGCGCCAGCGTCGGCGCGGGAGTCAGAAAGGCCGTGGCGATCTCCTCGGTCGTGAGCCCGCAGACTTCCCGGAGCGTCAGCGCGACCTGTGCCGCGGGAGCGAGCACCGGATGGCAGCAGGTGAAGATCAGCCGGAGCCGGTCATCCCCGACGCTCTCCTCGTCCGCCCACGCCACGGCATCGACGACCCCAAGCGTCGCCTCGTCTTTGACTTCGTCCAGCGCGTCGAACCGGGCGCGGCGCCGGATGCCGTCGATGGCCTTGAACCTGCCGGTGGACACGAGCCACGCGCGCGGATTCGCCGGCACACCCTCGCGCGGCCACTGCTCGAGCGCCGCTCTGAACGCATCGTGCAGCGCTTCCTCGGCGACGTCGAAGTCGCCAAGCAGCCGGATGAGCGTGGCCAGAACGCGGCGGGATTCTGAGACATAGATCCCATTCACCGTCTCGACAACCGCGAGCGCTCGATCGGGGGCCGCCACAGCCCCCGATCAGACCATCTTCACCGCGCGGCCGCAAGCGTCCGCCCTACGGCGCCTGCTCGCAGTTGATCATCCAGGGGATCCCGAAGCGGTCGACGAGCGTCCCGAATCCGGCAGACCAGAACGTCCGCTCAAAGGGCATCCTGACCGTGCCCTCCTCGGACAGGCACTCGAATGCGCGTCCCGCATCTTCGGGCGACGCGATCGTCACCGAGACGTAAAGACCTTTCGGCGGCACGTCGTGGGGCGGGGGCGCATCGGAGCCCATGAGCACCGCACCGCCCGCCTCCAGGCGGGCGTGGAGGACCTTGCCGCACCAGTCCGCCGGGACGTGCGCTTTCAGCGGCGACTCGCCGTGGGTCTGCATCATCACGATCCTGCCGTTGAGACACTGCTCGTAGAACGCGAAGGCCGCCGCGCACCGGCCGTCGAAATACAGATACGGATTGATCTGCACTGTTTCCTCCTCCCCCCGCCGCCCGCGCCGGAGGGCGTTCTGAACGGTGGTCGAACGGCCGGCACCTGGATCGACGCCGCATGTCGAATCCACTCAAAACAGCGCATGTCGATTCCGCGAGCTGCCGTTCGACAACCGGGCAGAGGAGGAAGTCATGAAACTGAACCGGTCGTTGTGGGTCGTCCAGGGGTTGCTCGCGGGTCTGTTCCTGTTTGCCGGCGGCATCAAGCTGATCCTGCCGATTGAGGCGTTGGCTGGACCGGTACCGCTGCCGGGACCGTTCCTGCGCTTCATCGGCGTCGCAGAGGTGCTCGGCGCCTGCGGCCTCATCCTGCCGGGCGTGCTGCACATTCGAGAGGGCCTGACCCCGCTCGCCGCTGCCGGGTTGTCGGTCATCATGGCCGGCGCGACGGTCGTCACGCTGATGGGCGGGGCTGTCGCCCCGGCTCTCGTTCCCGTGATAGTCGGGCTGCTTGCCCTGATGGTGGCGTGCGGCCGCGCGGGACGGCCGGTCCGCCGCACCACGCTCCGTGCCAGCGAGCAGGCAGCCATCGCGTGACGGCGGCATGAGCCCCGCTCTCCGGCGCGCAGTCGTGGGCGGCGCCTTCAACGAAAGACTACGCAATGACCAACTCAATGAGTAATATCCGGTAAGAGCCCACGATGAGCTTCATCACGGACCTGAAATTCGCGTGCCGATCGCTGCTGAGGGCCAAAGGCCTCGCGCTCACGGTCATCGTCACGCTCGCACTCGGCATCGGCGCCAACGCCGCCATTTTCAGCGTCGTCCGCGGCGTGCTGCTGCGTCCCCTGGTCAACCGGGACGAGAATCGCCTGATCTACATCCGCCAGAGTGCTCCGGGCATCGGAGCTGACAACGCGAATTTCTCGGTCCCCGAAATCCAGGACCTGCGCGGCCGCGTGAAATCGATCACGGCCTTCGGGGATTTCTCCACCATCCCCTTCACCATGGTCGGCCTCGGAGAGCCTCGCGTCGTGCGCGCCGGCGTCGTCGGCGGCTCCTTCTTCGAGGTGATGGGGCTTCGACCGGTCCTCGGCCGTCTCCTCGGGCCGGGCGACGATGGGCCGCGGGCGGCGGGGGCGGCCGTGTTGACGTACCGGTTCTGGAGCACGTCGCTCTCGAGCGATCCGTCGGTCATCGGCAAAACGGTGAGGTTCGGCCAGCGCGCGGCGACGATTGTCGGCGTCCTCGAGCCCTCGGTCCCCTACCCGGCGGAGACCGAGGTCATCGCGAACGTCGTCACGAGCCCGCACCATCTGGACGCCACGATGGTCACGGGGCGTGTGCACCGGATGACCGAGCTCTTCGGCCGCCTCGCGCCGGGCGTGGATCTCGAGACCGCACGCGCCGAGCTGCGGACGGTGCATGGCGCGATGCGCCAGGAACATCCCGAATCGTACTCCCAGAAGGCCGACTTCCGAATCGACGCCGTGCGCCTCCGCGATCAGATTGTCGCCCCTGCGCGGACGGTTCTGCTCGTGCTCCTCGCCGCCTCCGGCCTTGTGTTCGTGATCGCGTGCTCCAATGTCGCGAACCTGATCCTCGCGCGCGCTGTGCGTCGCGAAGGTGAGCTGGCGATCCGCGCCGCGCTTGGGGCCAGCGCCGCGGCGCTGCGCCGGACGCTGCTGTCGGAGAGCCTGGTGCTTTGTGCGGCGGGGGCACTCCTCGGCGTCGCCCTGGCGCGTCCGCTCGTGGCGATTCTGGCGCGCTATGCGGCGCGCTTCTCGGTGCGTGCGCTCGATCTCACGGTGGATGCGACCCTCTTATGGGTCGGCGTGGCGCTGGCGATTGTCGCCGCTGTCCTCCTGGCGTTCGTGCCCCGGCTGCCGTCGGCTGAGGGCTCGACGGGCTTCGGGCTGGCGAGCGGGGGTGTCCGCATCACCTCGGGAACGAACCGCCGGCTCCGAGTGTTTGCCGTCACTCAGATAGCGGCGTCGTTCGTGCTGCTCGCCGGCGCGGGCGCGCTGCTCACCGCGCTCATCGCCCTGCAGTCTGCGCCAACCGGGCTCGATATGCGCCGCGTGCTCACGCTGAGTGTGCCGGTCATGGCACAGGGGCGGCCGCCGGATCAGGTCGTCGGCTTCTACACGGAGGCGATGCGGCGCATCAGTGAGCTTCCGGGCGTCGATCGAGTTGCGGTCGGCACACAGGTGCCCTGGCGGGACGCGGGGAGCTTCGGCCCGGGCTTCCAGTTCTCGGCCGAGAACTACGTGAGGGCAAACGGCGAGGAAGATCCGCGCGCGCAGTTCCGCACCGTCTCCCCGGGGTTCTTCGCGGCGCTCGGGGTGCCGTTGATCGCCGGGCGTGATTTCAACGACGGCGACCGCCGCGGCACCGAACCGGTCGTCATCGTCAGCCAGAGCCTCGCCCAGCGGCTGTTCCCCACCCAGGACGCGGTGAACCGGCGGATCATGTGGACGGATCCGGTCATGAAGTTCATCGACGTCAGCCAGGGCCCGCGCCGCATCGTCGGCGTGGCGGCCGACCTGGACGACGAGAATGTGGTGCCAGGACCTGCCGTGAACATCTACCACCCGTTCGCCCAGGAGATCGGAGGCGGCCGTCTTTTCGTGCACACGCGTGCGGATCCGTACTCGCTCGTCGTCCCGATCACGCGAATCATCCGTGCGCTCTCGGCCGAGCAGCCGGTCGAGCAGGCCGCCACGCTCGAAGACGTGCGCGGCGAGGTGCTCGCGCCCAACCGGTTGAACGCGCTCGTATTCGGCGGGTTCGCCGCCGTCGCGCTGCTCATCGCGGTCGTGGGCGTTGCAGGGGTGCTCGCGTTCTCGGTCAGCGCACGGACGCGGGAGTTCGGCATCCGGCTCGCGATTGGCTCCGCGCCACGCGACCTGCTGGCCCGGGTGCTCCGGGAGGGCGCGGTGATCGCCGGCGCAGGCGTGGCGGTCGGCGCCGTAGGGGGAATCGTGCTGGCCCGGATCGTGGGCAGCTACATCCAGGACGTCCGGGTCCCTGGTGTCCTCCCGATCGCGGGCGCGGCCTCGCTGCTTGTCGCCGCGGCGATTCTCGCGTCACTCATGCCTGCGGCGCGAGCCTCGCGCGTGGACGTGATGGACGCGCTGCGATCGGACTGAGCCCGCCCGGGCGCTTCATCACCATGCGGCAAGGCGGCACCGCCCCGAAGCGGTGCCGCACGTGCCACCTCACCCTCTGACCGCCATCTCGGCGCACAGCCACTCTTCCTGTTCCCTCAACTCCGGCGTGAATTGACCAGCTCCTCGTTGAACTTGCCGACCGCGGCAAGGAGCTTCTGGGGCCCGGATTGTCAGCTCGGGCGTGAGTCGCCCCCGTGGCCCCGCGGTATGATCGGACATCACCATGCCAACCTGGGTTCGGGTCAAGGAGGTGCTCGCCCTCGCATTGGAGCACCCTCCCGCGACGCGCGACGCAATACTCGATGCAGCGTGTGCCGGTGATCCCGAGCTGCGTGCCGAAGTCGATTCGCTCCTGGCCGCGGAAGCGGGAACCGGCGGCTTCATGGACCGTCCGGCGCTGCCGTGGCTCGACGCTCAGAGTTCCGACGACGGGCTCCCCGAGGACGATCCATACATCGGACGCCAGCTGGGACCGTACTCGATCGAACGATGCCTCGGCCGCGGCGGCATGGGGGCGGTGTACCTCGCGAGCCGCGCGGAGAAGGATTTCGAGCACAGCGTCGCGCTCAAGATGATCCGCCGCGGAATGGATTCCGAGCTCGTCGTGGGGCGGTTCCGGCACGAACGTCAGATCCTCGCCACCCTCAATCACCCACACATCGCGCGGCTCTTCGACGGCGGCACGACGTCCGAGGGGCTGCCGTACTTCGTCATGGAGTACGTCGCCGGGACGCCGATCGACAGGTACGCGGACGAGCACTGCCTGAACACGACCGAGCGGCTGCGCCTGTGCCTCGGGGTGTTCGAGGCCGTGCAGCATGCCCACGATCACAACATCGTGCACCGCGATCTCAAGCCCGGCAACGTCCTGGTCACCGCGGACGGACAGCCGAAGCTGCTCGATTTCGGCATCGCGAAGATCCTCGATCCCGGCAACGAGATCGACTCCACCCTCACGTCGCTCGCGCGGCCCATGACGCCGGAGTACGCGAGCCCCGAGCAGATGCTCGGCCAGCCCGTCACCCTCGCAACCGACGTCTACGCGCTCGGCCTGCTGCTCTACGAGATCCTGACGGGGCACCGCGCGTACCAGTTCTCGACCCGCACACCCGAAGAAATGGCCAGCATCGTATGCGAGCTGGATCCCGAGCGGCCGAGCACTGTCGTGGCCCGCACGCGCACGAGCGTTCGCGTGGACGGCACGACCGAAACCCGGACCCCCTCGAGTGTCAGCGGCACACGCGACGGGTCTCCGGACGCACTGCGGCGCAGCCTCACAGGTGCGCTCGATGCCATCGTGCTCAAGGCCCTGCGCAAGACGCCGGAGCTTCGCTACACGAGCGTCGCCGCGCTCGCGGAGGACGTCCGGCGTTACCTGGACGACGAACCCGTCGCCGCAGGCCGCGACGCGTGGCGTTACCGCGCCAGGCGTGTGGTGCGCCGACACCGGACCGCGGCGGGTGTCGCAGCGCTGTTGCTCGCGACGATGGGGGGCACGGCGATTGCGGCGCGAATGTGGAATCGGTCCCCGGCTGCCGCGCAGGGCCACGAATCAACGCCCGGCCATGCGTCCGCCCGCCCGTCGGTGGCTGTCCTCGGGTTCACCAACCTGTCGGCCCGGCTCGGCGATCAGTGGTTGTCCACCGCGCTCGCGGAGATGCTCACGACCGAGCTCGCGGGGGGCGGCCAGCTTCGCGTCGTCTCGGCCGACCTCGTGACACGCATGGTTTCCGACCTGGGGGTCGGCCGGGCGGGCCCGCCGGACGCCGCAGCCGTGGAGCGGTTGCGCACCGCCCTGGCGACGGACTATCTCGTCCTCGGCTCATTCGTGACGAGCGGCAGCGACAAGGCGCGGAACCTCCGCGTGGACGTGCGGGTCGTCCGCCGGGCGGACGATGCGGTCGGCGTCGCCGGGGTAGGCGACGAGTCGCACCTGTTCTCGATGATGTCGGATACGGGGCGCCAGCTGCGAACCCGCCTTGGCCTTCAGGAGAGCACACCGGAAACGACAAGCAGTGCGCGGGCGGCCTTCCCGCAGGGGCTGGAGGCGACGCGCCTGTACGCGGAGGGGCTCGAGCGTCTTCGCCTGCTCGACGCCGTCGCGGCGCGCGGGCTCTTCGAGAAGGCCGCGGCGACGGAGCCCGCGAACCCGCTGATCCAGACCGCGCTCGCGTCCGCGTGGACGGCGCTCGGCTACGATGGCCGCGCCACGGAAGCCGCGCAGAAGGCCTTCGACGCGTCAGCAGCCCTGACGCGGGAGGATCGGCTCAAAGTGGAGGGGCGGCTGTACGACGCGCAGCGGAACGCGACGAAGGCGATCGAGGTGTATCGCACGCTCTGGGGTTTCTTCTCCGACAACGTGGAATATGGGCTGCTCCTCGCGGCGGCACAGACGTCGGGCGGACATGGCGCCGATGCACTCGCGACCGTGGCCGAATTGCGCCGTTCGCCCGCTCCTGAGAACGCCGACCCCCGAATCGACCTCGCCGAGGCCCAGGCTGCCTCCGCGCTCGGTGACTTTCCCCGCGAGCTGGCGGCGATCCAGCGTGCTCTTCACCGCGCTGAAGAGCTCGGCGCGCGCCTGCTCGTCGCCCGCGCGCGTCTGCTGGAAGGACGGAGCTACTTCAGCCAGGGGCAACCCGCCAGCGCGGAGCGGTCTCTGGATGCCGCGCGGAAGGTCTTTCTCGAAGCGGGCGATCGCGCCGGCGCCGCATCGGCGCTGAACAGTCTCGGAACCGTGCTGTCGGACCAGCAGGACATCACGCGGGGGCAGCGGATGTACGAGCAGTCGCTCGCGACGAGCGAGGAAATCGGCGATCGGCGAGGCATGTCCGCCGCGTTCAACAACCTGGGCATCCTCCTGAAGGACCAGGGCAAGCTTCGGGAGGCGCTGGCCGCGCATCAGCGCTCGCTTGCGTTGCGGCGCGAGATTGGGGACCGCAACTGGACGGCCGTGTCTCTCAGTAACATCGGTGTGGTTCTCTTCGAGCAGGATCATCTCGGCGAGGCGACGAAGTACTACGAGGAGTCGCTGGCGATCTGCAGGGAGACTGGGGACAAACGCGGCCTCGTGCGCGCGCTGCACAACCTCGCGGTGGTGCAGCGCGAAGTCGGCAAGCTGGCGGAGGCGCGCCGGGCGCTCGACGAGTCGCTGGCCACGCGCGCCGAGATAGGGGACCGCCGCGGCCAGGTGATCGCCCGGGTCGAACTGGGGATGATCCTCCTGGAGCAGGGGGAGATCGCCGCCGCCCGCAAGACGGAGGAGGAGGCGCTGAGGCTCGCGACGGAGACGAAGCTGAAGCCCGGCGCCGCCCAGGCCCACTACCAGCTCGGCGAGATCGCGCTGGCGGCCGGCGATCTGGCGGAGGCGCGTCGTCAGCATGAAGAAGCCATGGGGATACGGCGAGAGATGAAGGAGACCCGGACCACGAAGGAAAGCTCGCTCGGGCTCGCGGCCGTCACCCTCGAAGAACGGCTGCCGGCAGAAGCGGAAAAACAGGCGCAAGCTCTCGTCGCGCCGACGGACTCGACAACGGCGCCCATGCGCACAGCGGGCGAGCTGATCGTCGCACGCGCGCGTCTCGCGATCGGCGACGTCGCCGCGGCCTCTCGCGCGCTCGCCGCGGCACGGCAGCTCTCGACGGCCAGCGAACGGATCCGCGTCCGGAGCGACCTCGCCCTGATCGAAGCGGAAATCGACGCGGCCCAGGGCCGGGGGGCCGAGGCGCGCGAGGCGCTCGCCGGGCTCCAGCAGTTGCTTACACGATCGGGCATGATTCTGGGCGAGCTCGAGCGCCGCCTTGTTCTCCTCCGGCTGGATTCTGCGGATCGCCGCCCCAACGTCAGGGCCGCGGCCCGCTTGCTTGAAAAAGATGCCGGCCTGCGGGGCGCCGGTTTGATCATCCGGCGCGCTCAATCGCTCTGAGGCGCCATGGTGGACAATCCCGATCCCCGGCTGACCCGGCTCCTGCAGGCCTGGCAGCAGGGCGACGCACCCGCTGGCGAGCAGCTCGTTGCGCTCGTGTATGCCGAATTACGCCGCATTGCCCGCCTGAAGCTCGGCGCCGAACGTGGCGGCCACACCCTCCAGCCAACGGCGCTGGTGCACGAAGCGTGGCTGCGCCTGATGCAGCAGCACGGCGCCGGGTGGCAGAACCGCGCGCAGTTCTTCGCTATTGCGGCGCAGGCGATGCGGCGCATTCTCGTGGACCATGCACGGCGGCGCCAGGCGGCGAAGCGCGGAAGCGGCGAGGCGCCCGTGGACGTCGACGAGCTCGCCGATGTCCTGGCCAGTCCCGTTCCCGACGAGCAGCTCGTCGCGTTGGACGCCGCGCTCGAACGTCTCTCCGCCCTCGACGATCGGCAGGCGAAAGTCGTGGAGCTCCGCTTCTTCGGCGGCCTCTCGGTCGAAGAGACCGGCGATGTTCTAGGGCTATCGCCCACAACAGTGAAGCGCGAGTGGTCCACGGCCCGACTCTGGTTGCTGCGGGCAATCCAAGGTCAGTTTCCCTGACGTTCAAGCGTGGTCAAAAGACCTAAACATGAGCTAATTCGAATCGCATGGTCCCATTGGGAGCCATTCCGCGCGTAAGGAGGAAGAGGCACAAGGGTCCTATGGCCACCAAAACAGAGAAACTCCCCGTTACCGTCGAGGAATGTCACGAGCTGATTCGCCGCCTGCAGGAGGAAAACCTGCAGCTCCGGCAGGCAGGGGCGTTGTTCGGTCAACTGGCCGAGCGCCTGAATCACGAGCTCCGGCTCGAACGAAGCCTCTATTCGGACGATCACGTCCTGCACGGTCGACAGGCGACGCCCTCGGCCACCTCGCTCGTGGGCGGCCGCTAGTCCGTCGTCGACCTCTAGCTGCCTGCCGTGCGGGCCTTCCCCTTCACGTAGGCGTAGTTGAAGCTGAGACCGTTGAACGAAGCGGCCTGTGTCGCCATGGCGGCGGAGGCCGTCTGGTCGCCGGCGCCCCGCAGCGCGACTGAGCGCAGGTACAGAATGCGGGGATCCTGCTGGTTGGCGAGCGCCAGCTCCTTGGACGCCTGGGCGTAGTCCTTCGCCGCGAGCGCAATCAAGCCGGCAAGCTCGTGCTGCTGAAACACTTCAAACGGCCGCTTCGTGGCACCGATCGCTGCGGCGTAGGCATCCGCCTTCGACTTCGCTGTCGCGATGTCGCCGCGGGTGGCCGCCACCCGGCCCTGCTCGAACAGCAGGTTGCGGCGTGAGGCCGCTTTGAGCTCGGGCGGCACCGCTCCCTTCTCGATCACGGCGAGGCCTTCCGCATAACGCGCAAGCGCCTCGTCGAGCCGGCCCGATTCCCGCAGCACATCTCCCATCTGCGTCAGATCGCCGGCCATCGACCCGGCGTCCTTCTCAGCCTCTGCCAGCGCGTACTCCGCCTGCAGTTCCGCGAGAGCCTTGTCCGTCTTTCCTTCGTGCACGTACGACGCAGCCGTCCAGAAGTGCGCCAGCCGTCGCTCGCCCGTATTCCGCGCGACGCCCAGGAGCTTCGCGAAGGCGTGGCGCGCCTCGTCAGGCCGTCCTGCCGCGAGATGATCGTTCCCAATCCCCACGTAGGACGCGACGAAGTTCGGATCGATGGTCAGGGCCTTCTGGTACATTTTGATGGAGTCGTCGAAGCGCCCCATCTTCATGAGCAACTCCGCGTAGGAGTCATAGGGATTCGGATCGTTTGGCAGGAGCTCCGTATATCGCTGGAAGGTCGACTCGGCTTCCGCATACCGTCCGAGGAACCGGTACGCGTAGCCAAGCTGATTGTACGGGGTGGTGAACTCGGAGTTTCCCCTTGTCGCGCGAACGAAGTAATCGATGGCCTTTTCGTACTCCTGCCGTCCGAAATGGACGATGCCGACAAGCGTCAGGACGCGTTCATCGCCCGGAAAGAGCCTGACGGCCTCGTCGTAATGGGCGAGGACACCGGCGGGATCCCCCTTGAGCCCGGCGTCCGCTGCCATGATGATGTGGCGTTCGCCCTCGCTGACGCCCTTCGACAGGGCAACGGCGTGCGTCACGGCCTCGATGAATTCGCCTGTGGTGCCGGCGGTGTTCGCCAGGCCCAGGTACGCCAGTGCGAATGACGGATCCTTCGCCACGGCCTCGGCATACAGGTGGTGGGCGTCGGTGACGCGCAGCTTTTCGGCGAGATCCCGCCCCTGGACGTACAGGCGGCGCGCCTCGTCAGACGTCGTGGTGATCGGGACTTTGCCGGGAGCAGACTGGCCGCGCGCAGCGGGAGCCCCGATCGACAAGCCAGCGAGAACGACGCAACCGATCCATCGTGTGAGGAGTGTCTGGTTGAACATGGAGGCCTCCAACGGAAACGACACACCGTACGCGCATCGCGCGTGCGCCGCCACCCCCTTGGTACGAACCGACCACGGGCAGGGACTGAGGGCGCCGGCGCGGGATGAAGCCTCGAGGACGGACAGGTGAATCTCGTCCTGCTCGCGCCTGAGGAGCTCGAGGAGGATCGCAGAGTCCGGCTCACGGGTCACCGCGCGCGGCACATCGTCCATGTTCTCGGCGTTCGCGTCGGGGACCGCGTCCGCGTTGGCGTGCTCGATGGGGCCATGGGGGTCGGCATCGTCACGGCGCTTCGGGACGGGTCGGTGGACCTGCAGTGCGGATTCGAGAGCCTGACCCCGCCGCCGCTGCCGGCGGTCGACGTTCTCCTTGCCGTTCCCCGGCCGAAAGTCATGCGACGCCTGTGGGCGCAGCTCGCGGCCCTCGGCGTCGGCCGGATCGTCCTGACCAACGCGGCGCGGGTCGAGCGCAACTACTTCGACACGCACGTCCTCACCGAGGCGTGCTACCGGCCGCTCCTCATCGAAGGGTTGCAGCAGGCGCGCGACACGCGTGTGCCGAGGGTCGCCATCCGCCGTCAGCTCAAAATCCTCGTCGAGGACGAGCTCGACGCGATGTTCCCCGAAGGACTTCGCATCGTCGCGCATCCCAGGGCCGCGACGTCAGTGTTCGCGGCAGTGCGTCACCACTCGGCAAGACGTGTCCTGATCGCCATTGGCCCTGAGGGCGGCTGGACCGATTTCGAAATCGATCTGTTCAAGGCCCATCGATTCGAGGACGCAGGAGTCGGGCCGCGCACCCTCCGCAGCGACACTGCGTGCGTCGCGCTGCTCGCGCTCGCGCACGAGGCGCTCGCGACGGAGCCGGGCTCGCTCGATAGGGGGTGACCGGCCGGATTTAGAACTTCATCCGAATCGCGAGTTGCAGTGACCGCGGATCGCCGACAGCGGTAACCTGGTTGAATGTCGCCGATGGAGCTGTCGGATAGGCGCCCGGGCCGAAGTTGGTGTTTCTCGTCAGATCGTTCCTTCGGTTCGTCACGTTGAACGCCTCGGCGGTCGTCTCGAGGCGGACGCCGCCGGCAACCTGGAACGAGCGGCTCAGCCGCAGGTTGAGGCTCACGAAGTCTCCCCCTGCGCGCGCGTTGCGAGGGATGAATGCGCCGTTGACGATCGGTCTCGCCGCCGTGCCCTGCACCGTCGTCAAACCCGAGAGGACGTTGAACGGCAGCGCGGAGTACGCCTGGAGCATCGTGCTCAGCTGGAATCCGTGGCTCAGTCGCTCCCACGCACTCGAAGCGGCGTCCATGGGCGTGTTCACCGCGCCGTTCAGCACGAGCCGATGCCGCTGGTCGTCGTCCGAACGCCCCCAGTCTTTCATCAGGTCGAACGGGTCGATGGGCGCGCTGAAGAAGTTCTCGCCCACGTCGTTCATGGATTTGGAGTAGGTGTAGCTCACCCTGACGTGACCCCACCGCGTCGGCCGTTCGACGAACGAGACATGCACACCGTGATAGTTCGATTCGGCAGCGGACGAATAGCGGTTGTCGTTGGCGTAAGCCGGATTGGGCCGGCACCCGTTGTTCGTGCCGGCGGCAACGCAGGCGGGCACGTTCTGGTTGATCGCGATAATCAGGTTCCGCCCGCGGACATACTGGTAGCCGATGCTGTAGGTCGCGTGCTCGCCGAGCTGCCGCTCGATCTCGATGCTTGCCTGTCGTGAGTAGGCGTTCTGGAGCGCGGGATCGATGGTCGTGAGACCCGGCAGCGTGACGGAGGGGACCGGTGCGGTCAGGATATTGGGGAACACCGGCGCCCCCGTCTGGTTCGGTGACAGGCTGATGCTCACCTGCCGCAGATTGGCGATGGCGGTCGTGTTCCGCGCGGACAGCAGCGCGTTGGCAACGGCACGGAGCGGCACGCGATCGAAGAAGAGCCCCGCGCTCCCCCGCACGACCGTGCTCCTGCTGCCTGGCGACCAGGCAAATCCGACACGCGGCGAGACGTTGTTGCGATCCGTCCTTACGGTCTGGAGCATCTGCAGGTCGTATCGGCCTCCGACGTTCATCGTCAGGGTGGACGTCGCCTTCCACTCGTCCTGCACGTATACCCCGAGGTTCGGGTTGGTCTGCGACACCACGGAGTCGCCGAACGTCTGCGTGAAGCCGGCGTTGTTGTAGACACCGGCGAGATAGTTGGCGAGTGAGCTGAAGGTGTAGGCTCCGCGGACAGATCGGGGGAACGTGATCGTGTCCGTGTTGTAGAGGACGTCCACACCCGAACGCAGCGCGTGTGCGCCCGCCTGCCGCGACAGGTTGTCAACGACCTCGAACATGTGGTTCAGGCGGGCACGAGGGTTTCCGGACAGCGTGCCGAACGACGCCACCCCCGCGATGCTGACCGCGGGGCCCACAGGATCGCTCGGCAACGCGGTGAGGTCGCCGACCGAAAACTGCGCGCGTGTCTCGTTGACGGTGGCCGGCGTAATCGTGAACGTGTTGCTGACTGCGAGCGCCTGGTCCAGATTCTCGAGCCCCGCCGAGGCGGATGGCGCGTTCAGCCCCCCGGCGCCGCGGGAGTTCCTGGACACGACGTCGTACAGGCTGTAGCGCGTGGTGAGCTGATCCTTCCCGTTGAGGACGTGATCGATCTTCGCGAGGACATTCGTGGTGTTCACCGGATTCGGGTACAGGCCCGTGGAGACGAGCGCGCCCGGATAGCCCGTCGCGACAAGCCTCGCATTGATCGCGCTGACGTTCTCCGGGGAGATCGTCACGAGTCCGGTCTGCTGCAGCCGGCGCTGCTCGAAATTGCCGAAATAGAACGTCCGATCCCGCACGATCGGCCCGCCCGCGCTTGCGCCGTACTGCTTCTGACGCATCGGCAGCCGCGTGCCCGAGAGTGCATTCGCGGCATTCAGCCGCCCGTCGCGAAAATATCCGTACACGTCGCCGTGCACGGCATTCGTGCCGCTCTTCGTGACCACGTTGACGTACCCGCCGAGCGCACGCCCGAGCTCCGCCTGCCCGCCCGACGTGACCACCTGGAACTGATCCACGGCATCCACGCCGTAGGGAATGCCGCTGAGGCCTGCGGCATCGTCATTCGCCGACAGGCCGTCGACGATGAAGCTGTTGGAGAGATTGCGCTGGCTGGCAACGGAGAGGCCCGAGCCCGGTACCGCGGAAGTCTCCGGGAAGACCTGCGTAGTTCCGGCGTTGGCGGGTGAGACCCCCGGGATGAGAAGCGCGAGATCCAGGAAGTTGCGCCCGTTGAGCGGCACATCCCGCACTTCGGCCTGGGACACGGTGCCGGCAATCTGGCTCCGTCCCGCCTCGAGCACGATCGTGTCGCCCGTGACCGTCACCGCCGTCGCGACATCGCCAATCGACAGCGCGACAGGGAGATCGAAGGCCCCGCCGACCGTGAGCGTCACCATCCGGGTCGCATCCGCGAACCCTGCCGCGTGGACGGTCACCTGGTAGCGGCCGACGCGCAGATATGCGAAGCGGAACCGGCCATCGCTCCCCGTCACGGCTTCCGCCGTCAGATTCGTTTCGGTGTGACGGGCCGTGACCTGCGCGCCGGCGATGACTCCACCCTGGGGGTCCGTCACGCGCCCGCTCAGGCTCGCCAGGTTGACGTTCTCCTGCGCGTTCGCGCGCGGCGTCCCGAGTGCTGCCGCGATCAGGAGAAGCGTCGAGATCAGGAGGAGCCGCGCGCGCATGACCCTCAATTGTGACGGCACGCCATCGGCGTGACGTGCGACACGTTGTCGCAGCCCTGGCGCCGTTCGGAAACGGCACACTGCGACGATCTGGTGATGACCGGGGGCTGGACGGGCGTGGTCGAACCTTTGGCGTTCATGTCGCGGTCAGGCTCATTTTACTTTTCCGGCGACTCGGCGCGTGACCTGCGCGGTCCTGCAAACCTCTGGACGCCCGATTCCGTCAAAGCACCCAGCATGACGACCACACTCGCCGACCTCCGCCTTGCGCTCCGCGGTCTTCGCCGGAACCCGTTGTTCGCTGCCGTGGCAATCCTGTCGCTTGCGCTCGGAATTGGCGCGAATACGGCCATTTTCACGCTTGTTGACCAGATTCTGCTTCGAAAGCTTCCCGTCAAGGCTCCTGATCAGCTGGTGATGCTGTTCCAGGAGGGGGCCAACAACGGGAGCAACATGGGCTCGCGGATGCACTCGTATCCGCTCTATCAGGACCTGCAGCAGCGCGCGGAGCCCTTTGCGGAAGTGCTGTGCCGCCGGCTCGTCCCGGCGTCGGTCAGTGTGGACAATCGTACGGAGCGGCTCGAAGCGGAAATCGTCTCCGGCAACTTCTTCACGATGCTCGGCGTCCCACCGGCGCTCGGACGCGTGTTCAATTCCAAGGAAGACGACCAGGTCTACCAGGGCCATCCCGTCGTCGTGCTGAGCTACGGGTACTGGGTGAGCCGCTTCGCGCGCGACCCGGGGGTCATCGGCAAGAAGATCCTCGTCAACGACTACCCGATGTCGATCGTCGGAGTCTCGGCGGAGGGGTTCGCCGGCATCGACCCTGCGCAGTCGCCGCAGATTCGCGTGCCGATTCAGATGAAGCCCGTGATGATGCCCGACGCCGCGTGGATTCACATGGACGACCGGCGCTCGCGGTGGGTCCAGGTCTTTGCGCGCCTGAAGCCGGGTTACACGGTCGCGTCCGCGAAGGGGCCGGTGCAGGGCCTGTTCACTCAGATTCGCGCCTCTGAAATGACGCTGCCGGCGGCCAAGGAGTGGTCCCAGTACTCGCGCGACCGTTTCATGAAGGGGCTGTTGCACGTCGAGAGTGCGGCGATGGGTTACTCGGGCATCCGCAACGATTTTTCGACGGCGCTGCTCGTCCTGATGTGCATGGTCGGCCTCGTTCTTCTCATCGCGTGCGCAAACGTCGCGAACCTGCTGATCGCGAGAGGCTTCATGCGGCAGAAAGAGATGGCGATGCGCCTGTCGCTTGGCGCCTCGCGCGGCCGTCTGGTTCGCCAACTGCTCGTCGAGAGCCTGGTCCTGTCATTCGCCGGCGGGCTCGTGGGTCTTGCGCTTGCCGTCGTCCTGACCCGCGGGCTGCTCGCGCTCGTCCCGTCCGAGGGGCAGCCGATCCTGATCACCGCCCATCCCGATCCCCGTATCCTCGCCTTTACGCTGTGCCTCACGTTCGTGACAGGCATTGTCTTCGGCCTGATCCCGGCGCTGCGCGCGAGTAGGCCGGATCCCTGGACGACCCTGAAGGACACCGTGGGTTCCATTGCCGGGACGACCGGGGCTGTGTTCCTGCGCAAGGGGCTCGTGACCGCCCAGGTGGCGCTCAGCTTTCTCCTTCTCTTCGGCGCCGGGCTCTTCGTCAGAAGTCTCCAGAACCTGAAGACCACAGACACGGGAGTGGCGGCCGACAATCTCGTCACCTTCCAGTTGTCGCCGGCGCTCAACGGGTACGACGATGCGCGGGCGGTGCTGCTCTACCGGGCGCTCCTGGAAAGCCTGCGCGCGGCACCGGGGGTGAAGTCCGCGGCTGCCGCGACGGTCCCGATCCTGAGCGGCAACGAGTGGGACAGCTCGATGGCCGTCGAGGGGCACACCGCAGGCGACGGCGAGGACATGCAGGCTTTTATGAACGCCCTCTCGCCCGGGTATTTCCAAACGATGAAGATCCCGATCCTCGAGGGACGAGACTTCAGGGACAGTGACGCACAGGAAAAACCCACCGTCGCGATCGTCAATCGGCGCTTCGCCGACCATTTCTTTCCGGGTCGCAGCGCCGTCGGAAAGCGCCTGGGCCGGGGGGGAGGGCCCAAGTCGCCGCTGACGATCGAGATCATCGGCGTCGTCGCGGACACGCTCTACGAGGGCCCGCGCGAGGGGGTGCACCGCCAGGTGTTCGTGCCGAACTGGGGCCGTAACAGCGCGGCATTTTACGTCCGCACGCAGACGGGATCGGCCGGCGCGTACAACCTGATCCGCAGCCGCGTGCAGGCGCTGGATTCGTCGTTGCCCGTCTACGAGGTGAAGACGCTCGAAGCGCAGCTGGACGAAACGCTGCTCACGGACCGGCTGATCGCGATGTTGTCAGCGGGCTTCGGGCTGCTCGCAACGCTGCTCGCCTCGATAGGTCTCTACGGCGTGATGGCTTTCGTCGTCGCGCGGCGGCGGAAAGAGCTCGGCATCCGGCTCGCACTCGGCGCGCAGCCGGGGCTCGTGATCTGGATTGTGATGCGCGAGGTGCTCCTGCTGCTGGCGATCGGCCTGGCGATCGGAATTCCCGCCGCGATGGCGCTCGGTAGGTTGGTGGCCACCCAGTTGTACGGCATTCAGCCGCACGATCCCTGGATCGCGGGGTCGACGGTTGCCGTCCTGACGCTGGTTTCCGCGGCCGCGGGCCTCATTCCCGCGCACCGCGCCAGCCGGATCGATCCGATCCTGGCGCTGCGCCACGAGTAGTCAGAGCTTCGTCCCGCATCCAGGCCGGCAGCGGCACTGGATGGTGTGATCGCCAACCGTCGCATAGTCGTACGTCAGCTCCTCGCCCGGGGCAATGAGCCGCGACGCGCGAATCCAGATCGTCGTGTCCACCACCTCGAACCAGCAATTCGGGCGACACGCGTGATTGATGAAGCGCGCGATGTTCCCGTTCACGCCGGCGTCCCGGCTCCATCGCCGATTCACCCGGAACACCCAGATGCACCCATTGGCCAGATATTTCGCTTCTCGTTTCGCCGTTCGATCGTTGCGGACGAGCTCGCCCGCATAGTCGATGATCCGCCGGTTCTTGTTGATGGGTTCCGCTGCGAACACACCGTAGCCGTGCAGCGCCGAGCGCCTGCGCACAATCCGCGGCAGCGGCAGCGGTTTTGGCATCGGGCGGAAAGATTATCGCATCCGGTCGAACGCCTTGATTCGGACCCGCGCCGGGTGAGACACTCCCCACGCCACTCTCAGCGTATCCACCGAGGCGTGCCGGTATGACCACACTCAAGCGAACCGTCGTGATCGGCGGTGCGGCCGTCCTGCTGGGGGGATCCGTCTTCGTGCGCGCTCAATCACCCTCGGCCTCCGTCCCGAACGGAGCGCCGGTTGACTACGTCCGCGACATCCAGCCGATTCTGAAGACGTACTGTTACGAGTGCCACGGTCCGAAGAAGGCCAGGGCGCGGCTGCGGCTCCACTCGCCCGAGTCGATCCGCAAGGGCGGCGAGTCGGGGTCGATTATCACCCCCGGGAAGAGCGCGGACAGTCTGCTGATTCACCGTGTGCTCGGGCAGGACGGTGACGATCGGATGCCGCTCGATGCGGACCCGCTCCCACCCGAGGCGATCGCGCGGCTGCGCGCCTGGATCGACCAGGGTGCGCGCGTCGGGCCCGAGGGGGGTTCACTGCAGGCCGGCGCGAACGGCGCCGCGGCCGCGGCAGACGTTCCCGAGAAGATCGAGGAGCACTGGGCGTACGTGCGGCCGGCTCGCCCCGAGCCGCCCGAGGTCAAGAAGACCGCATGGGTTCGCAATCCGATCGACAGGTTCGTGCTCGCGCGTCTCGAGAAGGAGGGGCTCGCCCCCGCGCCCGAAGCCGCGAAGGCGACGTTGCTAAGGAGGGTCACGCTCGATCTGACAGGGTTGCCGCCCACGCCCGCCGAGCTCGACGGGTTCCTGGCGGACACGACGCCCGGCGCGTACGAGCGCGCCGTCGATCGTCTCCTGGCATCGCCGCACTATGGAGAACGATGGGCCCGGCCGTGGCTCGACCTCGCCCGCTACGCCGACACGAACGGCTATGAGAAAGACAATCGCCGCGCGATCTGGAAGTACCGGGACTGGGTGATCGACGCGTTGAACCGGGACCTGCCCTTCGACCAGTTCACGATCGAGCAGATTGCCGGGGACATGCTGCCGGATGCGACAGTGGAACAGAAAATCGCGAGCGGCTTCCACAGAAACGCGATGTCGAACGAGGAAGGCGGGGTCGATCCCGAAGAGTCCCGGTACGAAGTGCTCGTGGACCGGGTCAACACCACGTCAACGGTCTGGCTGGGCACGACCCTCGGATGTGCCCAGTGCCACAACCACAAGTACGATCCGTTCAGCCAGAAAGACTACTACCGGATGCTGGCGTTCTTCGCCAGCTCCGCCTACGACAGCCGGACATTCGGCGACGGCACGCGCTTTTTCGAGCCGACGCTGGAGCTCGCGACGCACGAACAGGAGGCCGCCCGTAAGACGCAGCAGGCCGAAATCGACCGCCTCGAGAAGGAGCTGAAGACCGTCACGCCCGCCGTGCAGGAGGCCCAGGACCGGTGGGAAGAATCCATGCGGTCCGGGGACGGCGGGTGGACGCGGCTCGTCCCGGAGCGGGTGAGTGCGACGAACGGGGTGCTGCTGACCGTGCTGCCCGACGGCTCGGTGCTGGCGTCGGGTGCCAATCCCCAGCTGACGTCTTACACGCTGACCGCCACGACGGCCGTCCAGGGGATCACGGCGGTACGGCTCGAGGCGTTGCCTGACCCGTCGCTCCCCAAAGGCGGGCCAGGCCGTGACGCGTACGGAGACTTCCGCGTCACAGGGATTGGCCTGCGGATGGGAACGACGACGGCCGGCGCGCTGCAGGAGCCCGTGCACTTCGAGACCGTGAAAGTCGACGATTCGGCGACTCCGTTCGAGCCGCGGCAATTGCTCGACGCGACAGCTGATGCGCCCGGTCGCACGCGCCCGTCATGGGCGATCAATGCGATGCGCGATATAGAGCGGATGCCGCGCCACGCCGTGCTCGCGGCCGCTGCGCCGTTCGGCTTTGCAGGCGGCACGCGGCTGACCCTGACAATCGATCACCTGGACGGCACAATCGGGCAGGGCATCGGGCGCTTTCGCGTGTCGGTTACGAACGGGTCGAATCCCCTCGAGGGTGCGGAGCTCGCGCCGCGGCTGCGCCACCTGCTCGACGTGCCAGTGAAGGAGCGCACGCCCGCACAGGCCGAGGAAATGGCAGCCGCATTCCGCGCGTCGAGCCCGCTGCTGAAGCTGACGCGCGATGCGCTGGCGGCGGCGCGAAAGGCCCTGGCGGCGCTCGAGATTCCGTCCACGCTGGTGATGGGTGAGCGGCCCGGCTTCGAACGTCCTTCGTTCGAGGTGCGGGTCCGCGGCAGCTTCGCCGCCCGGGGTGAGCGCGTGTACGCGCGGACGCCCGCGGCGCTGCATCCCATGCGCGACGATCAGCCGGCGAACCGGCTGGGGCTTGCGCGCTGGCTCGTCGATCCCGCCAACCCGCTCGTCGCCCGCGTGACGGTCAATCGCCTCTGGGAACAGATGTTCGGCCGCGGGATCGTCGAGACGAGCGAGGATTTCGGGTCCCAGGGGAGTCCGCCGTCGCACCCGGAACTGCTCGACTGGCTCGCCACAGAGCTGGTCGCCCAGCACTGGAGTCAGAAAGCCATCGTGAGGGCGATGGCGCTCTCGGCCACCTATCGTCAGTCGTCCGCAGTGGCGCCGCAGCTCGCCGAGCGCGACCCGTACAACCGTCTGCTCGGACGCGGGCCGCGCGTGCGGATGGAAGCCGAGATGATCCGTGATGTCGCCCTCGCGGCGAGCGGCCTGCTCAGTCCGAAGATGCACGGGCCGAGCGTCTTCCCACTGCAGCCGGAGGGCATCTGGAATCAGCCATACAGCTCCGACAAGTGGACAACGAGCGGCGGAGAGGATCGATACCGCCGAAGCCTCTATACCTTCTGGCGGCGCACATCTCCGTACCCCGCCTTCACGACCTTCGATGCAACGAGCCGCGAGGTGTGCACGGTGCGCCGCGTTCGCACCAACACGCCGCTCCAGGCGCTGACGTTGCTCAACGATCCCGCTTCGTTCGAGGCCGCACGCGCGCTCGCCAGAAGAATGGCGGCGGTTGCCGGAGGGCCCGCACCCAGGGCCGCCTTCGGGGTAAAGCTCGTGCTCTCCCGCGAGGCAACGGCGTCCGAAGTCGCACGGCTCGTCAGGACGTACGAACAGGAGCTCGAACACTACAGCGCCAGGAGGGATGCCGCGGCGCTCGTGGCTCCAGGTCCGGGCGAAGATCCTGCCGAACTGTCCGCCTGGACGATCGTGGCCAACGTGCTCCTGAACCTGGACGAAGCGGTGACCAAGGAATGAAGCCCCCAGTCGATCGCACGGCGCGCCTGCACCACATCACACGGCGGCACTTCTTCGAGCAGGCCTCGTTCGGCATCGGCGGGCTGGCGCTCGCGTCGCTGATGGACCGCGTGGTGCTCGCCAGCGCACAGGGCGGAGCAGCCCCGGCGCACGCGCTGCAGTTCGCGCCGAAGGTCAGCGCGTCATTTACCTGTTCATGGCCGGCGCACCCTCGCAGATCGATCTGTTCGATCCCAAGCCGGTGCTGACGGCACACGACGGGCAGGACATACCGGCGGAGTTCATCAAGGGTGAGCGGTTCGCCTTCATCAAAGGCACGCCCAAGCTCCTCGGATCTCCCTTCCAGTTCCGGAAGCACGGCCGGTCGGGCGCGGAGATCTCCGAGCTGCTGCCCCACCTCGCGAAGCTCGCCGACGACATCGCAATCGTCCGGTCGATGCAGACCACGCAGTTCAACCATGCGCCGGCGCAGATCTTCATGAACACCGGCCACCAGGTGATCGGAAGGCCGAGCCTCGGATCCTGGCTCAGTTACGGTCTCGGCAGCGAAAACAGCGATCTGCCGGCTTTCGTCGTCCTGCTCTCCGGCGAGAACAACCCGGACGGCGGCAAGTCCTGCTGGGGGAGCGGCTTTCTTCCGACGACGCACCAGGGCGTGGAGTTCCGGTCGAGCGGCGAGCCGGTCCTGTTCGCGTCGAATCCGGAGGGTGTCGACGCCGACGTCCGCGGACGATCGATAGCCGCGGTAAACGATCTGAACCGTCAGCACGCCGTCGATGTGGGTGATCCAGAAATCCAGACGCGCATCGCCGCCTACGAGCTTGCATATCGGATGCAGACGAGCGTCCCGGAGCTGACAGACCTGTCGAAAGAACCGGCGTCGATTCACGAACTTTATGGGACCGAGCCGGGCAAGGCGTCGTTTGCGAACAACTGTCTTCTGGCCCGGCGCCTGATTGAAAGGGGCGTGCGCTTCGTCCAGCTCTATCACCGCGGGTGGGACACCCACGGCGCCTCCTTCGGCGAGGACATCGTCGAAAAGCTGCCGCGACTGTGCCGCCAGACCGACCAGCCGGTCTATGGGCTCCTTACGGATCTGAAGCAACGTGGATTACTCGACGAAACGCTCGTGGTGTGGGGAGGGGAGTTTGGCCGCACCCCGATGAACGAGGCCCGCAACGGCTCGAAGTTCCTCGGAAGGGATCACCACCCGCGGGCATTCACGATGTGGCTCGCAGGGGGAGGGATTCGCCCTGGCGTGACCATCGGCAGCACCGACGAGCTCGGTTACAACGTCGTCGAGGATCCTGTTGACGTGCACGACCTGCACGCCACGATGCTGCGGCTGCTCGGCGTCGATCACGAGAAGCTGACGTATCGATTCCAGGGACGGGATTTCCGCCTCACGGATGTGCACGGCAAAATCGTCGACAAGCTCCTTGCCTGACGACTGTCCAAACTGCACGTTGATCCTGGGTTGCGTGTGACAGGGACGAGAGCTGGCGGCGATCTATCCACGCGGCGCGTCATCAGAGGAGCGGGAGCCCGATGACTGCGTTCGTGCGCCGCGGCGTCGGCACTCTCGTGATCTCGTCCTGCGCGCTGCTGACCATTGCCGCCGCGCAGTCTCCTGCGCAGACCTACCTTCAGAAAGAGCGCGCCTTCTACACAGCCCAGGAGTTCGCACGCGTCACCGCGGGCAGGGTACGCATCCAGCGACGCGTCGATCCGGTCCTGGAGGCCGCGCTGCGCCGCGCGTCAGTGCCCTTGCCGGTCGCCGAATTCACCGTGATGGCGGCCTCGGCGTCCACGACATGGATCGGAACCCGCGAGGGCGCCATTCGGCTGGGTCCCGGCTTCCGATCCCGTGAATATTTTGCCGGGCGCCGATGGCTGCCGGACGATCGGGTGACGGGCATCGGTCTCGACGGCGAGACGACATGGCTCGAAACGCCCGCCGGTTATTCCCGGATCAGCTACGTGCCCATGACCCTCGCGGAGAAGTCGCGGGCCTTCGTCGACCGCGTGCAGGCGCGGCACAACCGCTGGGGCCTCACAGCCGATTCGCGGCTGCGGGTCCCGGGCGATCTCGCGACGAACCAGATGATTCCGAGCGACAACGACGGGTTGTGGACGGCGATGTACGTCGCCGCCGAATGCTTCCGTTTCAAGGTGACTGGCGATTCCGCGGCGCGCGCGAACGCGAAGCGCGGGATGGACGCGATCGTCCGGCTCGAGGCCGTCACCGGCATCCCCGGGTTTCCCGCACGGTCGTTCCTCAAAGTGGGCCAGGAGGAGCAGCCAACCGAAGGCGAATGGCACGACTCGCCGGACGCGCAGTGGCGCTGGAAGGGCAACACGAGCTCGGACGAGATCGTCGGTCACTTTTTCGCGTATGCGATTTACTACGATCTGGCCGCGGACGAAGGGGAGAAGCCGGCGCTTCGCGCCGCGATCGACCGGATTACGAATCACATCCTCGACAACGGGTACAGGCTGCTGGGGTTCGCGGGGAAGCCCACGCGATGGGGATGGTGGGGGCCGTCGGCGATCTGGGCCGACGCCGACGAAACCGGTCTGCGCGCGCTGCACATGCTCTCGCATCTGCGCGTGGCCGAGCATATGACCGCGGATGCACGGTACCGCGCCAAGTACCAGGCAGCCTACGAAGACCTGGTCAGGACCCACAAGTATCACCTCCTGACGCGCAATCAGAAAGTGATGGTGCCTGGCCATATCAATCATTCGGATGACGAGCTGGCGTTTCTCTCGTTCTACCCGCTCCTGCGCTACGAGACCAATCCAGCGCTGCTCGAGATCTACACACAGAGCCTCGAGCGCAGCTGGCAGATCGAACGGCCGGAGCGGAACCCGCTCTGGAACCTGATCTACGCGGCCGGCACCGGAGCGAAGGAGTTCGATCGCGCGGAAACGATGCGGACGCTCCAGGAGATTCCGATGGATCTCATCCAGTGGTCGGTCAGGAATTCGAACCGCGCGGATGTTCCAATGGACCCGATGGCCGACCGCTTCCAGCATCCGCAGGCGCTCCTGGTGCTGCCATACGACGAGCTGCCCATGTCGAAATGGAACGGGAATCCGTACCTGGTGGACGGCGGCCACGGCGGCCGGTCAGAGGATGACGGCGCGTACTTCCTGCTGCCGTACTGGATGGGCCGCTTTCACGACTTGCTGCCGGAGTAGGAAACAGCCGAACGCGGACGATAGTCCTTGAGCTTGACCCCCGAGGTACTCCACAGTTCAACTACACGACATGCCTGCTGAGAACAATGCCAGAGCTCCGTTCGACGACCGCGCCGCCCTCGAGGAGCTCGAACGGCTGCAGCGATCCATCCAGGAGTACCGGCGCAAGCGCGAGCAGGCCGAAGGCGAGTTCGAAGAGTTCGTCGGCGGGTTCCGGTCGGACACAAGCCAACCCGCTCTTGTCCGCGGCCCCGAGATTCCACCGTCCGCGCCCGCTTCTGCCATCGCCGCCAGGCAGGCTCCGCCGCCATCGCCGCCCGTCATCGATCCGGCCCTCCGGCCGTCCCAGGCAGCACCGGCGCATCGCGCAGCGACGATTCCTGTAGCCGCAGCTGTCGTACCGAATGCCATTCCGCCGGCGGAGCCGATTGCGAAGCCTTCGGGGCCTCCGCCAGCCGTGGCGGTGCCTCCCGGTTTCTTTTCGGAAGCGCCCCGAACGGTCACGTTCGACGACGGATCGTCCGAAGGCGGCGCGGCGGCCATCGGAACGCCGCGGAGCTGGCTGCCGCTGATTCTGGCGGCCGGAGGTGTTCTGCTCGTCGCCGCCGTCCTTTTCAGCCGATCCACGTCAGCGCCGGCATCTGCGCCTCCGCCTGCCGCGGCACCAGCGCCTGTCGAAGCGCCGGTCGCTGACCCGTCGCACGTCGAAGGTCCAGCTGCCGGCACACCCGCTGTCTCATCGGCTCCCGGACCGCATGCGCCGCCGCCCGCCGCTGCCGTCCCGGCGCCGCCGGCGGAGATCCGGACCGTGCGACGGGTGTGGCTTCGCGTACTGACCGACGGGAATCGCACGATCGAACGCGAGGTCGAAGCGAATGCGATCATTCCGCTGCCCGCCGCACGGACGTTCGTCGTCCGCGCCGGCGATGCAGGCGCGGTTCATTTCTACTTGAAGGGGCAGGATCAGGGTCCGCTCGGAGCGGATGCGCAGGTCGTCACGCGGACGTTCACGTCGGGAGCGCGGCCCGCACCTGCGCCGCGGTGAGCTACGGCTTGACGAACAGGGCCTGCTGGATGGCCTGGACCCCTGCCATCACGCCTTGCAGGTTGATGCTGTGGCCGAGGCCGCGCACGACATGCGTCGTCACTGAGAGGCCGGCGTGCTTCAGCGCAGCGGCCGCGGCGTGCATCGCCTGGACGGGGACGATCCCGTCCTTGTCGCCGTGGACGAGCGTGATTGGCGGCCGCGCGGTGATGTCCCCGAGCTGATCCTGGCCCGCGAGAAAGCCCGCGTAGCCGATGATGCCGGCCAGTGCAGGACGGCGAAGCCCCACGTGGAGCGCCATGACGGCTCCCTGGCTGAATCCCACGAGCACAATCTGTTTGTCGGTGATCCCGAGGCGATCGCGTTCGGCATCGAGGAACCGGTCCAGTGAACGTCGCGCCCCGACGGCTCCCCGCCAGATCACGGCAGGATCCGGACTCGTCAATTCGAACCAGCGGCGGCCCGCCCCGATGGCCTGCGGCCCGTCAGGTGCCGCGAAGGCGACCTCGGGCAGCACAGGCTGCACCTGGCGGGCGAGGTGAATCAGATCGTGGCCGTTCGAGCGATGGCCATGCAGCAGGACCACGAGGCCAGTTGCCTGCCCGGCGCCCGTGCGGTCCAGCCGAGGACCGTCGAGAACGGGAACTGCGTTGATGCTCATGTGACTGTCGTATACTATATAATATATAGCAGCTTACGTCAACGCGCTACGACCGTATGTGGGGTTGCGCGCTATGAACCGTACGTAGTGTGGAGCTCGAGCGGTACGTGGGGCTGCTACGAACCGTACGGAGGGCGGAGCTTTAGCTCCGCCTGCCCACGCGCTGCTGGTGCACAGCGGGATTGCCGGGGCGGGACAATTTCTTTGAGGAGTAGAGATGGCGATGGCGAGTGGACGCTCGAGCGCATTTGCGCGCGGAGTCGACGGGGAGGCGGACGTGACGGAGCGGCTGCGGGTCGCGATCGACATGGACGAGGTGATGGCCGATGCGCTGGCCGAGCACGTGCGGCGCTACAACGCCAGGTTTGAAGCGCAGGTCCAGGTCGAGGACCTGACCGGCCGGCACCTGGAAGACTGCGTGCCGCCCGAGCACCGCGAAGCCGCGGTGTCGATGTTCGACGCGTCCTTCTTCGAAGACCTGGCGCTGCTACCCGACTGCGTGGAGGTGATCCGGGAGATGACGGACCGCTTCGAAGTCTTCATCGTCTCGGCGGCGATGGACGTGCCGCTGTCGTTCGATGCGAAGTACCGCTGGCTTCTCCGTCATTTCCCGTTCATCCCGCCCTCGCATTTCGTCTTCTGCGGGGACAAGAGCATCATCGACGCCGATTACCTGATCGACGACCGGGCCCGGCATTTCGAGCGATTCAAGGGAAAACCCGTGCTGTTCTCGGCGCCCCACAACTCGGCGGAGACGCGCTATCCGCGCGTGAGCTCGTGGGCCGAGGTGCGGCGCTTCTTCGCGAGCGTGGAACCGCCAGAAGCGTAAGGACACGAACGGAGAGCACGTGCTCCGTGCTCTCCGTTCGCACCGGGCCGGACATCACGCTGTCGCCTGGACGGGCGCGGTCTTGCGAACCGCGAGATTGCCAATCCCGACCAACACGCCGAGCCCGAGCGCGGTGAGCACCACAGCCGGCGTCCACAGCGCGGTAAGGCCGAGGAGCGCGTCGGCCGAGTAGGCGCCGGGGCCAGTCAGCGCCAGGGCCGCCGCGGTCACGCCGTAGAGCAGCGGGAGCTCGATGCCGTTGGTGCTGGCGAACACGCCGTGCTCCCAGTGGACGGTTGCGGCCGCTACGATCATGACCGACACCATCACGGCCGCGGCGAACGGCTCGAGCAGACCGGCCGCCAGGAACACGCCGCTGCCGAGCTCGCTCACGGCGGCGGCAGTGGCGAACAGCCGTCCGGGACGGAACCCGAGCCCTTCGAAGAATCCCGCGGTCCCGTTGAGGCCGTAACCGCCGAACCATCCGAACAGCTTCTGCGAACCGTGGGCCGCCATCAGCGCACCGATGACAGCGCGGGCGAGTAACAAACCTGTATCCATGTCCTTCACTCCTGAAACGGGGTGGCCACAGCGGCCATCCGCGACATCACTAACTATATAAAACATAGTCGCTATATGTCAAGTAGCTACTTGCAAAGCGGCTGCCCGGGCGGTATTCTGGATCCATCGCCATGAAGCAGGATTCCCATCCGCCGTCGCTGTGCGCCCGGTTCCACAGGGCGAGTGAGCTCATCGGCCGGCGGTGGACCGGCGCGATCATCTTCGTCCTGCTGAAGTCGCGCTGCCGCTTTGCCGTGCTCCGGGACGCCATTCCGGAGATTACGGACCGCATGCTCAGCGACCGCCTGCAGGAGCTGGAGCTCGAAGGCATCGTGGAACGCACCGTCATCCCGGACACGCCGGTGCGGGTCGAGTACGCGTTGACACGGAAGGGGCGCGCGCTCGCCTCGGCGATTGACGCCATCATGGAGTGGGCGCACAAATGGAGCGACGCCGAGGCGCCCGCCCCGAAGTCGGTCAAGCCCTCGAAGGTCTCCGGGAGAGCTTGACGACCCCGCGAGCGACAGGTGTACTGGAGAGGAGCGATGAAGACCCACCTCGCCAGATCTCCGATCCTCGCGCTCCAGCTGACGCTGTTCCTGTGGTCGTGTGGATCCGCCGCACCCGCGGCGCCGAGCTCTTCCGATTCACGAACGCGGCGCGTGGTGGTGCTCGGCGACAGTCTCGCGGTTTCGCCGTCGCGTGATCAGAGCTTTCCCGCACAACTGAACCTGCGGGCCCGGTCGGCGCACGTCGCGGCCGCGATCGCCAACGCCGGCGTGTCGGGCGACACGACCGACGACGGGCTGCGGCGGCTCGACGCTGCGCTTGCGGGCGATACCGACATCATGGTGATCGAGCTTGGCGCCAACGATGGCCTGCAGGGGGTGGACGTGGCCGCTGTCGAACGGAACCTGGCCACGATGATCGAACGCGCGCGCGCCAGAAACGTCGGCGTCCTGCTCTGCGGGATGGAGACGCCGCCGACCCACGGCTTCCAGTACTCCATCGCCTTCCACGGAATCTTTCCGAGGCTCGCGGCGCGTTACGACGTGCCGCTCGTGCCCTTCCTGCTCGCGGGAGTCGCGCTCAATCCGGACCTGAACACCACCGACGGCATCCATCCCAATGCCGCGGGCGCGAGCCGGATTGCGGACACAGTCTGGCCGTACCTCGCCGACATGATCAGGTAGGCAGCGACGGCGCAGCGGCCCCCCGCCCTCGCAGGTTCCTCAGCACGCTCATCACGTCGTTGCCGCCGCGACCGAAGTGATCGTACAGCCGCTTGTACTCGCGGTAGAGCATGTCGTACTGCGCGCGGTGCCCGGCGATCGGGTGATACACACGCGCGGGCGGCGGCGCCATTGCGAGTGCAGCCGTGCGGAGCGGGTCGTGCCCGCGGCCGGCCAGTCCGGCGGCCGCAGCCCCCAGCATCGCGGCCCCGAGCGCTGACGCCTGCGGGGCGCCGGCGACAGCGATGGAGCGCCCGGTGACGTCCGCGTAAATCTGCATCAGGAGGGCGTTGCGCGTGAGGCCCCCGCCAGCCACGATGGACGACACCGGCAGGTGCTGGTCTGTGTAGGACTCGATGATCGCCCGCGTGCCGAACGCCGTGGCTTCGATGAGCGCATGGAACGTATCCTCGGCGCGCGTGCCGAGCGTGGCGCCCGCGATGAGCCCGGTGAGATCGGAACGACCCAGGGTCGAGCGATTTCCCTGCCACCAGTCGAGCACGAGCAGGCCGCTCTGTCCGGGCCCCAGGCCCTGCGCCCTGGATGTGAGCAGCTCCTGCATGGTCAGGCCCTGCTCGGCGGCGGCCGCGTGATACGCGGGCGGCACTGCGTGACCCGCGAACCAGCCAAACAGGTCGCCGACAGCTGCCTGCCCCGATTCGTACGCGAAGCATCCAGGCACGATCCCGTCCTCGACGACGCCAGCCATGCCTTCGACCGGCCTCTCTGTCTCCGCCATGAGCAGGTGGCACGTCGACGTGCCCATCATCATGACGAACGTGCCCGGACCGGCCACGCCGCCGCCCAGCACCGCCGCGTGCGCATCGATGATGGGAGCGGCGACGACGACCCGGTCCGACAGTCCGAGACGGGCGCTCCACTCGGGAGTCAGCATCCCTACGGCGCTGCCCGGGGACACGATGGGCGCGAGCGCCTTCCGTTCGAACAGGTCGCTGAAGCCGGGCCTGACCGCCTCCATGTAGTCGCGCGACGGAGGCCCCTCGCGCTTGTGCCAGGTGCCCTTGTATCCGGCCGCGCACGCGTTGCGCGCGAGCACGCCCGTCAGCCGCCAGACGACCCAGTCCGCGGCCTCGATGAAGCGGTCCGCCGCGGCGTACACGCCCGGAGCCTCGTCGGCGACTTCCAGCGCCTTGGGCAGCAGCCACTCCGAAGAGATCCGGCCGCCGTACCGCGGCAGCCAGGGCTCGCGGCGCTCCGCGGCAATCGCGGTGATCCGATCGGCCTGCTTCTGGGCCCCGTGGTGTTTCCACAGCTTGGGCCACGCGTGCCGGTGGGCGCTGAACGCCTCGAGCTCGCAGAGCGGAGTGCCATCGCCAGCGGCAGGCAGCACCGTGCAGGAGGTGAAGTCGATCCCGATCCCGACGACATCGGCGGGATCGAGGCGGGCGCGCGCCAGCGCAGACGTGATCGTCCGCTCGAGCCCTGTCAGCCAGTCGGCCGGATTCTGGAGCGCCCAGTCGGGCGGGAGCCGCTCACCCGAGCCGGGCAGCGCCTCGTCGATGACGCCGTCGCCGTATGACTCGATCGCCGCCGCGACGGTCTCACCGCTCCTGGCGTTCACGACGAGCGCGCGGACCGACTCCGTGCCGAAATCGAGTCCAATCGTGTACGCGGACATGATGATTCGCTCCACCCTCAGCGCAGCACGCGGCACGGGATGTCGAGCACCGCGCAGACCTGCTCGATCTCGGCGACGACGTCGCCGTACACGCCGTGAATGTGGTTGCAATGGAAATGCGCGATGAACGTCTCCACGCTGCAGTCGAAGCGGGCGAAGGCGTGCGGCCAGTTGTCCTGGCTGATTGACGCGATCTCGTGATTGCAACCGCCGAAGTCGACGAATTCCGCCGGCACGACCGTCATGATGTAGCGGCGATCGTGGCGGGTCAGGCGCGCCAGCGTGACCCGGCCCGGTGCAGCGATGTGGTACACCGCCGCGCCGCCGGCGGGGAAATAAAACCCCTGCGGCCGGAACTCGGTCGCCGCCAGATTGATCGCGGCGAAGAGGCTGCGGCCCGCGAAATACGTGGCGTGCTCGCCGCTGTTGCACAGGTCCCACACGCCCAGATCGGCATGATAGTGGCGGACGTCCGCGAAGAGCACCGGGGTTCCGCACAGATGCTTGAAAATCTGCATGGTCAGCGCCGCGTCCGAGTCGGCTTCGGTCGCACAGACGATCGACGGCTTCGCCGCTCCGTCGGGCCCATACGGATCGTTGAGAAACGCCTCGGCGACGTCGGCGGTCGCGAAATGTTCCGTCAGCTCCCGCTGGCCCTTGATCCCGCAGAAGTCGTACTTGAACTCCTCGATGAGATCGAGCGCCGCGTAATAGAGGCCGAGCTGCCGCTGCAGCAGATCCTCGGTCAGGCGGAAAGCCGCGTCAGGCGGCGTCCAGTGAATGCGACGGAGCGTCTGCTTCAGATACGCGAGCGCGGGCGCGATCCGGGTACCGCCAGATAGCTCTTCGTTCGCACGCCGCACGAGCTCGAACTGGTCCACATGGTCGACGTCGACGCCGAACTGCGTCATCCACTGCGCGGGATCGATCACGGTTGTATCGATCCCGAGCGAGCGTCCGCCGATGAGGCAATAGGTCAGGCCGCGCAGGCGCCGCGCCGCCGCGATCGCGACGATCCGGGACCGCAACCCCGCGAACACCGCCTCGTCGTCGATGTCCCCGAAGCTTTTCGTGAACGGGATCCCCGCCTGATCGAGCGATCCGGAATTCGCGAGCATCCCGACGAGGCCCGGATACTGGGGGTTCACGTTCGAGAACATGACGACAGGCTGCGGGCAGAACTGCGCGGCTACGCGCGCGTACTGCGGCCACGCCCAGACGGAGAAATTGAAGACGACGACGTCCATGTCGGCCATGCGACGGCCGTTCCGGACCGCGATGTCGTTCTGCCAGATCACGTCGTCGCCCGTGACGACCTCGAACGCCTCGGACTCGAGCCGCCGGACCAGCAGCTCCCGGAACTGGCGGTTCACGGGCTCGAGCGGGCGCTGGAGGAAATGCCGTCCGTCCCCGAAATCGAGGACGCCGACGCGGATCTTGCGATGTTGTAAGTGTTCGAGCAACGGAGTTCCTGCGGGTCAGCTTTCAGCTGTCAGACGTCAGCTCTCAGCTGTCAGACGTCAGCTCTCAGCTTTCAGTTTCAGACGTCAGCCATCAACCATCAGCCATCAGACGTCAGCGTTCAGCGTGGGTGACGTATTCAGGGTCGATGTGCAATTGCGGTCTCGTTCACCCTCCAGCTGACAGCTGACAGCTGAGAGCTACGATCGGGAGACTAACGTGTCTCCGTCGCATCCATTATCCACGCCTCGTTGAAGTGCGCGTGCTTGATCGCCTTTCGCGGCAGGCGCTGCTCGGCATCAGGCGTGACCGATGCGGGCGGGACGAAATAGCTGTACGTCACGTGCAGCGTCCCGTCGGCAGCCTGGATGATCGAGGGATAGTGGTACTCGCCCTGCTGGCGGGCGTCTGTCGTATCGGCGTCCCGCTCGAGGTGCCGCGTCCACCGCCACGTCTGCCCCTCGTCGTCCGACATCGAGACTGCGAGGCTGTAGCGGCCCTTCTCGAGGTCGTTGTAGACGAGCGCCCATCGCCCGCTGGCGAGGACGCGGACCTCGGCGCCCGAGCCGGGGTTCGGCAAGTCCGTGTCTTCGACCTGGCTCCACGTGTCGCCCCGCGTTGTCGAACGGCTGATCATGAGCCGCTTGGGCGGAGGGCCGTTGTCTCGCATATACGCGACGAGCGTCCCGTCTTTCTTCCTGGCGATCGAGGGCTGGATGTTCCCGAGCCCCACGAGCGGCGTGCTGGTGGTCCATGTGCCACCCCAGTCGTCCGAAATGGCCATCAGCGAGAAGCTGAATCCGTCCGAATAGAGCGGAACAATCAGGCGTGTGCCGTCGAGCACGAAGGGATGGGCGCGTGTCATCCATCCAAGGCGGCGGAACAGCTTGTCCGCCGCATGGGTCCTGAGCTCCGCCGCGTATCGCGTGGACTGCTCGGTCCGCGGTGCGGCGGCGACGAGGCGGTCCACCTCGCGATTCACCGTCTCGGCGAATCTGTCATCAGGTGTGACGTGCAGGACTTCGGTGACCGTCCATCGCGGCGCGCCATCGCCCGTGTAATCGGACGACATTTTGTACTTCATCAACGCCGTGTGCCATTCGTTCGCGAGGATGGTGGGCCAGAGCAGCCACAGCCGCTTCATGGGGTCGATGAACATCGTGGCGTTCGTATCCGGGTACCCCGGCGTATCAGCCATCAGAAACGGCTCGCTCCAGTGCGTGCTCCCCCTTTTCAGCCGGGCGCCCCGGATGACGACATCGTCAGCCGTCCGCTCGCCGGATCCATGAAACCAGCACACGAGAAGGTCGCCTCCGGGGAGCTCGACCACCATCGACGCATGGTTGTGCCAGTGCTCCAGCGGGAATACCAGCTCCGAGGCCAGGAACGGACGATCGGCTGAGTCACGGCTGTCGCGTGCGATGGAACCCGCGGCTGCGAGCAGCGCCGCTGCCAGAAGGATCAGGGTCTTCATTCACGTCTCCGGATGCCGGGTGCAATTTGATTGACGCGCCACGGCGGCTGCGATGTACTCGTCGGCCGATGTCTCCCGTGCACACGCCTCTCGCAGGGATCTTTGCCGCCGTCGTCACACCCACGCACGAGGACGGCCGGGTCGATCTCGACGCGTTCGATCGGATCCTCGTGTTCCTGGCAGGGGCCGGCGTGTCCGGCTTCTGCATCGGCGGAGCGACAGGCGAGTATCCGCACTTCGAGACGGCCGAAAGGCTCGTTCTGATTGAGCGGGCGGCGCGCCGCGTCCCCGCGGCGTCTGCGCTGCTCGTTGGCATCGGGGCGCCGTCCGTCCGCCATGTCTTCGAGCTGGGATGCGCCTCGGTTGACGCCGGCGCCCGGGCGCTGCTGCTGCCGATGCCGATGTTCTTCCGCTACGAACCACAGGACCTCGAGGCGTTTGCCCTCGAGGTGACGAATGCGCTTCGTGCGCCGTGCCTGCTGTACAACCTTCCCGCGTTCACCAACGGGCTCGGTGCGGAGACGATGTTGAATCTGCTGCGCACGGGAGAATTCATCACGGGACTGAAGGACAGCAGCGGCGACCCTGAAAACCTCGGGACATTCCGGACCGCCCGTGCTGGCAGCCCATGGTCGCTCCTGGTGGGAGACGATCGGCTCCTGCACGCAGGGCTGGAGGCCGGGTGGGATGGCGGCATCTCGGGCATCGCCGGATTCTGCCCGGAGCTCGTCATCGGCATCTACCGGAGCTTCGTCGAGGGGCGTGCCTCGGAAGCCGCGCGGCTCCAGGGGCTGCTCGACGAGCTCATCGATCACGTCGCGCCATTTCCCACCCCCTGGGGGATTCGCATCGGCCTCGCGGCGCGCGGCGTACCGACCGGGCCCCTCCCGCTGCCGCTGACGCCGGCGCGCCGGCAGCAGATCGCCGACTTCGATGCGTGGTTCCCCGAGTGGCTGCGGCGGACCGGCGTGGGCGCTGGGTCGAAGCGATAGCCACCGCGGCCTCAGCATCCGGCATCCGGGATGGATCATGCGATCCGCGGTGCCGCGAGATCCACCTGCATCTTCGCGGCATCGTCACGCACGAAGAACACGAGGCCCGTGAGCAGGAGCAGCCCTGCCAGGACGTAAACCGAGGACGCGAGCGCGATCGCGAGACCGAGGCTTTGCCGCGCGGCGATGACCCCGATAACGAGCGGCGCGCTGCCGCCCCCGGCCAGCCAGCCGACCGCATTCATGAATCCTGCGGCCGTGCCGCGCGCTTCGGGACGGACCACGTCGAAGACCGAAGCAAAGATGTTGGCGTCGTAGAGGCCCTTGAAGAAGCCCCACGCGGTCAGCGCGAACATGACGGTGCCGACCGATGGCGTCATGCCGCAAAGCGCCACGAACGGCGCGCCGCCGAGCACGCCGATTAACTGCACGGCGAGCCGCCCGCGAGGCGTGCGGCGCCGCCATCGGTCGGCGAGCCAGCCGCCCGTCGGAGCCCCTACCATGCTGGCGAGCTGCACGAAGATCGTGGCGGTCAGGCCAGCCATGGCAAGGCTCATGTGGAACCTGTCGTAGAGGAACTTGGGCATCCACGACAGCAGCACGACCGCGACGAAGTTCGCGCACATGAATGCCCCCATCAGGCAGAGGAGAGTCGGCGTTCGTGCGAGCAAGCGGAGGAAATCGGGTAGCGGAAGACCACCGCTCTTCGGAGCCGGCCCATGCGCGCCTGTGGCCTCGATGACATCCATCGCTCCACGGGGCGGCTCGATCAGGAAGCGCCGGAGCACCAAGCCGAGCACGCTCCCCAGGCCGCCAAACACCAAAAACGACAGCCGCCAGCCGTAATACTGGCCGATCAGGCCGGCAAAGAACCCGCCGCCAATCGTGCCGACGTACACGCTCGTCTGGTGCAGGCCCATCGCGCGCGAGCGGGTATGGCGGCCGTGGTAGTCGCTGAGGAGTGACATGGAGGCCGGGAAGTAGAACGTCTCGCCCAGCCCCTCGGCCGCCCGCCAGAAGAAGAGGTGCCGGAACGTCCTCGATGTCATCGTCGCGACGCAGATGACACTCCACGCCTGCAGCCCTCCAAGAATGGCCGTACGGCGCCGAACCCGGTCCACGACCATGCCGGCAAACGGAGCGCCCAGGCCGTACACCCAGGCGAACGACGAGCCGAGCAGACCGAGCTGCACCGGCGTCAGCTTCATTTCGCGTTCGAGCAGCGGGAACACCGAAAAGATCGCCTGGCGGTCGGCATAGTTGAAGAACGCGATGAACCACAGCATCCCGACAACCCACCACTTGTAGGTCGCCGATGCGACTGGCACGGAGGCGGTTGAGGCGGGCATGGGTCAGTCCACGGTGTGCTGTCTGCGGAGCGGGCGGAGGCCGTGGGGACCAAGAAAATGCTGCGCGCCGGTCTCGAACAGCGCCACGTCTGACGGCCCCTGAAAGAACAGGAACCCCTGCTCGATGTAGCGCTGGGTATCCTCGAACGACCCCGCGGGCCTTCCCGCAACTTTGCGGTGCCGCCTGGCGGCGGCGAGAATCAGGGCGGCGGACTCCTGGACCAGAGGGTGGCGCTGGTCGCCCCGCAATCCGAGCGAGAACGAAAGGTCGCCGGTGCCTGCGAACACGACGTCTACACCCGGTGTGGCGGCGATTTCATCGGCATGCGCCAGCGCGGACTCCTCCTCGATAATCGCGACGACCAGAACGTTGCGGTCGGCCGAATCCGGGTACGTGTCGGCCTCGGGCCAGGACGCGGCGGCCAGGCTGGCGCCGGATCCGCGGCGCCCCGCCGGCGGGTAGCGGCACGCGGCAGCGGCCGCCTGTGCGAGCGCGGGCGTGCTGACGAACGGAAAGACCACGCCGTGTACTCCGGCGTCGAGCACGCGCTTGGCCGTCCATCCCTCCGTTACGGGCACGCGCGCGATCGGCACTGCCGGCAGGTCACGCGTCGCGAGGACGACATTGCGCACCGATTCGAGGGACAACGGCGAGTGCTCGAGCTCGAGCCACAGGAAATGGAACCCGGCCGTCGCCGCGCGGACCGCCACGTCGAGGCTGCTCGTCGTGATCGTGCAGCCGAAGACCGGCTGTGAGCCGCGCAGCCGCTGCCGGACGAGGCTTTCCCACCCGGCCTCCATCTATCGCGCCCTCATCAGCCACACCTCGGCCACCTGATTGGCCCGCCCCGAGCCGCCCAGACCGGAGGGGCCGCTGAACGTCAGCGTCAACTCGCCGCCGCGCGTGGCCTCGATCGGGAGGTCGAATTCCACGGGTGCGACAGGCGAAGGCTTCGGCATCGGAGGGTGCACCTCGTACCTGCCGTTCGCCACGAGTCGAATGAGGGTGCCGGGCCCGAACGCGTCTCCTGCGTAGACGACCCGCACGCGATACCGGGCCGTCCCGTTGAGTCCCGTGTATCGCATCTCGAGGGGCGTGTCCCAGAACGTCTCCGCGTGCGTCATCCACGACACGCGCCACTCAGGCCTGTAGCCGAAGCCCGTCTGCGGCGACTGGAACCGCTGCGGGTCCTGATCGAACGGGAGCCCCGGGACGAGGTGCGGCTGCCGCGCGGGGTTTCCCAGGTCGTCGTAGAACCCGCCCGCACCCGGATCGGTCCACCGGACCACGCGGTCAATGGCCGCGAGGCGGCCGGCTTCGCTGTCGAGCGCCGCGGCCTCGGCGAGGCGAGGCAACAGCCAGCCGGCATCGTTCAGCGGCGTCTCCACGCTGTCGAGCGTCGCGCCGCGTCCCACCGCGATCGCGCGGTAGCGCGCGACACTCAACTGCTGCCGGATGCTCTGGAAGAGCGCCTCGGCGAGTGTGTACACACGCATGCGCCACTCGGGCGAGGGCTTGTCCCGCGGTGCCTGCAGAATGCGAATCGCCTCCGCAAGTGCAGCCGTGGACGTGCCCGTCGTCGCCGAACGGAGCACGCCCATCGCGCGCTCCTCGACTCCGGTCTCCTGCAGCAGGCGGCTGCGGACGTACGCGTCGTAGTAGGCGCGGTAGAGCGCCTGCTGGAATCGCCAGTTGCGCAGGTCACGCGGTGCCGCATCGCGTTCCATCGACTGAAACTGCTCGAGTGTCGCGGGCACAGATGCGTTCGAGGCGAGAGGGCCCCGCCAGTTGCGCTCGAGGCCCAGAAGCCCCTGCGCGAATCTATCGGTGTAGCCGGGACCGATGAAGTAGCGGCTGTATTCGCGCAGGGTCTCGAGGACTGCGGCGTCGGGATCCCATCCGAGTCCGCTCCAGACGAACTTGTTCACGTCGTCGTTCGACCCTTCCGAGTACGTGATGAAATCCGGGGCGAACGGCCGGAGCGACCGGAAGATGACCGCTTCGTCCTCCGGCCGCGGGTTGATCTGCTCGCGCTGCGACGTCAGGGCATGGGCGATGTCCCAGTCCTGCACCGGGTACTGGCTGCGGAGGCTGTGGGTGATGTCGGGATAATGGCGAAGGCGATAGCGCGCCGGCACGTTCGCGCGGAGAACGGGAAGGCTGTCGCGCACCTGCGGCCCGAACACGATGCCGGTCAGCCACGCCGGCTCGGTCTTCAGGATGCCGTAAAACTCGTCCATCCACGCGCGGGTGAAGCCCTGGGGGGACATCCACATCTGCGCGGCCGGATGATATCGGTGGAGGCTCGCGGTCTGGCGCTCGAGCATCGCCATCAGGTGCTTCGGCTGCGTATGCCCGGGGTCGCCGCCCGGGACGAACACGGCGTCGATGCGCGGAAGCCTGGAGAATACTGCAGCCCACTCGGCGATTGCCGCTTCTACCTGCTTCGGATCCCCGTAGTCAGGATCCATGGCCGGGTACCAGATCCAGACGTCGAGCCCGTACTCGTTCGCGATCCGGGACATCTCGACCATCATCTCCATCGGCCGCAGCGTAAAGTGCGGGCTGTCGGCGTCATCGTCGGATCGCGGTGGAATCAGTTCGATCGCGTTCGTGCCGAACACGGCGAGATCCCTGATGTATTGCTCCCACATGGGTACGTCCCATGCGTCGTACGTATTGGTCTTCGGACGATAGCCGAGCTGATGGCCGCGGAGCGCGACTTGCGGAGTCGTGACGATCGCGAGCGTCGAGGGGACGCGCAGCATCCCCGGTGACATCTCCAGCGTGCGCAGCAGCCGGCCGACACCAAAGAGCATGCCGCGAGAGTCGGCGCCAAGGACGAGCACCGTCGGCGCCTGCCGTGCGGAACTGTTGAAGGCGACCCGGTACCCTTCGCGTCCGGGTGTGGGTACGGCCGGGAGGCCGCGGAGCCCTGCGCCAGCCCAGTTCGCCGAGCCGGTAAGCACTCCAACTGCAATCGCCGGAACCGTGTCGCCGGGCCACTGCGACGCCACCGGCAGGCGGATCGTCGTCCGCTTCTCAATCTCTTCGACGAGCACGCGGACCGCCGTACGCTCCAGCATGTTCAGAACTGGCGGCGTGACGATCGCGGCGCGGGCAAGGTCAGCGAGGGGCGCCTCGCCGCTGGAGGATGATCCACCGCGCTGCTGCCCGGCAGCGGGCTGCGTACTCGCTGCGGCTGCGAGAAGGAGCGTCGCGGTCGCGAGTCCGACGACGCAGCGCCCCGGGATGGTTGGCATTCGGTACTTCAAGCGGAGCGCGGGTTGGTGTTCACGGTCAGACGTCGCGTCATTCTCTACTGAATCCGGTTATTCACTACAATGCTCTCCGCGGGGCGTCACTTCCGGGAGGCCGTGCGTGCCACTGACCGCCGAACAGCTCGAGGCGATTCGCCGTATCGACAGTCCGACGATCTCGAATGCGATTGAGGTGTTCGGTGTCCGTCCTCGCGTCGAGGGGTTCGCCGGATGGGCCCTGCGGTGCGGATTTCCGGAGCTCGGATCGATGGTCGGGTATGCCGTCACGTGCACAGCGGACACGACGACCGAAGTGCGCAACGAGAGTCGCGGGCTCATCCCGGTCTGGGCGGCGATCGAGGCGGCGCCGAAGCCGGCCGTGCTCGTCATCAAGGATGTGGGTCCGGAGCGCAGCCGGTCGTGCCACATGGGGGAAGTGATGGCGACGACGGCCAAGGCGCTCGGCGCAGTCGGGTGCGTGTCGGACGGCGGCCTTCGGGACGTGGCCGAAGTTCGCGCGCTCGGCGGGTTCCAGTACTTCTGCCCCGGCTTCGTCGTCTCGCACGGGAATCCGTTCATCCTCGACGTGAACGTCCCGGTGACGCTCGACGGCATGGCGGTGCAGCCTGGCGACCTGCTGCACGGCGACATCAATGGCCTGCTCGTGATCCCTGCGGCGATCGCGCACCTCGTCGCGGATGAAGCTGAACGAGTGCGGCTGGCCGAGCGCGAAGTGCTCGACTTCGTACGGAGTCCCGGGTTGACTGTCGAGAAGCTGCAGGAGTTCCAGCGGCGGTTCCAGCATTGACGGGCGGACGGACGCCCTCCACAACCGAGGCAACCATGACCCCCTTCACACGCATCGCACTCACGCTCCTCTGGATTGCGGCGGCCTGCCTCCCCGCAGCGGCGCAGCCCGCGCGCATGAAGGTGGTGCTCGATACCGACATCGGCACCGATATCGACGACGCATGGGCGCTCGGGTACGCATTGAAGAGCCCGTCCTTCGATCTGCTGGGGGTGACGGTGACGGACGCGGACACACCGAGGCGGGCCAGGCTTGCGGCGAAGCTGCTCTCCCGGCTCGGCCGGACCGACGTTCCGGTCGCGATCGGGCGCCAGACGCCGGCGGTGCCTGTCGATCGCGTCGACTACCAGTTCACGTGGGCGGAGGATTTCCAGGCCTACAAGCCAATCGCGATGCCCGCCGTCGAGTTCCTGGCGGATCTGATTCGGCGCAACCCGGGCCAGATCACGTTGATCGCGGTGGGACCGCTGCAGAACATCGGTGACCTTGTCCGTCAGCACCCGGACGTGGTTCCGCTGGTGAGGCGAGTCGTGCTCATGAGCGGATCCATCGGACCAAACGCCTGGAGCTCGACCGCCATCGCCGAATGGAACGTCAAGCTCGCGATCCCGGAGGCGCAGGCCGTGTACGCGGCCGCGTGGCCCGTGACGATCGTGCCGCTCGATTCGACTACCTACATCCGCCTCGAGGATCAGGAACGCGAGACGCTGCGCAAAGCCGGCACGCCGCTCGTCATCGCGCTCGAGGCGCTCCTTCGACTCTGGAGCGATCGTCCGGACAGCCGGATGACGCTGCACGACCAGATGGCGCTCGCAGAGGCGCAGCACCCGGGCCGCTTCTTCGGGAGGTGTGAGCCGATGCCGCTCCGTGTGGACACGGAGGGCTATTTGCGGGTCGACAAGGCCGCGGGCCACGCGGTCGCAGTGTGTCTCGAGCCCAAACGCGCCGAGTTCATGTCGCACTACCTGGCACAACTCGCGTCGAAGTAGCGCACCCGGGTCAAAAGCTCTTCTTGCCTCGCACCGGGCGGATCGCTATCCTCTCGCCGATACGCCTCAGCCAGCAACGGACCGACTGACCGGACCGCGGTCCGGGTCGCGGTCGCGGGTCAACCAAGGAGCACCGCATGTGGAGCCGGCGACGTTTTCTCGGATCGGTGGCCGTGATTCCGGCTGTCGGCGGAACGCTCGGCGCGGGGACGACATCAGCGGCCGCGCCAGTCAAACCCTCGCGTGACTATTTTCGCGAGCTGGGCGTCCGGCCATTCATCAATGGGGCGGGAACGTACACCGCCATGACGGCGTCGCTGATGCCCCCCCAAGTGATGGATGCGATCAACTACGCCTCCCGGCGATACGTCATGCTCGACGAGCTTCACGATCGTGTGGGAGAGCGCATCGCCACTCTTGTTCGCGCGGAGGCCGCGATGGTTCCATCGGGCGCGGCTTCAGCCCTGACGCTTGCCACGGCCGCCGTGCTCACCGGCACCGATCGACAGAAGATCGCGGATTTGCCAATCCTGTCGGGGATGAAGAGCGAGGTCATCATCCAGAAGGCGCATCGGTTCGGGTACGAGCGCGCCGTTCGCAACTGCGGCGTGAAGCTTGTCGAAGTGGAGAGCCGGGCCGACCTCGAGCGCGCGGTCACCGGGCAGACCGCGATGATGCTGTTCTACAACAACAACAACGCGGACGGGCAGATTCACCACGAGGAGTTCGTCGAGCTTGGCAGGAACCACTCGATCCCGACCCTGATCGATGCGGCCGCGGACGTGCCTCCAGTGGAGAACCTCTGGAAATACACCGCGATGGGTTTCGACCTCGTGGCGTTCTCCGGAGGCAAGGGCATTCGCGGCCCGCAGAGCGCGGGATTGCTGCTTGGCCGCAAGCCGCTCATCGCCGCCGCGCGCCTGAACGCGTCGCCGAACGGGAACGCGATTGGCCGCGGCATGAAGGTCAACAAGGAGGAAATGGTCGGGATGCTCGCCGCCCTCGAGCTGTTCGTTCAGAAGGATCACGCGGCGGAGACGCGCGAGTACGAATCGCGTGCCGATCGGATCAAGAAGGCGGCAGAGTCAGTGCACGGCGTCAAGGCCGAGGTCTTCGTGCCGGAGGTCGCCAATCACGTGCCTCACGTCCGCGTGTCGTGGGATCGGACGGCCGTACCGCTCCTGCCCGCCGCCGTCGTTCGAACGCTCCAGGACGGCGAGCCGTCAATCGTGATCCGGTCCGAGGGCGAAGTGCTCGTGATCGGCGTCTGGATGCTGCAGCCCGGCGAGGACCGCATCCTCGCCGCGCGACTCCGCCAGGTGCTCGAACCGAAAGCGTAAATGGACCGGCGAACCTTTGTGTTCGGCGCGACGCTGGGGACACTGAACCTCGGCAGCACGAGGCTGCGATGGTCGCAGCCGGATCCCCCGCGCAAGTCACTGAAGATCGATGTGCGCGCTCCCGAGATGCCGCTCTCGCCGCTCGGCATGCCAGGCCTCTTTCCCGGCAGGGTCGTCGAAGTGGTCCACCCCGGCGCGATCGTCCGGCGCCGCGTCTCGCAGCCCGCGGTCCGCGTGATGCTGGAGGCGGGCATGAAGGCGCTGACGGGCGAGACACTCGCAGAAAACGCGTGGCGCCGGCTGTTCACGGCCGACGACGTGGTCGCCATCAAGGTGAATCCGTCGGGCGTTCCGCAGACGACGACGTCGATTCCGCTCGTGCGCGAAGTCGTGCAGGCGCTCAATGGCGTGGGCGTGCCGAACAAGCACATCATCGTGTACGACAGGAACTCGAATCAGCTCGAGGTCAATGGCTACCACGCCCTGCTCCCCGCCGGCGTTCGCGTCGTCGGGCTCGACCAGCGCTGGGCCGTCGGCGGGGAAACGCGGGGCGGATACGATCCCGCCGTCTTCTGTGAAATGGATTGCTTCGGCGAGCTCGAGACCCGATCCTACCTGGCCAGCGTCGTGTCAACCGAGGCGACGAAGATCGTCAATCTGCCGTGCCTGAAGGAGCACAATGCCTCGGGCGTCACGGGCTGTTTGAAGAACCTTGCGTACGGATCCTTCAACAATGTGGCCCGCACTCACGTGGATCCGAAGACCTACACGGATCCGGTGATTGCGGTGATGTGCAGCGCGGCGCCTGTCAGGTCCAAAGCCGTTCTCAACATCATGGACGGCATTCGGGCCGTGTACCACAGCGGGCCGTTTGCGTGGAACCCGGACTTCGTCTGGGAACCGCAGACGCTGTTGCTCGGCACAGACCCCGTGGCGGTTGACCGCATCGAGCTCGAGATCGTGGAACAGAAGCGGCGGGAGGTTGGCGCCCCCTCTGTGTGGGATCGCAACCCCGATCATCTCGGAACCAGCGCCGACATGCAGCAGTCGTTCATGAAGAGCCCGTTCTACCGCGAGCCGGGCCACATCAAGACGGCGTCGGCACTGGGGCTCGGCACGTGGGAGCTCGATAAGATCGACCGCCGCGTGGTGAGGATCGCGTGAGCGGCGATCACACCGATCGGGACTGGGTCACGCTGCTCGGTGGCAACGAGCGGCGAGGCGGCACATCGGCAACCCGTCGATCGGCCCCGAAGGATCTGGTCTGGAAAGTGGGACTCCCGGACTCAGTGCGTTCGAGCCCGGTCCTCAGGGACGGATCTCTGTTCGTGACGTGCCGTGATGGATGCGTCTATGCGATCGACAGCCGAACCGGCAAAATCCGGTGGAAGTTCCAGGCTGGCGCCGCGATCGATTCGACGCCGTCCATTTCCGGGAACCTCGTGTTCTTCGGCTGTGACGACGGCGCTTTGTATGCGGTGGATCACACAGCGGGCCGGCTCCAGTGGAGCGCGGCAGGGGAAGGCGCGATCTGGACGACGCCGATCGTGCGCGACGATTCCGTCTACGCGGGGTCCACTGACGGCACCTTCAAGGCCGTCGATCGAAGCAGCGGCCGAACGAGATGGCAGCGGCAGATGCAGGGGCGGATCTGCTCGACGGCCTACGCGTCCGCCGAGCTCGTGTACTTCGGCTGCACGGACGGGCAGGTTTATGCCCTCGACAGCGCGTCGGGCAAGGACCGCTGGGCGTTCAGGGCCGGGGACAGCGTGATTGCGTCTCCCGCGGTCGTGGACGGGATGGTGCTCGTCGGCTCGGAAGATTTCTTTTTCTATGCACTCGATGCCGCGTCCGGTGCGGTGCGCTGGAAATTCGAGACCGACCTCGGGATTGCTTCGTCAGCCGCCGTCGCGGACGGCCGGGTGTTCTTCGGCGGCAAAGACGGGTTCGTCTATGCGCGCGCGGTGACAGACGGCCGGGAAATCTGGAAATCGAAATCGCTGCGGACCATTACAGCCACGCCCGTGGCTGGAGGATCGATGACGTGCATCCAGGGTTTCTATGGATCCACCCAGGCCTACGACTCGAACACCGGTGAGGAGCTGTGGCGTGCGAACCTGGGCGGCTCACTGCAGTCCACGCCGATCGTGACCGACGAAGCCCTGTACCTGGCGACTTACCCCGGCGTCCTGTATGCGCTCCGGTAAACGGGCGACGCTCCGACTCGCGCTCATGATCCTGGCGTTCTCTCCCGCGTTGACGGCCGATACGCTGTCGCAGGTCCACGTGCAGCGGTACTGCATGGGCACGATGTTCGACATCGTGGCGTACCACGCGTCTCGCGCTGAGGGGCAGGCCGCCGTGGAGCGCGCGATGCTCGAAATTCTCCGGCTGGACCAGGTGATGAGCGATTACAAGGCCGACAGTGATCTCTCGAGGTTGAACCGCGAGGGGAGCCGCGGCTTCGTCTCAGTCGAGCCGGCGCTGTTCGAGGTGATCCAGCAGTCGCTGATCGTGTCGAGACGGTCGGGCGGTGTGTTCGACGTGACGATCGCGCCTCTGCTGAAAGCCTGGAAGGCGGCACGGCGCGAGGGCCGCGCCCCATCCGCGGCCGAAATCGCCGCGGCGAAGCGGTGCGTTGGCTACGAAAATATCGAGACCAGCGAACCCGATCGGATCCACTTCCGCAACGACTGCGTCGAGATCGATCTCGGCGGGATTGGCAAAGGATACGCCGTGGATCGCGCGATTGCGGTCCTCAAGGCAGCGGGCATCACGAGCGCCCTCGTCAATGGGGGTGGCAGCTCCATCGGGGCGATAGGCGCACCGCCCGGCGCGGCCGGGTGGCCCGTGCGGCTCGGGGACGCTGCCGCGGTGCAGACGACGCTGCTGCTTCGGGATCGCGGGCTCTCCACGTCGCAACAGAATCTCGTGCCCTTTGCATTCGCCGCCGGCGCCTTTGGTGAGATCCTCGATCCGCGCTCCGCCGCGCCCGCCCGGGCGCGGATGGCCGTGACTGTCGTCGCGGACAGCGCCAGCATCGCGGACGCTCTCTCCACGACACTCGTCATCCTCCCGATCGCGGAGGCGGACGGACTTCTTGCTCAGTTCGGAGACGTCTCAGGCGTGTGGACGTCACAGTCCGGCAACCTGACCCATGCGTACCGGCCCTCGACGCTCCGATTGTCCGATGCGTATTGATCAGCGGCGCGCGCATGCGGCCTCCGATTGCGAGGTGCTTCGGCGTCTGACCGCCTGCGCCGCGCTCGCTCTCGCGCTCATCGCACCCACTTTGTGCTCCGCGGAGGTGTTGATCCGCTGGGACCAGCCTGAAGTCCCATCGTCGGCGAGCCTCGGCATCGCCACGCTCGTGATTCCAGCCGAGAACAGCGGCGCCGCGCAAAACGCCGTGACGCGCGGGTACCGCGTCTACCTGGAAGTGGCAGCGCGTGCGCTTTCAACCTTCAGCCCCCCGGCCGAAGGGTTTGCGGGCGTCATCGTGCGGGGGCAGGCATCCGGGGAGCAGCTGGCTCTTCTCAGAGCCCGGCTCGGGCGGCGCGGTCGCCTCATCACGCTCGACGAGCGCGGCAAGTGGCCACACATCCGCTCGAACTGGGTCACGCGCCACGGGGAGGTGCTGCAGGTCTCGAACCGGTCGGCACAGCCCTGGATCGAGAACAACGCGGCGTTGATGCGTATCGTGCACACGACGGCATCGAACGGCGGCACCGCGGCCGGAGGCACGCCGGGGCCCACCGCCTTCATGACCTACCAGTGGCAGTCCGAAACACAGTCGGAGCTCGACGACGGGCCGGACACCGAGAACTACCTGGTCGCGATTGCGGAGGCGGGCAGCTTTGGCGGCGATCTGCTGCTGCCGCTTCACCAGCGTTTCGAAAGAGACCTGCTGCTGGGCCTGCCGCAGGCCCGTGAGGCATGGCAGCGTATCCGTCAATCGATGGAGTTCTATTCGTGGGGACTTCCGGACCAATCCGTGCCGGTGGCGAACATCGGCGTCGTGACCCGGGATCCGCAGGCGTGGTTCGAAGTGATGAACCTGCTGTCGCGGCACAACCTGCCCTTTCAGTTGATCTCGCCGGCGGGGTTGACGACGGAGCTCACCGCCTCCCTGGATCTGTTGATCGTGCTCGACTCGCCGAGCGCCGCTCAGTTCAGCGTCCTGGACGGCTTTGCGCATCGGGGTGGGACGTTAGTACTCGATCGCACGGGCGTCGCCGGGACTCAGGCAGGGTCTGTCAGCCCCTGGGCGGCGCTCCGACCCCTCGTCACCTCCGATGAGCGCGTCAGTTACAAGGTCGGGGACGGGCGGGTCGTCGAAGTCCGCAAAGGCGTCGCGGATCCGGACAAGTTCGCGCTGGAGATCCGGGAGCTGCTCGGCGCGGCGCATCGCTCGATCGACATCTGGAACGGCATCACGGTGATTGCGGCGGCGTACAAGGACCCGGACGGCCGGTCGATGCGCGTGCACGTGCTGAACTACGCGCACCAGCCCCTGCCCGTGCAGATGCGCATTGCCGGCACGTACTCGCTCGTGCAGTACGAGTCACCCGAGGAACGGTCCACACTGCTGCCGTATCAGCACCGGGACGGGTTCACGGAGGTGGTGCTGCCGGCACTACGCACCGGCGGGCGAATATTTCTGTCAAACGGCCCTTGACTCAGCCGTCAGGCTGGGCCATGGTTACGCCGAAACGGGTGCTCCTACTGGGTCACAGTGACGCTCGCCCCTGTCCGCGCCGGCGGACGGGCCCGGCGCCGCACATCCCGCATCTCCGGAGGAACCATGAAGCCCTGGCGGTTTGCACTGGTCCTGTTCGCGCTCGCGTTGATCCTTCCGGACGCGGCATTCGCCCAGACGGGCGCCGCATCCCTCACCGGCATCGTTACCGACCAGAGCGGTGCGGCAGTACCCGGCGCCACCGTCACGGCCACGAACCAGGCGACGAACGTCGAGTACACGGCGACCTCGAACGACGCGGGGAACTACACCATCACGTCGCTGCCCGTCGGCGGCTACGTCGTCAAGGCGGAGCTCTCCCGGTTCAAGACCGCGGCGACGAAGCCAATCCAGATGGAGGCGCAGCAGATCGCGCGGCAGGACTTCAAGCTGGAACTGGGGGGCGTCGAGGAGACGGTCGAAGTCAGTTCCGAGTCGCAGGTCCTGCAGACCGAGTCGGCGACCGTCGGCGAGGTCATCTCCGGCACCACGCTGACCGCGCTGCCGCTGAACGGCCGGAACAGCGGGCAGCTCTCGCTTCTGCTGCCGGGGGTCGTGACGCCGAATCCGAGCACGTTTACCGGATCCCGCAATTTCGGCGGCGGCCGCCCGTACGTGAACGGTAATCGTGAGCAGACGAACAACTACACGATTGACGGCGTGGACATGAACGAGTCGATCGACAACCTTGTGGCGTACCAGCCGAGCCCAGACGCACTCGCGCAGATCAGCGTCGAGACGAACAATTACGGTGCCGATACGGGGAACGTAGCCGGGGCGGTCATCAGCAACGTCATCAAGTCGGGCACGAATCTCGTGCGCGGCAACCTGTTCGAGTTCTATCGCGACAGCAGCATGGACGCGAACTCGTGGGCGAACAACAGGTCGCACGCCGCGAAGCCGCAGCGGACGCAGCATATCTATGGCGCGACGCTGGGCGGCCCGATCGTCAAGAACAGACTCTTCATGTTCGGGAACTACCAGGGCACGCGGTTCGACGCGCCGGGCTCCGAAACCATCTCGGTGGCCCCCGAAGCATGGCGCCGCGGCGACCTGTCGAGCGTAACGGCAACGATCAAGGACCCTCTCACAGGTCAGGTGTTTGCCGGCAACCAGATTCCGGCGAGCCGCATCAGCCCGATCGCGGCGGCGCTCCTCAACAACACCAACCTGTACCCGCTGCCCAACCGGAGCGTCACCGGGGTCACGGGTAACTATGTCGGGCAGACGCTGACGACGAATCGGGCGAACCAGGGGGATTTCCGGGTCGACTGGAACACGTCGGCGAAGGACAAGGTCTTCGGCCGGTTTTCGTTCGCCGAGTATCAGGCCAAGACCAGCAAGCGGGCGATGCCGCTGCTGCTGGGCAGCCAGACCGACGCACCGTTTCGCAATACAGCCGTCAACTGGAACCGGGTTGTCAGTCCGTCGCTCGTGAACGAAGTGCTCGTCGGGTTCAACCAGATCACGATCGTCGGCGCCACAAAGGACTGGGCGGGCATCGGCAACGCGAACGCGGCGTTGGGCATAGCGGGCGGACAGCCGATTGCCGGACTGAGCTCGATCGGCTTCGGCGGTGGGCTCACGTCGCCCGGCGCGGGCGCGAGCGACACCGACACCCTGGACAGGACCTATCAGTTCAACGAGAAGCTGACGTGGCTCACTGGCCGGCACTCGGTCAAAGTGGGGGGGCAGCTCCTGCACTACGTGCAGCGCCGGTTTTACGCGGGCAACAACGGCCTGCTCGGCCTCTTCGGTTACTCCGGGGCATTTTCCGGATTCGCATTCTCGGACTTTCTCCTCGACCAGGTCGGGAGCAAAGGCCGCGGCAGCGCAGCCGCGCCCTGGACGCACCTGCACAACCGCAGCGCGCTCTACGTCCAGGATGATTTCAAGCTGAAGCCGGAGTTCACGCTCAACCTCGGGATGCGGTGGGCCTATACGCAGCCCGTCGTCGAGAAGAACAACCTCCAGTCCACCGTCGACCTCACGACCGGCCAGCAAATACGGGCCACGGACGGGAGCCGCGAGAGTCGCGCGCTTTACCACTCGGTCTCCCAGGGCTTCGAACCTCGCCTGGGGGTCGCCGGGCCCCCGGCGGAGAAGTGG
>JBBWZJ010000141.1:0-6402 GCA_039648985.1 Acidobacteriota bacterium | reverse complement strand
AGTCGCGGCGGTGCTACCTATCCATCCTGCCGGGAGATTTTTCCTTGCTTCACACTCCCGCTCCGGGTGCCTTGTGTCTTCGGCGCCAGCACCAGTCGCGGGGTCCGGCCAGCGTGGCTGGAGGACTACCGGCTGGCGGGAATGTGCGATCGACCTGGCCGCATGATTCGTCTAGCGGGATTCGAGGAACCTCAGGACCGCCAACACCCGTCGATGGTCGGTCTGGCTCTCCGGCAGATCGAGCTTGGTCAGGATGCTCCGGACGTGCTTCTCGACCGTGCCCTCCGAGACGAAGATCCGATGAGCGATCCCCGCATTGGAGCCGCCCTCGGCCATCAAGGCCAGCACCTCGCGCTCCCGCGGGGACAATACGTCCAGCGGATCACGTCGGTGCCGAGCCTTGACCAGCTCCTGCACCAATGACGGATCCACGACCGAGGCGCCCGCCGTGATTCGCTCGACGGTCTCAATGAACTCGGCTAGGTCAGTCACTCGACTCTTCAGCAGGTAACCCAGCCGCTCGCCGCCGGCCAACAACTCCATCGCCTCGTCCACCTCGACGTGCGCGGACAGCACGATGATCGCCGTGCCCGGCAGTTCCTGGCGGATTACCCGCGCCGCGTCCAGACCCTCGGTCGTATGAGCCGGGGGCATCCGGATGTCGACGATCGCCACCTCCGGCCGCGTTGACCGAACCAGCGCGAGCAGTTCGGCCCCATCGCCGGCCTGACCCACCACCTCGAATCCCGAACGATCGAGCAAGCTGGCCAGGCCCTCACGCAGCAGCACATCATCATCGGCGAGCACGACCCGAGTCGGCATGCTACGAGTATCGACCATCCCCGCCACTACGGTTGACACAGTCACGCCAGCCACGTCAATACCGCCGCGGAAAGGGCTGGCCCCCGGTGATGCGACGAGGCGAGATCGGTGGTAGCCATCGTCACCTCCCGTGTCGGGCACAAATTGTGCCGCCTACAGCCTGGCAATATGCGGGTGGTCTGGTCTGCCCGGTCAGCGGGCATTGCCGTTACCTGCTAGCTGGAAATCGCAACCGGTGTGGGGTGCCCCCTCCTGATCCGGAACGCTATTGGGCAACCGCCACTGGACGCTCCACTACGAGCGAAAGCGCCCATCGCATCCGGCTCGCCGCCTCCTCGGGGTGCTCTCCGTACTGAGCGGCGACGGCATCGACGCACCCAGAAACACCTCCGTGTGTCCGCAGGCTGCGGCCGATCGCCGCGACGACCTCGTCAAATGTGGGTTGATCCGACGGCTGCAGGCTGCTGGCGAATAGCGCCTCGGCCCGGGTGGCTAGCGTCATCCTGATCACGCTTTCCGAGGAACGATAGATAGTTGATGTGGAACGGCGTCGGTGCCTCGTCCACATCCGGCGAACGGTCTAATGTGGAGTTCCTGCGTAGGCACTCAGCGTCGCCGGCCCGCCCTCGCGTGTCTGTGCCGCCAGCGCCCATCTGGGCGTCCGGCCAGCCCGAATCTCGGACTACCGGCTAGCGGGAAGGTAGCAGGCAAAGGTTCGGTCAGCCGGACTCCGGGTTGGCGTTGAGGACAACCTTCACGCTAGCGGGAATGCGTGGCCGGTAGTGCCCTTGCCATCATTGGAAGATGCCCTTGCGCTGTCTCATCGTCGATGACAATCCTCAGTTCGCCGAGGTGGCAGGGCGCCTGCTGGAGCGCGAGGGGCTTGTCGTACTTGCAAAGGCATCAACAGGCGCCGAAGCCATCGATCTCGTACAGAAGTTTCAACCAGACCTGGTAATACTGGACATCGACCTCGGCACTGAGAGTGGCTTCGACGTAGCCCGGCAACTCGGCACCCAGCCGTCGCAGCCCGAACCGGGCACCGTTCCGGAAATCATTTTCGTGTCGGCACACGACGAAGAGGATTTCGCTGACCTGATATCCGACAGCGTGGCGATCGGCTTCCTTGCCAAGTCAGCGCTTTCCGCCCAGGCGATCCTGCAGTTAGTGAGCGCCAATTCCGGCGGCAATGACGGTCGAAATCAATCGGATGACCCAAAAGCGTAATTGGCATCGACGTGCCGATTGTGCCCGTGGGAATTTGTGTGAAGAGGCCGGCCACCACTGGCTGAGTGACAGCGACGACGCTCGGTCGCAATACCGGCTAGCAGGTACTTCCGCAGTAGCACCAGCCAGATCCGAAGATGGTCGCTCGCACGGGCGACATCGCCGCGGCACCGCGACAGGCTTGACGGCATCGAACCGGAATGGTGACAGGAGCGTTCCATGCCCCGACAAGGCGAGATCGACCGAGACCAAGACACGCTGTACGGACCGGCGGAACGGACAGGCGTGGTCCTGGGCTCTGCTCGCGACGTCGTGGAGAGCGACGCGGTCCTGCGGACGCGAGCCTCGTCTGAAGAACTGCACGCCGTCCTGTGCGCCGACCGCGGTCTACGCGAGCGAAGCATTGAGCACTTGCGCGAGGCCCTGGCGTCCTACGACCAACTCGGCTCCGCCCGCGACAGCGCTCGCGTCCGTTCGCTGCTGCGCGATCTCGGTGTTCGGGTGAGGCACTGGACCTACGAGCAGCGCGCCTCGTCCGGTTGGCAAAGCCTGACAGCGACCGAGCGGAAGATCTCCGAACTGGTCGCACTGGGTCTGACCAACCGTGAGGTGGCGGCAGAGATGTTCATCAGCTCTCATACCGTCGCGTTCCATCTGCGCCAGGTGTTCCGCAAGCTCGAGATCCGGTCCCGAGTCGAACTCGCCCGTCTGGCCGTCGAACGCGAGCAATCGCTGCGGAGCGCATGACTTCGGTAACCGGTACGCCGGCCAGGATCCGTCCGCCCAAGCCCTGCATCGATGCAAGACACCCTGGAAGGAGGCTTCGAATGCTAGTCACCCTGTGTATCGCGATGGCGCTCGTCGGCACCGCGATAGCAGCACGATGCCGGCACAAGCGCCGCACGGCACGCGAGCCCCTGGCTCGAGCAATCGGCGCGCGAGAACTCGCCGCGCTCGATGCGCATCTGGAGGCGGTCGCTCGGGACGAGCTTGGTCGCATGGAGCAGGAACTCGCCCGCTACCTGGCCGGCCGTGCCGGGCACGTTGTGGTCATTTCAAGAGCTCCGAACGGGATCGCGCTGGAGCTGTCCGATGGTCGTCGTCTTGCGCTGCGCGGCATCAGCGTCCGGACGCTCGATCTGCTCCACCGTGCCGCGCCAATGCACCTGCTGCGCCCTGAGCGGTTCGATCGTGACGCCTTCTCCTACCGCCTACTGCTTCGCGGAATGAGCGGCGCCGAGGTCGAGATCTATGCGCGCAACATCGCGCTCGCGGCGTGAGCGAGCCGATGTCGGCAACATCTGACCACCAATCCTCGCGCGAGCGCAATCCGTGGTCCTTCCTGAAACGGAGCCAGCCATGATCGACATCGTTGATGCGCTTGACCTACTGGACAGTTGTGTCCGGGACCGCGGCGCCGCCTTTCGCTCGCCGCGCCGACGCGGCTCCGCGGTTTCCCCGCGGGGGCGCTATTACAGCTGCCCGGCGGCAGGGGACAGCATCGTGAACCTGGCGTTGATCAAGGCGGGGGTGCCGCTTCCGGCCCTGAGTAGACTTGCGAACAAGACTGTCGCTGACGGGTACGCCTCTGGACTCCATCCACTCGACCTGACGCTGGGCGCGGTCGTGGTGTTACGTGCCGCGGAGTCTATGGAGCGCCGCGGGCACGCATGGGGGTCGTGCCTGCAAGCCGCACTGCAGGCGGCGTCGAGATTCATCGAACTGATTCCTGACGGCGTTGTCCGATGCGTCGCCGATGCGGCGGCCGACTAGGACGTGATCGACCCACCACCCATTTCATCGAGAGGTACCGCCATGACCGAGATCAATCCGCGCCAGAACGTGACGTTCGCGAGCAACGGCGGACAGGCGCACGGCTACCTGAAGCAGCCGGCGAGCGGTTCCGGCCCGGGCCTGCTCGTGATCCAGGAATGGTGGGGGCTGGACGACCACATGGCCGACGTCGTCGACAGGTTCGCCGCCGAGGGGTTCGTCGCGCTGGCACCCGACCTGTACGGCGGCCGGGTGGCCCACGACACCGATACGGCCGGCAAGATGCTCGAGGCGTTGCCCGTCGAGCAGGCGGCGAAGGATCTCAGCGGCGCCGTCGACTACCTGCTGGCCCAGCCGTCTGTGACCTCGTCCACCGTCGGGGCCGTCGGATTCTGCATGGGCGGTGGCTTCGTGCTGCAAGTTGCGGCGCAGCACGGCGACAAGATCGGCGCGGCAGTCCCGTTCTACGGCGTCGGGCCTGCCGTTCCGCATCAGTACAGCACCGTCACCGCCCCGGTCCAGGGTCACTACGGCGAGCTGGACGCCTTCTATCCGGTCGAGCAGGCGCGTGCCCAGGAACAGCAGATCCGCGACGAATCCCAAGGCACGGTCGAGTTCTTCTACTACCCGGCGGGGCACGCGTTCCACAACGAGAAGGACCAGCTGGGCACCTACGACAAGCAGCACGCCGACCTTGCCTGGGAGCGCGCGGTCGCGTTCCTCAAGGCCAACGTCCACTGACTACAAGTCCACAGCCGCCATTCTCAGAGCGCTCGTCGCCGGTTCAGCCGTCGGGTCGCCAGGACGCCGGCCACCGCGGGGAGCCAGAACGTCAGGGTGCGGAAGATCAGCACCTCCTCGACCGCGTGGCTCGCCGGCACCCGCACCTCGATGAGAATGGCGATGAGCGCCGTTTCGGTGGAACCGAGTCCCGCGGGGACGGGGACCGCGGAGCCGGCCGCTGCCCCGATCATGAATCCGATGAGTAGGGCGCCGAGGCTGGCATGGGGCCGTGCTCCGGGGACCATCCCAGTGCTTGCCACGAAAGCGATACCGAGGATCAGGGTCGTCGCACCGGAGGCGACGAGCAGAGTCGCGAGCGACGACGGGCGACGCATCAGGCAGCCGATGGGCGTCCAGAACTGCCGCCAGTGACAAGCGTGTCCGGCGCGCCTTGATCTGACCCAGATCACCGCCAGTCCGAAAGCGACGGCGATCGCCGCCGACCAAAGCCATCGTGAGCCAAGGGGTGCCACCAGGTGCGCAACGTGGGTTGCCAGAAGCGCGATCTCCTGCGAGCCTCCCGACAGACCCAGCCACCGACCCCCGAACACCAGTATCGACAGCACGATCAGATCTGCGACAGCGCCGAGAACACTCAGCGCCGCCACGGCGCCAAGCGCTGCAGGAAGGCGAAGGCCGCGTCGAGTGAAGTAGCGCACGGTGACCGCAGACGCGCCGATGCCCGCCGGCGTGAGCCTGTTCGCGGCGGCTGCGGCGAGCTGGACGAACAGCGTCTCGGCGAGCGGAAGTGGAATGCCGGCCGCCGAACGTGCCGCGACGGCGGTCGCCACGTAATGCGACGCCGCCAGCGCGAGTACCACGCACGCGTACTGCCACCGCAGCGAAAGGAATGCCCGCCCGGCAGACCCGAGCAGGCTGAGCAGGTCCTGCCCGCTCTCACCATCCACATGTGCCGCGCTGATGAGTATGCCCGCGAGCAGAATGAGAGCAGCGCACGTCAGCACCCACACCCGTGGTCTGCGGCCGCCGGAGGTGCCCGCGCCTCGCTCGCGCGGCTTCGAATCAGGACGGGCGACGGCAATGCGGCGCGGCTCCACTGGCGGGCTCAGCACCGGCAACCTCCCGCATTCGCTGCGCCGTCCGGGGTAGCGGCCTGCTTCGTAGCTATCGATCCGGTCCATGACCTACTGACGAGCATCGCGACGCGCCCTCGCTCCGACATCACTCATTCGAGTAGATCCACGCGGTACCGGCCAGCAGGAATGCGAGAACTCCGGTCAGCAGCCGGGCACGACGGGCGCCTGCCGGGATGCGCCCGGCATCGTCGTCGCGCGACGATGTCCTCATGCCGTAAACCCTGTGCCCTAAACCGTGCCGTAAACCTTGTGCGGTGAACCTTGTGCGGTGAACCTTGTGCCGTACACCGGCACGCCCCCGTCGATCGCGCGAAAGGAGACCAGCGGCCATGGACCATCACGAAGAGTTGACCCCGGAGCAAGCCAGCCGGATGAGCGTCACCGCGGTCGCCGCGGACCTGGAATACTGGGCCCGTTCCGCCTCCGTCGACGGGCGGGTCGGGCTGAACGATCTGACCCGCACCCTCGACGTGATCCGCGAGGCCAGCACGCTCGAGACGCCTGGTCCCCGAACCTGACCGATCAGGCATAGGCACCGATCGGTTACGCACATGGTTAGACGATCAGACGAAGCTTCCGACGACTGAGGAGACAGACACCGCATGCGTTCTGTAACTGCCTACGCGACTCCTGCCGCCAAGGCCCCGTTCGAGAAGACGACCATTCAGCGCCGGGATCTCGGCCCACGCGACGTTCTCAT
>JBBWZJ010000114.1:0-2824 GCA_039648985.1 Acidobacteriota bacterium | reverse complement strand
GACCGGGATCCGGCGGAGGTACAGGGGGCGGCCCGTATCGTCCCGGGTCCGGCATTGAAGCGCCGCGACTGCTTCGAGAGGTGAAGGCGGATTATACGGAGCAGGCGCGGCGTGCGGGGATTTCCGGTGACGTGGTGCTGGAGATCATCGTTCGACGCGACGGCTCCGTTGGTGACGTCAAGGTGCTGGAGGGTCTAGGCGGCGGTTTGAATGAACGCGCTGTTCAGGCCGTGCGCCAGTGGCGATTTGCACCCGCCACGCGCCGTGGTTCAGCGGTGGACGTCATTGTCGAAGTCGCGGTGGAATTCAAGCTGCGGTAATAACACCGCCCGAAGCCGGACCTTGTGAGGTCCGGCAGGATGCGGACCTGGACGGTCCGCCCCGCAGGATGTATATGACTCTCATGTTGATCGTGACGATGATCTCGATCGGTCTCGCGCTGATCGCGACCCTGGTCGCATGGCGGCTGTTCCGCGACGAACGTCGACGCGCCGACGCGCGAGTTGCCGCGCTCGCGGCCGACATTCATGGGGCGCGTTCAAAGGCTCCGTATGCCGACGTGAGCCTGAACGAGGTGTCGCCCGTCGCAGTCGATCATCTCTTTACGGACTCGGACCGCGATGCAACCTCCGTTCGTCGACGCGTTGTCGCCATTCTCGGCGGTGGCGCGCTGGTCGTCGCGTCTGCGGCCGCACTGATGGTGTTTGTCACGAGCGGAGCGCACCCGGCCGCGTCGGCGGGTCAGGCCACCCGGGCGGCGAGAACAACGAACACTCCAGCTGCACCACTGGAACTCGTTGCGCTCGGACACGAACGGGAGGACGATCGGTTGACCGTGCACGGTGTGATTCGCAACCCGGCGAGCGGGACCGCCGTCGTGCATCTTACGGCTGTCGTGCTGCTCTTCAACAAACAAGGCGGGTTCGTGACGAGCGGGCGCGCGGCGGTAAACGCCGTGACGCTCGCCCCTGGCGACGACGCGCCGTTCGTCGTGACGGTGCCCGGCGCGGCTGATGTGAGCCGATATCGCGTCAGCTTCAGAGCCGAGGACCGCGTTATGCCGCACGTCGATCGCAGGAGCTAAGGAGCGACACGAGGTCACATGAGCAAAGGCATCTCCGTTGCCATCGTCGTCTTCGCGGCGGCCGCGACGCTCGCGGCGCAACAGTCGCGCTCGCCGGATTCGCAGAGCGGCGACAACTTCCGCTTCAAGAGCGGCGTGGAGTTGGTGAACGTCACGGCGACCGTGTCGGACGCAAATGGCCGATTCGTTCCCAACCTTCGCCTGGAGGATTTCACCGTCTACGAGGATGATCAGCCGCAAACCGTGACGCAGTTCAGCGCCGAACGCGTGCCGGTCAGCCTCGGGATCGTGCTGGACACGAGCGGCAGCATGGTGGGCGAGAAAATCGAGGCGGCGCGGAGCGCCCTCGATCGATTCCTCTACGACCTGCTCGATGACCGGGACGAGATCTTCCTCTACCGGTTCAGCAACGACCCCGTTCTGTTGCAGGAGTGGACGTCGGACCGGCGGCTCCTGTCGCGCGCGCTCGGACGGATCACGCCGAACGGCGGCACCGCAATGTACGACGCGGTTGTCGAGGCGATCCCGATGGCGGCGTCGGGTCGCAATCAGAAGAAGGCGGTGCTTGTCATCTCCGACGGCAACGACACGTCCAGTCGCAGCGGTGTTCATGAAGTGCGGCAGCTTATTCGCGAGAGCGAAGTGCTGGTGTATGCGATTGGTATCGACGGTGAAGGCGACGCGGTCTTGCAGCCGCGGCAGGCGCCGCCACGCCAGCCGTTTCCGATTCCGTTTCCATTTCCCGGCGGACCGGGCCGCCGCCGGCCCGGCGGATTGCAACCGCTGCCCCAGTTCGGGCAAGGCTGGCCGCGCAGCACGCGCAGCGACGACCGCGTGAATGTCGTCGCGTTGCGCGACATGACCGACGACAGCGGCGGCCGCACCGAGATCGTCCGCGGGCCGCGCGATCTGGATCCGGCGACGGCGGGAATTGCCGACGAGTTGAGCAAACAGTATTACCTCGGGTACCAATCGACGGGAAAAAAGGATGGCCGCTGGCACTCGATCCGCCTCGACGTTCACAACCGGAACTATCGCGTGCGCGCGCGCAAGGGATACATCGCCAACTGACGCGGGCGGCCGCACCCGGTAGAATGCTGGCGTGCCGTTGCTCGCGACCGCCCTCGGGCTGAGTCTTCTCGGCAGTTTGGGCGGCCTGCTCGTCGCTTCCGCCCTGCTGCTGTGTAACGCTCGCGTCCGCACCCGGTTGGTGCCGTGGCTGGTCAGCTACGCCGTCGGCGCCCTGCTCGGTGTCGCGCTCCTCGCACTGCTTCCCGAAGCACTGGAAACTCTCGCGCCGTCACAGGCATTCGGCACGCTGCTCGGCGGGATCCTGGTGTTCTTCATCTTGGAGAAGCTCGTGCTCCTGCGGCATTGCCATACCGACGAATGCCAGGTGCACGGCGCCGCGGCGCCCCTCGTCATCTTTGGCGACGCGTTCCACAACTTTCTCGACGGCGCCATCATCTCGGCCGCCGTGCTGACATCGATCCCGCTTGGCGTGAACACGGCCATCGCGGTGGCGGCGCACGAGATTCCGCAGGAGGTGGGCGATATCGCCATTCTCCTTGCCGCAGGCTACAGTCGCCGTGGCGCGCTGATCCTGAACGTCGTCTCCGGGGCGTCGGGGATTGTCGGCGCGATGCTCGCTTACAGCATGGTCAGCGTGATTCCGAGCATCCGGCCCTTCGTGCTCGCGTTTTCCTCCGCGAGCCTGCTCTATATCGCAATGTCGGATCT
>JBBWZJ010000105.1:0-2758 GCA_039648985.1 Acidobacteriota bacterium | reverse complement strand
GCGCAGCCATCTCGGTCGTCGACACGCGCACGCACACCGTCGTCGGCACGGTCAAGTTCGACGAAGGGACCCGGCCGATGGGCATCGTCGCGTCGCCCGACGGATCACGCGTGTACGTCTCGACCGGGCGGACCGGCCGCGTCCTGGGTGTCGACACGGCCGATACTCGTCGCGTCGAAACGTTTCCCGATGTCGGCGCACGCCCGTGGGGCATCGCGATCTCCAGGGACGGGAAAACGCTGTTCACGGCGAACGGTCCTTCGAACGATGTATCCGTCATCGATGTGGACAGCCACCGCGTCGTCGGAAAGATCCCGGTCGGTGCAGGCCCGTGGGGCCTGGCGCTCATCGACAGGTCGTCGGGCTCGTGAGGCAGGCAGAGCGGCCGCCGAGTGTTAGGGGGATCTACCGCAGCGAGGGCTGGCCGTCTACTTCGTGACCCACGGCTTGAATTGCTCTTCCTTCTGCAGCTTCGCCGCGACGGTTTCGGCCTCATGCCGCGTCTTGAACGTCCCGATCCGCACACGGAACACCGACGCGGTTCCGTTCGGCGGCGTCTGGACGTATGCGGCGTAGCCCTTTGCCGAGAGCCGCTTCGCGATCGCGTCGGCTTCGCTGCGAACGTTGAGGGCTGCGACCTGCACCGCATATCCCGAACCGGGGGACGGCGCGCCTGCGGACGGCGGGAATTGTTGTGAAGCGGCAGATGAAGGTTCTTTCACCGCCGGCTGCGCCGATGGTGTTCCGATGGACGCAGACGTCCCCTTCGCTGCCTGCGCGCTCGGCTTCAGGTTCTCAACCGGCGGATTCGACTTCTCCAGACGATTGAAGTAGCTCAGGTCCTCTGTGGCAGTCGGCGGCGGCGCGGCGGTCGGATCAGCTGACCCTGAAGTTTGCGCCGACGTCGGCGGCGCCAGTGGTGCAGGGTCGGCGAGCGGCGGCTCGCTCATGGACGCGGCATCGGCTGCTGCGGTGCGTTCGGCGCGGACGCCCCGTCCGACGAGCACGCCGCACAGAAAAATCACCACCGACACGACCGTCGCGGCCATGAAGAGAAACACCAACTGTTTGCCGTTTAGTTGGATCTCGTGGAACCCGTCGTCGTGTGTTTGGGACGCCAAGCGCCCCGATTTTAGCACGCCGAGAAGTCAACGAAGCCGATCGAGGACGCGCCTCGCGTCCGGTGACTGCGGGTCGAGCACGAGCGCCCGCTGCGCCTCTTCGCGGGCCTTGTCCGCGTCCTTGGCATCGGCGTAGGCCGCTGCGAGCACGGCATGAGCCTCGGCCGTCTCGGCACTCCAGAGCGAGATCTTCAGGGCATCGATCGCATCGTGCACGCGGCCGTTTCGAAGGTGAATGCGTCCCAACAGGAGATGTGCGTCCGCCTCGTACGGCGAAAGGAAGAGCGCGCGATTCAGTTCGGCGATCGCCTCACGATCGTTTTCCTGCTGATACAGACGCCGGCCGCGGTCCACATAGAACCGTGCGAGCTCCTGCTGGTCACGCTGACCGCTTGCGGCGAGCGTCTCTTCGACCCGCCGCGCATGCGGCAGCTCGACGTCCGTCTTGGTGCGCTCGAGTCCCTTCGGCACCGGTTCCGCCGCGGGCCGCTTGTCCCATTCGGCGTAGGTTGAAGAGAGCCGCCGCGCAAGCTCCTTCTCGCGGCTCGCCTCGGTCGGGTTTCTCGCAGAGGCAAGCGCGGCACCGAGAACATAATGCGCATCGCCGTCGGCCGGATTGCGGCGCACAGTTTCGCGCAGCCAGTAGATCGCCGCCTGCGTATCGCGCTCCATCCAGTAGGCGTATCCAAGATTGAAGAAGTAGTCCGGCTCGGTCGCGTCCGCTTCCGCGGCCTGGTGGAAATAGTAGGTGGCGAGCCCCGTCTGGGGCGTGCTGCCGCGGCGGAGTTGCACAATGCCGAGATTGTTCAACGCCGGCGCTGATGCACGCGCATCGGCCAACGCGTTGAACGTATTGAAGGCATCGTCGTATCGCTTCAGATTCAGTTGCGACAGCCCGGCGAGGAACCTCGCGCGTCTGGACCAGGGCGATCCGTCGGCCACAGGCGCAACGGCAGCCAGCGCTCGCTGGTGATCCGCCTGCTCGTCAAACACGTCCCACAGCGCAAGCCGCGCGCGATCGAACGAAGAATCCGCCTGAAGCGCGGTGTTCAGATAGTGGACCGCGTTCGTGGGCGTCTCAGCGAGGAGGCCTTTGATGTAGTTCTCCAGCGCCGCGATCGGTGGACGCGGAAGGGCTGAGACCTCGGACGGCGGCTTGGCGCCGGGCGGCGCGAGCCTTCGACCGACGCGCTCGAAAAGGTCGTACAGGTCCGGCAACGTACCACGCTCGCTGACATTCACCTGGATCCGCGCCGCTTCGAGCCCGATGCTCCTCGCGGTGACGATTAGCGACTCGCCTTCACCCTGCAGCGATCCGACGACGACCTGCGAGGCGCCGACGAGCTGCCCAATCCGAATCACCGTCGCGTCGGTCAGTGACGCCGCCCGCGGCACCTGCAGCCGCTGAAATGCTTCGCGACGTTCCTCGCGCGTGATCGCATTCGCGCCAAGCGCATTCAGGTCGTCGGCGAGCAGCACGGACGCGGCCTCGCCGAGCCAGACGATCCGAGCGTCGCGGGTCACGTTTTCGAACGGCATCACGAGGATGCGCGACGGGGCAGCGGACTGGCCATGCACTGGCGCCGCGCCGGCGAGGCCCGCAGTGAGCAGGATGATCGCAGCCCGGCGATCCATCA
>JBBWZJ010000092.1:0-8807 GCA_039648985.1 Acidobacteriota bacterium | reverse complement strand
ACGTCCTCGAGCCGCTGGATGTCTCGGCGCGCGGACGGATTGCATAGTAGAGTCTAGGCGCTCGTTCGGGGTTCCGGGTTCGGGGTACCGGGTTCTGGTTCGGGGTTCCGGGTTCGGGGTTCGTGGGTTCTGGTCACGCGTGGCAACTCGAAGTAAATCAATGTCCACACAGCTCCCCGGTGATGCGCTTGGAATGGTCGAGACCCGGGGTCTCGTCGGAATGATTGAAGCGGCGGACGCGATGGTCAAGGCGGCCAACGTGGTCTTCGTCGGCTGGCAGAAGGTGGATGCGGGGCTTGTGACCGCGATGGTCCGCGGTGATGTCGCGTCGGTCAAGGCCGCCACCGATGCCGGCGCTGCCGCGGCACGCCGGGTTGGCGAGCTCGTCGGCGTTCATGTGATCGCCCGCCCGGCTGACGGCCTCGAGACGATCTTCCCGATTGGTTGACCTCCCGGTTCAGGACCCCGCCAGCCTGTTTGCCATCGTCGCCCCTTCAAAGTCCTTTTCCGTGAGTCCCCCCGCACTGTGCGTGCTGTACGTGACACGCACCCGCTTGTAATTGATGGTCAGGTCGGGGTGGTGATCCGCGGCTTCTGCCGCAAAGCCCAGGCGGACGACGAACGCGACGGCATCAGGGAAGCCCGGAAAGGCAAACTCCCTGACGATGGCGTCGCCGGCTACGGCCCAGCCGGGTACGGTTCTCAACAGGCTTTCCACACGGTCTGCGCTTAATTTCGCCATAAATCCAGCATACATCCTCCAGGGAACCTGCCACACGGTCCCGACGTCTAACGGTGTTAGTCGGCTAAACACTGTTTACCTGGTGTGTTCCAAGGGGGTCTGTGGGCGTCAAAGAACGGCAGGAGCGGGAACGCGAGGCGGTAGCCCGCGCGATTCTGGACGCCGCGCGCGACCTGTTCGTCGCCGAGGGGTATCAGAACGTCTCCATCCGCAAGATTGCGGAAAAGATCGAGTACAGCCCCGCCGCCATCTACGGCTACTTCCCGAGCAAGGACGATATCTTCCTGGCGCTCGCTGAAGAAGGGTTCCGGCTGCTCTTCGCGTGCGAGCAGGGCGCCGTTCAGGAGCCCCCTTCCCTCGACAGCATCCGGGCAGGCTTCCGACGCTTTTACGAGTTCAGCAAGACGCATCCCGAATACTTCGCTCTCATGTTCGTGGACCGGTCCGTTCCGCAGATCAGCCGCCACTGGGATCGGTTCGGCTTCGTGCGTGACATGAAAGAAACGATGGCGGCCGGCATCCAGACAGTCATCGAGGCGGGCGGCTTCCCGCCAGGCACGAAGCCTGACGCCGTCTTCCGGATCCTGATGGCCGCGGTTCACGGGGTTGCAGTCATGCGCCTCTGTGAGCGGCTCGCGCCCGGTGAGGATTCGGATGCGCTCGCCGACGACACGCTCGAAGCCGCGCTCACCGGCTTGCGTGTCGGCATCACCCACAGGTTTCATCCAGAGAAATGCAGTTGAGGTTCGCAGTCATGACAGCTTCGCGACGTCTCGTCCTCGCAGCTCTTACCGCGCTCACGTTGTCGGCCACCGCCGGGTGCGGTGGGGACTCCAGCATCGTGAACGCCGCCCCCAAGCCGGAGCCGATCGCTGTGTCCGTCGCGGCTGTCGAGAGCCGCCCGATCGAACGCTTCCTGCGGGTCACCGGATCGCTGCTCGCCGATGAGCAGGCAGAAGTCAGCGCCGAGGCCGCCGGACGGGTAATCGAGACGCCGGTCGAACGCGGCTCGCGCGTCGCGCCGGGAGCGCTGCTCGTGCGGATCTCGCCGGCGGAGACCTCGGCGCAACTGCTCGAGGCCGAAGCGAACGCCGCGCAGATCGAAGCGCGGCTCGGCCTTGCCGAGGGGCAAGCATTCGACCCGGCACGCGTGCCGGATGCGCTGAACGCCAAAGCGGCGCTCGACCTCGCGGAGGCGGAGTTCGCGCGAATCGGGTCGCTGCTGGATCAGAAGGTCGTCTCGAAAAGCGAGTTCGACCAGCGCAAGACCCAGGTGGACGCCGCACGCCAGCAGTACCAGATGGCGCAGAACGTCGCACAGCAGTCCTATCGATCGCTCGAGGCCGCGAGGGCGCGCGTGGCGCTCGCACGGAAGGCCGCGGCCGACACGTCCATCCGCGCGCCGTTCGCCGGGCAGGTCGCCGAGCGTCTGGTGAGCGTCGGCGACTACGTCACGCGCGGCGCCCGTGTCGCGACGATCGTCCGCGTCGATCCGATGCGCATCGAGCTCACGATCCCGGAGCAGTCCGTCTCGCTCATCAAGATAGGGCAGCCGGTGCGAGTCGCGGTCGAGGCCTACCCGGGCGAGACGTTTACCGCAACGGTCCGGTACGTCTCTCCGTCGCTTCGTGCGGATCAGCGCGCCCTCACGGTCGAAGCCGTGGCGAAGAACCCTGACGGCCGGCTCAAGCCGGGGCTGTTCGCGACGGCGCTCGTTCAGCAGCCGCAGTCCACGCCCGCGCTGCTCGTGCCCGCGAGCGCGGTCGAGACCGTCGCCGGCACGAGCCGGGTCTACGTCATCAAGGGGGACAAGGCAGAGGAGCGGATCGTTACGACCGGGGAAACCGTCGGGCCGCAGGTAGAAATCACGAGCGGTCTAGCCACCGGCGAGGCGGTGGCCGCTGAGCCGAAGGGCAGACTCGCCGACGGCGTCGCCGTCCGACGGCGCTGACGCTGCGGGTCTTTCACGCCAACTCCAGGCTTCACACGTTCTGACTTCCTAAGAGATTCCCATGCAGTGGCTCGCAGCGATTTCCGTCAAGCGTCCAGTCTTCGCCAGTGTGCTGATCCTGTCCCTGACAGTCATCGGCGCGTTCGCCTTTACCCGGCTCGGCCTCGATCGCTTTCCTAAAGTCGACTTCCCGACGGTTGTCGTCACGACGCGGCTGCCGGGCGCCGCCCCCGAGGAGGTCGAGACCGAGATCACCGACAAGATCGAGGAAGCGGTCAACACGATCAGCGCGATCGACGAGCTCCGATCGAGCTCGTCCGAGGGTGTGTCCCAGGTCATCATCTCGTTCCTCCTGGAGAAGGATGCCGATATCGCGGCCCAGGAAGTCCGGGATCGCGTGAACCGCGTCCTGCCGCTCCTTCCCAAGACGATTCAGCAGCCGACGGTCGAGAAGTTCGATCCGGATGCGGCTCCCGTTCTCACGCTCGCCGTCTCGGCGCGAAAGCCCGTCCGCGACATCACGGAGTACGCCGACAAGACTTTGAGGCGGCAGCTGGAGAGCGTCAACGGGGTGGGCCAGGTGGTCGTGTCGGGCGGCCGTTCGCGCCAGGTCAACATCCTGCTGGATGCGGCACGCCTCCGCGCCTACAACCTGACCGTCACCGATGTCTCGCACGCGCTCCAGTCGCAGAACTCGGAGATTCCGGGGGGCCGCGTCGAGCAGGGCGCCACGGCGATGACGCTCCGCACGCGCGGCCGCGTGCAGTCGGTCGCGGAGTTCGGCGACATCGTGGTGCGTCAGAGGGAGGGACACGCGATCCTCCTCCGCGACGTCGCGAAGGTGGAAGACTCGATGGCCGACGCCGAAACGAAGGCGAGCCTCAATGGCGAACCCACAGTGCTCGTCACCGTCCGGCGGCAGTCGGGGACGAACACGGTGCAGGTAGTCGAGTCGGTGAACGAGAAGCTCGCCGATCTCGCGCCACTCATCCCGCCCGGATACGACATCCGGGTGGTCCGGGACCTCTCGGAGTTCATCAAGGCGTCGATCCGGAGCGTCGAGGAGCATCTGATCTTCGGCTCCATCCTGGCGGCCGCGGTAGTGCTCGTGTTCCTCTGGAACTGGCGCTCGACCATCATCGCCGCGATTGCGATCCCGACTTCGATCATCGCGACCTTCGGGCTGATCTGGTACCAGGGGTTCACGCTCAACTCGATGACGATGCTCGCCCTCACGCTTGCGGTCGGGATCGTCATCGACGACGCAATCGTCGTCCTGGAGAACATCTATCGATTCGTCGAAGAGAAGGGCCGTCCCCCGGCGCAGGCGGCCGTGGAGGCCACGCGTGAAATCGGGCTGGCGGTCATGGCGACGACGCTGTCGCTCATCGCGATCTTCGTACCCGTCGGCTTCATGGGCGGCATCGTCGGCCGGTTCATGACCAGCTTCGGCTTCACGATGTCGTTTGCCATCCTCGTGTCGCTGCTCGTCAGCTTTACGCTGACGCCGATGCTGGCGGCCCGCTGGATCAAGATGCGGCCGCGGCGCGAAGACGCGGAGGGGCACGAGATCCGACAACAGAGTTCGAAGGACTCGCGATTCTTCCGGCCCCTCGACTCCGCGTACACGGCGATCCTCCGCTGGTCGCTCGCTCATCGCCTGGCCATCGCCGGCATCGCGGTGCTCGTCCTGCTCAGCAGCGTGCCGCTCTTCATGCTGGCCAACAAGAACTTCCTGCCGAACGACGACCAGTCGGAGTTCGAGGTGGGTCTGCGGGCACCGGAGGGGACGAGCCTGGAAGCGACGGAGATCATCGCGAACCGGCTGGCGACGAAGATCCGGCAGCTCGGCGAGGTTGAGTACACTCTCGTGTCCGTCGGCGACGATCCTGCACGGACCCAGAACCTCGGCACGGTTTACGTGCGGCTGAAGCCTGTGAAGGACCGCCACCGCGACCAGTTCGCGGTGATGAACGACGTGCGCGAGAACGTCCTCCCGCAGACCGGCGCGACCAACCTGCGGACCGGTGTCCGCCCTGTCGCGACGATCGGCGGCGGCGGCAATCAGAACGCGGACATTCAGTTCACGATCAACGGCCCCGATCTCAAGTCGCTCGAGAAATACGCGAACGCGATCGCCGAGACCGCCAGAAAAGAACCGGGCGTCGTCGACGTCGACACCTCGCTGAACGTCGGGAAGCCTGAGCTGTCGGTGAATCTCGATCGGCTGAAGGCGGCGGACCTGGGCATCCAGATATCCGACGCGGCCGAAGCGCTTCGTCTGTTGGTGGGAGGAGATCAGGTGACGACGTACAACGAAGGTGGCGAGCAGTACGAAGTGCACGTCAGGGCCGCCGAGGGCGACCGCCGGTCGGCGGAAGCCATCGGCCAGATGACGGTCCCTTCCGGACGGCTCGGCAGCGTGCCGCTCGACAACATCGCACGGTTCACCCCCGGTACGGCGCCGTCCGAGATCAGCCGCCTGAATCGTCAGCGGCAGGTCACCGTCTTTGCCGGCCTGCAGTCCGGCGTGTCGCAGACCCCGGCAATGTCGGCGATGACGCGCGCTGCCGACGCGCTGAACATGGGGCCTGGCTACAGCACCAGGTTCGCCGGCCGATCGCGGGAGCTCGCTCGCGCGGCACAGAACTTCCTGCTCGCCTTCGCGCTCTCCCTGGTGTTCATGTATCTCATCCTCGCGGCGCAGTTCGAATCGTGGCTCCACCCGGTGACGATCCTGCTCTCGCTGCCGCTGACGCTGCCGTTCGCGCTCCTCTCGATCATCATCACGCGGCAGTCGCTGAACATCTTTTCCGCCCTCGGCCTGCTCGTGCTCTTCGGCGTCGTGAAGAAGAACTCGATCCTGCAGATCGACCATGCGATCCAGCTCAGGGAGCGCGGGATGGACCGCGACGCGGCGATTCTTCAGGCCAGCCGCGACAGGCTCCGGCCCATCCTGATGACGACGTTCGCCTTCGTCGCCGGCATGATCCCGCTCGTGCTGTCGAGCGGCGTGGGAGCCGCGACGAACCGCGCGATCGGGTTCGTCATCATCGGCGGACAATCGCTCGTGCTCATCCTCACGCTCGTCGCGACGCCGGTGGCGTACTCGCTCTTCGACGACCTCTCGAAGGTGAGGTTGTGGCGCTGGAAGCGCGCTTCCAGGCCGGCGGCAGCAACGGCATCGCTGGTGCTGCTGGCGTTGCTGCTCTCGTCATCCGTCGCTCGCGCCCAGGCTCCTCAGACTTCGGCAGCGGCCCCGCCCGCGCAGCCCTCCGCCGGGGAGGTGCTGCGTCTGACGCGGGACGACGTCGTCCGGCTCGCACTCGAGAACAACTCGGGCCTTGCGGCGGATCGCCTCGATCCAGCCATCAGCGCCGAACGGCTGGCGGCTGCGCGAAGCGCGTTCGTGCCGAACCTGTCGAGCGCGCTGCAGCGGAACAGCCAGAAGACGCCGTCCTCGAACCTGTTCTCGGGCGACTCGTCGGTCAACACATCGTTCTGGTCGGGTTCGGCGGGGGTGAACCAGGTCCTGCCCTGGGGCGGCGCATCGTACGACGTCAGTTTCGACTCGGCGCGAACGACCACGACCAACCCGCTGTCCACATTCACGCCGTCGATCACGTCGAGCGTCCAGGCGGTGTTCTCGCAGCCGCTGCTGCGCAACTTCAAGACCGATCCCCTGCGGGGACAGGTGGAGCTCGCGCAGCGCAATCGCGACATCGCGGACCTGCGGCTGCAGGCCCGCGTCGCGCTGACGTCGGCGGCCGCGGAGAACGCCTACTGGAACCTCGTGTCCGCTCGGGCGTCGGTCGGTGTGCAGCAGCGCTCCCTGGACCTCGCACTGGAGCTCGAGCGGACGAACCGGGCGCGCGTTGACGTCGGGCAGTCGCCGCCGCTGGATCTCGTGACGGCGCGTGCCGAGGTCGCACAGCGCCGCGAGAACCTGATCGTCGCCCGCACGGCCGCTCTCGAAGCGGAGGACGTCCTCAGAACGACAGTGTTCAACCCGGGTCGGACAGATTTCTGGACTGCACGCCTGGAGCCGACCGATATCGTGCCGCCGCCCGGCACGCCGCCCGATCTCGACGCTGCGGTGCGCCGGGCGCTTGCCGAACGTCCCGACATCGTCGAGGCGCGAACGCAGATTGCGATTGGCGAGACGAACATCAAGCTGTCGAGGAACGCCACGCTGCCGGACCTGCGGCTGCAGGCGACGTATCTGACAAACGGCCTGGGAGGATCGCGGCTCCTTCGGACCGGCGGCTTTCCGGGTACGGTCGTCGGTACCGAGAACACGTCGTTCGGGACCGTGCTCGGCCAGGTCTTCCGCTCGGATTTCCCGACATGGACGCTCGGCGTGACGATGAATTACCCGATTGGCAAGAGCGCCGAGGAGGCGAATCTCGCACGCGCGCGGATCGAACGCGATCAGGCGCAGGCGCGACTGCGCGACGTGGAGCTCGTGGCCGTCAGAGAAGTGCGCGACGCCGCGCTGCGGCTGGAGCAGAACCGGCAGCGGATCGAGACCGCGCAGCTCGGGCGCGAGCTCGCGGAGCAGCGGCTGGACGCCGAACAGAAGCGGTTCGAAGTCGGGATGTCGACGAGCTTCCTCGTGATCCAGGCCCAGCGCGATCTCGCGGTGGCGCGCAACAACGAGCTGCAGGCCAGCCTGCAGTATCAGCTCGCGCTCGTCGGGTTCCAGACCGCCCAGCAGACGTCGTCAAACCCGCGCTGAGCTTTACCGCCCGGGAGCGGTCAACGCGAGCGCAGGATCGTGCCTGTTGCTGACGACCAGGTCTGCGACGAGCTGCGCAGTGAGCGGGGCCAGCAGCACGCCGTTGCGAAAATGTCCTGTCGCGTACACGACGGCTGAATTGACGGCGGATCGGCCGATGAGGGGCAAGCCGTCCGCCGTAGAGGGGCGCAGACCGGCGCGCGCTCCGACGAATGTCGCATCGGATGCGGATGGCAGGAGGCGACAGGCGGCCTCCATCAGGCTGCGCACGCCGCCAAGCGTCGTGCGCTGATCGAACCCTGCGTCCTCGACCGTCGCACCTACCAGAACTGTCCCATCGGCCCAGGGGACGATGTAACAGAGCTCACTCCAGAGGACACGGGTGATTGCCGGGCCCGTCCAGCGAAGCTGCACGAGCTGCCCGCGAATCGGCGACACGGTTGCGCCCCCAGCCGCCACCCGACTCGACCAGCTGCCCGCCGCGATGACCACCGTGCGCGTGCGGTAGCGTTCAGCACCGGCTCCGATCGTGACGCTGCCGTCCGCGCCCGATTCGAGCCGGTCCACTTTGCGTCCTTCGAGCAGCACCGCTCCCCGCGCGCGCGCGGCGGACGTCAGCGCACCCAACAGCTGCATCACGCGCACATAGCCCTGGGTTCCGATTAAGAGAGCGCCCTCGGGTAAGCTCAGTGCGGGCTCGCGCCGCACAGCCTCCGGGCCGTCCATCCACTCTGCTATCACCCCCAGCGCGCCAAGTCTCGCAGCGAGTTCCCTCAGGCGATCGGCGGACTCAGGACACGTGGCAATCTCGAGGGTCCCGGCACGGTTGTATTCAACCGCCGTCCCGGCGTCCTGCTGCACGTCAGCGATGAACCCGTCGTAGAGCTGCAGGCTCCGAACCGTCAGTTCGTGCAGCGCGCCCGCGCCCGGTGCTTCGATGTATGGCGCCAGCACGCCTGCCGAAGCCTGCGTCGCGCCCGCGCCTGCCGTGCGTTCCTCGAGGATCGCGGTCCTCGCTCCCCGCCGCGCCAGCTCATGCCCTACGGCCAGACCGATGATGCCGGCACCGATCACCACGGCATCCCACTCGTACTCCATCGGGTGATCATAGCGGGTGCGGCCGCTGACCTGACGCGCGCGAGTTTGCATGCGCAGGACAGCATGGCTGTGAACACCCTCTCCGACCCGACGGTTCCTGAAGACCCGGCCGATGCCCCAGCTGGCAGTTGGCTTGCTTTCCGGTCCGGTATGCACGCGATCGTCAACCTTCCGCTCAGCTGGAAGGAACTGCTGAAGCGCACCGGCAGGGGCATCCTGACCGATAACCTGTTCGACCTCGCGGCTCAACAGGCGTACTACTTTTTCTTCGCCCTCTT
>JBBWZJ010000053.1:0-9855 GCA_039648985.1 Acidobacteriota bacterium | reverse complement strand
ACGAACACCCGGCGGTTGTCGTGACGGCAATCGATCCCGAGCCCCCGGCGGCCGCGAAGCTCTGAGTCACCGGCGAGATGCTGAACGAGCAGCTCGCAGCGGCCTGCGTGATGGTGAAGGTCTGACCCGCGACCGTCAGGGTCGCGGTTCGCGTCAACGTGGTCGTGTTCGCGGCGACGTTGAAGGTCACGCTGCCAGCGCCCGAGCCGGTGGCGCCCGTCGCGATGCTCGCCCACGCCGCACTGCTCGTGGCCGTCCACGAACACCCGGCGGTTGTCGTGACGGCAATCGATCCCGAGCCCCCGGCGGCCGCGAAGCTCTGAGTCACCGGCGAGATGCTGAACGAGCAGCTCGCAGCCGCCTGCGTCACGGTGAACGTGCTGCCCGCGATCGTCAGCGTTCCGGTGCGAGGTGTCGTTGCCGTCGATGCGGCGACCGCGAAGGTCACTGACCCTGTGCCGGTGCCTGTCGCGCCGGCGGTGACTGACAGCCACGCGGCGCTGCTCGTCGCCCCCCAGCCGCAGCCCGCCCCGGCAGTGACCGTGACGCTGCCCGTGCCGCCCGCGGCCGCGAAGGACTGCGAGACCGGCGAAATGACGGGGGCGCACGGCGGCGTGAATCCAAATGTGTTCGACGGCAGGCTGGCGCTCGCGCCTCCAGGTCCGACTGCCGACACGCGCGTCTCGTACACGACTCCGGCCGCGAGCGGCGTTGCCAGGAGCGATACGAAGTCCACGCGGATCATGCCGTCCACGTCGAGCGCCGGCTTCCCGAGATTCACCGTCTGGGTTGGCTGCGTGCTCCCGGAGACGTACACGTCGAGCGAATAGCTCTGAACGAGCGGCGTTCCGTTTGCGTCCGCGAGCGCGTGATCGGCCGAGGGAGTGAATTCGACGCGCCGTGCGTCCAGAATGCTCTGCGCCAGGACAACCGGCGCAAGCACCAGCGCCATTGCCACGGTCAGCAGAACGACCCTGAGGTTCTTCACTTTGACGTGCATCACGACCTCGTTGATCACTCGCGTTCGCAGCGCGGTATCGATGAGCCATGTGCAGGATTCAGACCGCTCGACAGGGTCCGTCTAAACTCCTGTAAACGCAGGCCCGGGCGCGTGCGCCCGCACGCCGGCACCGGGGCCCGGCTCACGTTCTTGTGCGGCGAGACCCGGTTCTCGTGGCTGGCCGCACACGGCCGCGGCTTGACACCCCGGAGGAGGTTGAGCCACGATGATTTCGAAAATGCACGGTCTTCTCGTTCCCCGTTGCGGCTCCCTCCTCGCGTCGGCGACGTGTCGCTGCGCGTGTACGGTGCCGGCGACCGGCGAATGAGAGGCTGAAAAGCTCGCGCGATCCTGCCAGGTTCTTCTCTCTCCCCGTCGGTCCCCCGGCCAGCCCAGACGATTCCTTTCGATGTTTTTTCGTCCGGATCAGTGGTGCGCCGCGAACAGGTGCGCCTCGGGAGACACAATGTCAACACGCACACTACTGAGGGCCGCCGCTCTCGCCGCGCTTGCCTGGGTTCTGTCGATACCGGTGTTCGCCCAATCGGGCACGAGCACGATTACCGGAGTCGTCCGCGATGCGACCGATGCACCGCTGCCAGGCGCGCTCGTAAAAGTCCTCAACGAGGACACAGGGGTCGAGGTCGAGACGGTGTCGAATGGGGACGGGTTGTACCGGGTGCCGGCGCTGGTGCCGGGGCATTACCGCGTCGAGGTCAATCTCGAAGGCTTCGACCGCGCCGTGCGGCGTCCGATTACGCTCGAAGTCAGCCAGACGCTCGCGGTGGACGCAGTGCTGTCGATCGGCAAGCAGTCCGAGACCGTCAACGTGTCGAGCGAGACGCCTCTCGTGATCGAGTCGCAGAGCTCCAACATCACGCAGACGGTCACGCGCCAGATGCTCGAAGCGCTGCCGCTCCCGAACCGCGCCGCGTCGTCGTTGGCAGCGCTCGCGCCGGGCGTCGTCATGGTGGACACGGGCAGCGGGACTGCCGAGAACTACCCGGTGTTCTCAGTCGCGGGTGGCCGGACCCGCAATCAGAACTTCATCCTCGACGGAGGGAACGCCTCGAACGCGGTCGGCCTGACAAGGCCGCAGCAGCTGACCAGCCTGCCTGTGGATGCCATGCAGGAATTCAAGGTGATCACCAACAACTACTCCGCCGAGTTCGGGCACTCGACAGGCGGGGTGGTCGTCATGTCGACGCGGTCCGGAACGAGCGACTTCCGGGCGACGGTGTTCGAATCGCTCCGCAACGATGCGCTCGACGCGCGGAATTTCTTCGCGAGCACGAAGCCGCCGATCCGTCTCAATCAATTCGGCGGGACGGCCGGCGGACCGCTGAGGCCCGGCCGGACGTTCTTCTTCGGATCGTGGGAGCGCACGCGCCAGCTCACGAGCGATGCCGTGATCAGCACGGTTCCGACCCTCCAGAACCGGCAGGGAGATTTTTCCGACCTGCGCGACAGCGCAGGCCGGCCGGTGACGATCTTCGATCCGGCCACGCGACAGCCGTTCGCGGATAACGTCATTCCGGCCGACCGCTTCGATCCCGTGGCGCGGGCCGCGCTGCAGTACTTCCCGCTGCCCAATCGCCACGGGACGGCCTCCAATGCCAACAACTTCGTCGGAAACAGCCGATCGACTCTCGATCGCGACATCGTGCTCGCTCGTGTCGATCACCATCTGCGGCGCAATGACATGCTGACGGTCCGCTACTACATCAATAACAGCGGCACCGACGTGACCGGCTCGTACGGTGATCCGGTAGCCGACCCCCTGGCGGATCGGACCGACGTCCGCGTTCAGAGCCTGCTCGCAGCGCACACGCACATCTTCAGCCCGAGCCTCAGCAACGAGGTTCGCGTGACCTACCTGCGTCGCAAGTTCGTGGATCAGCGTCCGGGACTCGGCACGGACCTCGCGGGCGCCATCGGCCTGCGCGGCGTGACCGATCAGGCGTTCCCCTCTTTCACCATCCCCGGCTACGCAGCGCTCAGCAGCGCCGCGGTCAGCCGGTTCCAGACGCCAATCCTCGACAGGCAGGTGCTGGAGTCGCTCTCGTGGTTCACCGGGAGGCACGCGCTGAAATTCGGCGCGGAATTCCGGGCCGGCGCCAACGACGAAGTGCGCGACCGCGGCTCATCGGGGAACCTGTCGTTCTCGCCGCTCATCACCAGCAACCTCGGGGCGGCGAACACAGGCAACGCGCTCGCGTCGTTCCTGCTCGGGGAAGTGAACGCCGGAAGCGTGCAGATATCGGATCTCATCCAGACGCGCGCATCGTACTTCGCCGTGTACGCGCAGGACGACTGGCGCCTGAGCGACAGGTTCACGCTCAACTACGGACTGCGCTGGGAAGCAGAGCTCCCGCGGCGCGAGATCAATAACCGGATGAACTCGTTCGATCCGCTCGCCATCAATCCTGTGTCGGGAACGCCGGGGGTCGTCACGTTCGCGGGCCTCGCCGGCACGCCGGTTCGTGCGTTTGCAACCGACTGGAACAATGTCGGGCCGCGGATCGGATTCGCGTATCAGCTGTCGCACTCAGGCCGAACCGTCCTGCGCGGCGGCAGCGGCATCTTCTACGGGCCGACAGTCAGCAACACGATCGGAGACACGGCGGCCCTGGGCTTCTCGACGGCGGCCAGCTTCGTCGTCTCGCAGGCGACGACGCAGAGCGCATTCCGCCTCCGCGACGGCTTTCCGGCCTACGCACGGCAGCCGCTGACACCCGGATTCGGCGCCGTGGCACCTGGCACCCGGCCGAACACGGCGGTGTCGTACTTCGATCCGCACCAGGTGGCGCCCACGTCCTACCAGGCGAACCTCAACATCCAGCACGAGCTCCGTTCAGGGCTCGTCGTGGAAGCGGGGTACATCGCAAATGTGAGCCGGCACCTTACCGCCAACGATTTTTCTCTCAACCAGGTGCCGTCCGCGAGTGTCGGCCCCGGCGACACGCAGGCCCGCCGGCCGTTTCCGCAGTTCAGCAACGTGACGCTCATCAATCCGTCGATTGGCCGATCGAGCTACCATGCGGCGTTCGTGAGGGGACAGAAGCGCTTCGCAGGCGGCTTCTCGCTGCTGACGCACTACACCTTTTCGCGCTACATGGACGATGCGGAGTCCGCGAACGAATACGGGAATGCCGGCAGCTACATGGACGCGTACCGCCGCAGCCTCGACTGGGCCCGGAGCGCCAGCGACGTGCCGCATCATTTCGTGCTGACGGTGGTGTATGAGGTGCCGGCCGTCTCGCGCCACCGTTATGCGAACGCCCTGCTCGGGGGCTGGAAGATCGGGCTCCTGCAGACGATGCAGTCGGGGCCGCCGTTCACGGTGCTCACGACCGCCAACACGACGAACGCGTTTCCGGCGGGACCGCTCCGGCCTGACCTGGCAGGAAGTCCTGCGCTCCCATCCAGCGACCGCAGCCTCGCGCGCTGGTTCAACACGGCGGCGTTCGCGAATCCCGCCCCGTTCACGTTCGGTAACTCGCCGCGGTCCGTGCTGCGCGGACCGGGACTGGTGACGACGGATTTGAACCTGGAGAAGCGAATCAGCCTTCCGGGAGCCCGGTCGCTCGACCTGCGGGTCGAGACATACAACCTGCTGAATCGCACGAACTTCAACATCCCCGGCTTCACGCTCGGGGCGCCGGACTTCGGCGCGATCTCGAGTGCGCGCCCGGCGCGCACGTTGCAGCTCGGCGTACGAGTGAGCCTCTGACGCTATTTCCAGGCGGGGTACGTAGTCCGCAGCTCTAGCTGCGGGTTGAGGCGGAGCTAAAGCTGCGCCCTACGTACCACCGGGCTCAAGGCGCGATGTAAGTGGTCTTGACCGTGGTGTAGAACTCGGCGGCGTACCGGCCCTGCTCGCGGGGCCCGTAGCTCGAGGCTTTTCGGCCGCCGAACGGCACGTGATAGTCCACGCCGGCGGTCGGGAGATTGACCATCACCATGCCCGCCTCCGCATGGCGCTTGAAGTGCGACGCGTACTTGAGGGAGGTGGTGACGATGCCCGACGAAAGCCCGGACTCGGTATCGTTCGCGATCGCGAGCGCCTCGTCGTAGTCGCGCGCGCGAATGACGCACGCGACAGGCCCGAAGATCTCCTCGCGCGAAATCCGCATCGCATTGGTGGCGTCCACGAAGAGCGCCGGCGCCATGTAGTACCCGTCGGTGTCGCGCTTCAGGCGTCCGCCGCCGGTGGCAAGCCGCGCCCCCTCGCGCTCCCCGACCGCGATGTACTCGAGATCCTGATCGAGCTGCGGCTGCTCGACAACGGGGCCGATGTCCGTGCCCGGCGTCAGCGCGTTGTCCACCCGCAGCGCAGCGATTCTCTGGAGCAGCGCGTCCACGAACCGGTCGTGGATCCCCTCGGTGACGATGAGCCGGGAGGAGGCCGTGCACCGCTGGCCGGTCGAGAAGTACGCTCCCTGCACCGCCACGTTCACCGCGGTCGCCATATCCGCGTCGTCCAGGACAACCAGTGGGTTCTTGCTGCCCATCTCGAGCTGGAACCGCGCCATCCGCCCGACCGCCTTGCGCGCAATCTCGCGTCCGGTGGCCACCGAGCCCGTGAAGCTGATGGCGGCGACGTCCGGATGGTTTACGAGAGTCTCGCCGACCACCGATCCGGATCCGACCACGAGATTGAAGACGCCTGGCGGCAGGCCCGAGGCGGCGAGGATTTCCGCGAGTGCCCAGGCGCAGCCGGGCGTCCACTGCGCAGGCTTGAACACGACCGTGTTCCCGAACGCGAGGGCCGGCGCGATCTTCCACGCCGGAATCGCGATCGGGAAGTTCCACGGGGTGATGAGCCCCACCACCCCGAGCGGCTCGCGGGTGACCTCGACATCGACACCTGGCCGGACCGAGGGCACCTTCTCCCCCGGGAGGCGCAAGGCCTCGCCGGCGAAGAACTTGAAGATGTGCCCGGCGCGGACGGTCTCGCCAATCCCTTCCGGCAGCGTCTTGCCCTCCTCGCGTGCGAGCAGGCGGCCGAGCTCCTCCTTCCGCGCGAGGATGTCCGAGCCGGCTTTGTCGAGGATGGTGGCGCGATCCTGGATGGAGCTGACGGACCATTTCGCGAACGCCTGCCGCGCCGCGGCAACCGCGGCGTTCGTCTGGGCGGCGTCCGCCTGGGCGTACTCGCCGATGACGTCCGAAAGATCTGACGGATTCCGGTTTGGCGACCACGTCGCCCCCTCCGTCCATTCACCGCCGATGTAATTGTGAAATCTGTTGGCCATGTTCTGATTACAGCAGTCCGCGATGCGACAGGTTCTTCATCAACGCGCCCGTCCCGAAGGTCCAGCGCGCGATCCGGTCTGTGTAGTCGACGCGGTTCGCGAGCGCGCCGAGCCCGGGGGTCTCGACGATCACGATATCACCTGCGAGGTGAGTGAATCCCTTGCCCGCCCCGGCGCGGTCGATCGTCGGCGCGAACATCGTCCCGAGGAACAGCATCAGCCCATCCGGATATTGGTGGTGCGCCCCGATCGTCTGTTCCACCAGGTCCAGCGGATCGCGGCTGATCTTCGCCATCGAGCTGTGCGCGGTCAGGCCGAACCCGTCGCTCCCCGCGATGTGGAGGGCGAGCTCGCACTGGCGCACCGTGTCGATCGTGAACGCGCCGTCGAACAGCCGGATGAATGGCCCGATCGCACACGACGCGTTGTTGTCCTTCGCCTTCCCGAGGAGCAGCGCGCTGCGACCTTCGAAATCGCGCAGGTTCACGTCGTTGCCGAGCGCCGCGCCGACCGTGCGGCCGGCGCTGTTGACCGCGAGCACGATCTCCGGTTCGGGGTTGTTCCACGCGGATTTCGGATGGATGCCGACGTCGGCGCCGGTCCCGACCGCGGACATCGGCGGCGCCTTGGTGAAGATCTCCGCGTCAGGACCAATGCCGACTTCGAGGTACTGCGACCAGGCGCCCTGGGCGATCAGCACGTCCTTCAGCCGCTGCGATCCGTCCGACCCCGGACGGACCGCCTGGAGGTTGTCGCCGATGACCGACGTGATCGAGCGGCGGAGGCCGGCCGCCTTCGTCGAGTCTCCGCGGGCCTGCTCTTCGATGACGCGCTCCAGCAGGCTGGAGACGAAGGTGACGCCGCTCGCCTTGATCGGCTGGAGATCGCACGGCGCGAGGAACCAGGGCATGGTCTCGTCCCGGCCGCGACATGCGGAATTCGCGAGCGTGTCCTCGAGCGAGGCGACCCGCGGCAGCCCGCGCGCCTGCCGCACCGCACCGGCCGGGTCCTCGAGCTCGAGGAGCTGACTCGAGGTGGGGGCAACGGCGGAAAGGTCCTGCACTTCATGGCCGCGGATGCGGACGAGCGTGGGCCCGACGGCCGGCACCCACGCGCGGCCGACGAGAATCGCATCCGCATGATCCGCCGGGAGGGAGGTTTCTGGACGGAGCCACTCTTTCATCGATTCTCATTATCCCCGCAACGCGCGCCCGGTCCGCCGCTGCCGATATGCGGTGCTAAGATGGCGCGCTGTATCCGTTCGTCCTGTGTCGCTCGCAGTTGGAACTGACCAAGAAGGGCGCGCGCAGAGCGCCGGCCGACCCGAGATTCAAGGTTCGGGCCGGGGCTCTCGGGGAAGCTGACGGACGAGGCGTGTCGCGCGGATCGGAGGCCGGGCCGGTGAGGATCGGGATTCTGACGAACGAGTACCCGCCGCACGTATACGGCGGCGCAGGGGTGCATGTCGAATATCTCACGCGCGAGCTCGCCGCGCTCGACGCCGGCGCCCATTCCGTCACCGTGCTCTGCTTCGGCGAACAGCGCGTCCGGGCGGGTTCGCTGCGCGGGGAGGGCGTCCTCCCGCCTGTCACGCTGCCGCCCCACGATCCGCGGCACGCGAAGCTCTTCGCGACAATGCTGCAGGACCTCGTGATGAGCGGGAAGCTCGCCGGCATGGACGTCGTGCACTGCCACACCTGGTACACCCACCTGGCCGGGTGCATCGGGAAGTATCTCCAGGGCATCCCGCTGGTCCTCACGACGCACTCGCTGGAACCGCACCGGCCGTGGAAGGCCGAGCAGCTCGGCACCGCGTATCAGGTGTCCACCTGGATCGAGCGGACCGCGTATCAGAACGCCGACGGCGTGATTGCCGTGTCCGCCTCGATGAAGACCGATGTCCAGGCGCTGTACGGTGTCGCGTCCGAACGCATCCGGGTGATCCACAACGGCATCGACCTCGATCAGTATCGCCCCACACCGGACATCGCGACGCTGCGCGCGCACGGGATCGATCCCGAGGTCCCCTATGTGCTGTTCGTCGGGCGGATCACGAGGCAGAAGGGCATCGTCCATCTGGTCCGCGCCATTCGGTACATGAACCCGGGGGTCCAGGTCGTGCTCTGCGCAGGCGCCCCCGATACGCCGGAGATTGCCATCGAAATGGCCGACGCGGTGGAGCGCGCCCGGGCCGACAGCCCCCACGCGATCATCTGGATCCGGGACATGCTGCCGAAGGAGCAGACGATCGCGCTCTACACGCACGCGGCGATTTTCGTCTGCCCGTCCGTCTACGAGCCGTTCGGCATCATCAATCTCGAAGCGATGGCCTGCGAAACCCCCGTCGTCGCGTCAGCGGTGGGAGGGATCCCGGAAGTGGTGGAGCACGGCGAGACGGGGTTGCTCGTCCCGGTGCACCCGGTGAGTGCGGCCGATGTGGAGCCGGCGGATCCGGATCGGTTCTCACGCGCGCTGGCGACAGCGGTCAACGCGCTGCTGGAGGATTCCGGACTGCGGCAGGCCATGGCGCGCAGCGCACGGGCGCGCGTCGAAGCGCATTTCAGCTGGACGAGCATCGCCCGCCAAACGGTCGCGTTCTATTCGGACCTCGTCGGCTGACCGTGGGCGGCCGCGCTCTCCGGCCCCTTCATCGGCCCGCCGCATGCCCGATCGACGGCGTGCCCGATTCCCCACGTGCAGTGCTCGAGGGGAGCACCGTGCCGGCCCAGGCCCCCAGCCGGACGAGGTAACGCACGTCACGGCCCGCACACCGGAGCGCGCGCGCGGCGACGTTGCCGGGACTCGTGTGCCTGGGGCTGCGCCTGCCGACGCGCATGCCGATCAACCGCTCCCCGGCCGTCGCGCACGCGACACCGCCGAAGAACACGTAGTACGAACTGCCGAGAATCAGGCCGAGCAGCGCAAACACCGGGGCCGCGGCGCGTCCAAGCGCGGATGCGCCTGCGCCCGACATCGAAATGGTGCCGGCCACGGCGACGAGAAGCAGCGTCGCGATTACGCCCCCGTCGATCGCCACCGCCGCGAGCGGCCGCCAGGCGGGAAACGGACTTGCTTCGGCGGTCGGCTCCCGGTCAGGGGAGACATCCACCACGCGCGTGCGTGCGACCGCTGCCGCCCGCGCGGGCTTCAGGCCTCGCAAGCGCGCGAGCGCGCAGAGGGGATCTTCCTGGGTCGGAAGCCTTTCATCGGCGGCAGCCAGCACCACCGCAGGGTCGAGGCCCACGCCCTGCGCGTACAGCCGGAGCGCGGTACGCGCGTAGATTCCTCCCGGCAAATCTCCGAAACGCCCCTCGTCTATCGCCACGAGGAGGCGCTCACCGACGCCGATCCGGCGTGCAATCGCGGCGATATCCTCACCACGGTCGAGCCGCGCCCGCCTCAGCCGTTCATGAACTGGTCGATCATCCACACTACACCTTCACAAGGCGTATCGACCGTTCGCGCGGGGTTCATTACCCGGAGTCCGCTGCCGCCGGAGTCAGCTCATCCGTCGGACGGTGACATACAAGGGAGCGGCGCCCAGGACGAGCAGGCAGAAGACGCTGCCCGGCCCGAGGCGGTTCAACGTCTCGAAAA
>JBBWZJ010000023.1:0-4060 GCA_039648985.1 Acidobacteriota bacterium | reverse complement strand
TTCCTCCTCGCCATCTTCTTCCGCGAGGTGATCGGGAGCTATCGCGTGCTGCCGTATCCGCTCCCCGATCTCCAGGCGTCGAACCTCATCGCGCTCATCATCTTCGTCGCCGAGGTGGCCACCGGGTGGGCCGTTTATAGAAGTGGCGATCGTGGAGCGAACGCCACCCGGGCAAAGGCCGCCGGCGCCGGCTTCTTCGCCGTGATCCCCTGGGTCATGCTCGGCGTCCTCGCCATCGTCGAGCTGGCGGCGTACTCCACCCTCTCGCTGCGCGTCAACCTCGCGCAGCGGCTCCACATCGACGCCGGCGCGCCGGTGTACGTCATCGCCCAGTACTTCCTCTCCTTCCTCGGCATCGGCCTCACGCTGCTGCTCGCCTACCTCGGCCACGCCATCGCGGAAGGGATCGCCGAGCGGCGTCGGTCCGTGTTGGCGCGGCAGATCATCACGTCGCTCCGGAGGGGGAAGAACACCGCCCTCGCGCAGGTGGCGCAGCTCCGGCTGCTCATCGAGCGCATCAGGGAGACGGCGACGCATTTCCCGACGACGATCGCCGACGACTTCATGCGCCAGCTCGGCATCGTCGAGCGCCGCGAGCAGGTGCTGCACGTCGTGGAGAGCTTCGCCGTGCAGGCGCTGACCGCGCCGAGCGCCGTCGCGCACGCGGACGTCCGGAGCGCGTACGCGCGCATGGTGCGCACGCGGAGCCAGGTGTGGGGGGATCTCATCCTGTCGTCGACGCTGGCCGTGACCCTCCTGCTCGCCGGCGTGCTCACGGCGTCGGAGGTCGTGTCGCTGCTGCTGGAAGTCGGGCCGTCGGCGCCGATGTGGCAGGTCATCGCCTGGACCGCCGGCTTCGCCGCGCCGCTCACGCTCATCGGGCTGGGCGCCCTCGGCTGGAACCTCGCGCGGGGGCTGCGCTACGCCAATCCCGCCGCGGCCGCGCTGCCGGAGCGCCGCGGACAGGCCGCGCTCTGGTGGGTGGTGATCTTCGGCAGCGTCGCGGCGACGGTGACGCTGGTGTCGATGGCGATCGCCGTGACATTCGGTCGGCTGCCCTTCGTGTTCGGCGGTCTCGCCGTCCTTCAGGCCGGGATCCTCATCGGCTTCGCCGGATTCCTCGACCGCGGCGCCGTGGCGATCCTCCATCTGACGTATCTCGCGTGGCTGGCGACGACGCGCATCGGCGCGCTGGTGGTCGCCGGCGTCGCCAGCATGCTCGAGCTCCTCTGCTTCTCCCTGCGCATCTTCGTGCGCCTGCTCGCCATCCTCGGCGACGTCGTGCGCGGCCGCTCCATGGAGCCCACTCTCCCGGCGGTCCAATGACGCGCCCGGTGAGAGGCGGAAAAGTGTCCGTGCCCGCGATGGTGACCATCGGCATCGTCGCCGGCGTCGCCGTGCTGCTCGCCTGGCCGTCGAACCGTCCGCACACGCCGGCCGTGAGCACGCCGGCTCCGCCCGATAGCGTGACGACGCCGGACACCGGCAGGGCCGTCTCGCCCAACCTCGCCGCACCCGCCGGCCAATCCGATCCACCGGTGGGCGAGTTCTTCTACCTGGTGGACATCTCGGCCTCCACGAAGGAGACGAGCGGCGAGAGCGCGTTCGCCGAAGGGATCGCGCTCCTCCAGCCCATCTTCGCGTCGCTGCGCGACATGAAGGAGGTCTCGCCGCAGCGGCACCGCGTCGCGACGATCGGGGCGATGAGCCTGCGGCCAGCGCCGCGATGCGACATCTACGTCGCGGCGCAGACCCTGTTCAGCGCGGACGACAACGCGACGCTGGCGACGCGCGCGATGAGCGCGTGCGAGCGGGAGTTTCGCCGTCTCCCACCCGAGCCGCACACCGACATCAGCGGCGCGCTCGTGAACGCCGGCCTCTCGCTCCAGGGAAAGCGCAAGGCGATGCGCGGGATCATGCTCGTCACCGATCTCGAGGAAGACACGCAGCCGGGCACCGTCCCGGGCCGGCCGGATCTGCGCGGCACCTGCGTCGCCGTCTTCACCCTGGTGACGCCGGCGTCGGCGCGCGATCCGCGGCTCCTCAACGAGCGCAGCGCCGAGTGGACGGGGAAGCTGCGGGAGTGGGGAGCCCGGAACGTGTACGTGGTGAACGCGCGCGGCTTCGACGCGACGGACCTGCGGACGTTCTTCCAGTCGTGCGAGGGATAGAACCTCTGCGCGGTGGCCCTAACTGTCATCCCGCACGAGCGCAGCGAGTGTCGGGATCTACTCACCCTGCCTAGTAAATAGTCAAGGACAATAGGTTGCCCAGAGGGCACCCACATTCGCTCGCTCCGCTCGCTCCCGCGGGATGACAGGGAGGGATCCGTGTCATCAGTACAGGTTCCGTCCATCGCCGATCGAGCCGACGCCGCAGTCCAACGCCTTGTTGAGACAGCGCGTGACGATGGTCTTCATCGTTTCAGGATCCCAGCCGCCCATCCAGTCGGCATGCGCGGAGAATCCGCCCGGTAGGCTGGCGCTGTACATGTCGGAGCTCAACCGCCAGGAGGCGGGCGACGTCGTGCGGCTCACTGGATACGTGAAGATCTCCGTGATCGCGGGAAGCGTGACGGGGTGCGTCGCCGGGCAACTGCTCACCTGCGGTGGGTTCCGATAATTCGGATACGCCATGTGGCTCTTGTGATCCGGCGAGTCGAGGTTCTTCCCGTCCCAGCACTGGGGAAAGGAGACCGTCAGAACCACGGCGTCTCCAGCCGGACAGTTGGGAATGGCGCCGAGGTCAGCCGAGTTGTGATCCCGGCAATACCAGGAGACGTTGTCCTGTGGTCCGGTCGCCAGCTTGTTTCCCGCGATCATTCGCAGACCGACCGGCGGCGGCTGCAGGACCTTCGCGTCGATGTTGTAGCCGGTCTTGTAATAGAAGATCGCTTCGTCGGGCGGCTGCACTTCGCCGGTCCGGGCATCGACAACCGCCGGCACCCAATACGCCGTGCGATTCAGCGTGCCGCCGCGGCAGGTGGAGTTCCCGCTCGAGGCCACGCTCTGCGGCGTCGACGCGGCACTGATCCCGGTGTTGCCGAAGAAGGAGTGCAGGTGCGATGCGCCAGGTTGTCCCGGATAGACGATCGGGTCGTCGAAGGCGTATGCCGCGAGACTACAGGTCGTGCGGAACGCGCCCGAGCCGTCGGACGGCGGGGGGTTCCAGGCCTCGGACTGAATCCGTGGGCCGGCGGCGCCCGGGGCGCCCAGCGGAACGATGGCCGTGGTGCCCAGGCCCCCCATTCCGGGCTGCGGATTGACGAGGGATGTCGTCTTGATGGGCCCATAGTCGCAATGCAGCGCCTGATTCGGCGCGGGATTCTGGCCGGCGAATCCGTAGGCTGCGCACGGCACGTTGTGATACGCCGTCTGCTGCACGTACGGCCCGTTGGCCGCGCCGAGGCGAACATCGCGGAGGCCGATGAAATCACAGGGTGCGCCTGCCGCCGTGCAGAAGGTCCATCCCGTCTGCGCGGGCGGCGGGCCGCCCGGCGGGGGTGGAGTGGGAGGCGAAGTCACCGTCACCATGGCCGCGCCGAGCGCGCCTCCGGCCGCGGCGGTGATGCGGACAGTGCCCGCGGCGACTCCGGTCACGACGCCCGCATTGGACACGCGTGCGACGGCGGCATCGTCGCTGCCCCACGAAACACGGACGTTCGACAGCGGCGCGCCCTTGGCGTTGGTTGCCGTGGGGACGAGCTTGAGTGTGCCGTTCACCACGATGCTCGCCGCGTTTGGCGCGATGCTGATGGCAGCGACCACTGGCTGTCTCGAAAACGACGCATCCTCCGGCCGGAGGGCTGTCACTCCAGTGCCGTCGGTGCACGCCAGGAAGAGCGTGGGCAGAGGGGCGAGCAGGAACAAGCGTTTGATCGGCAACATGACCATCCTCCCCGACAGGGTGCAGTACTGATATGTCGGTGACGGCCGCGAGAAAAACATTCGTAGTCTGTCGAGCCGGCCGAACGACGCGTCGCGAAGGCAGGCTTCATACCAGCCGTGCCACGACGTGACGGTTGTCGGCAATCGCGCACAACTTTTCGGGATTGGAGACC
>JBBWZJ010000015.1:0-14364 GCA_039648985.1 Acidobacteriota bacterium | reverse complement strand
TTCGCGAAGCTGCCGCCCGACCCGTTCCCGACCCAGAAGCCCACCCACCCGTGCTTGCGGTCACTGAGCTGCTTGATGTCGAGACAAGGCGTTGTGAGACCGTTGACGAACACGCGTACCCGAGGATGCTGTACGACGACCGCGACGTGGAACCAGTCGTTCGGGTCCGGCGGCGGCGACACTTCCTTCTCGAACTGCCCGGGTCGCTCCGCCCGCAGCTTGTCCCAGGGGAACGCGGGGTGCGAGATGTATTGCACGCCGTGCGCCCGGCGGGCGGGGTCCGTCGACTTGAAGTTGAACGGACGGAAATAGATCGCGTCGAAGGTCTGGGTGTCCAGACCGTGGAAGGCGACGCCGACAAAGCTTTGCTGCAGCACGTCCTTCCCGCGGGCATCGAACGTGATGGTGCCATCCGCGAACATCACGTCGGGCCACCACGCGAGGCCGTCACCCGCGCGCTCGTCGAGGCGAAGGCCGGAACGAGGACCTTCCTTGAAATACGTCAGCGTGCGGTTGTGCGCTTTGGCAGCCGCGAACGTCGCCGGCGGTATCGGCACCGTCTGCTGTGAAGGCGCGGCCTGCACGGCCACCCACAAGGCCAGTCCGCACGAGAGCGCGATTCCGCTCGATGTCCAGTGCGCCATCACTCCTCCTTCTCAGGTCCTTCATTCCGCAGCGTTCCCACAGCGGCCTCGGTGCCTGAGTATAGCGAGTCAGGCTCCCTCCCGGCCTGCGCCGGTACTGGGACGTCGTCTGGCTCGAGAGGCGGATGGGATGACTAATTCAGGGATCAGGGATCAGGGATCAGGGATCAGGGATCAGGGATCAGGGATCAGGGATCAGGGATCGGGGATCCGGGGACCCGAACCGCTAAGCCGGAAGCTGAAGCCGCAAGCGGAAAGCCGGAAGCCGGAAGCTGGAACCTGAAGCCGGAAGCCGGCAGCTGGAAGCCGGAAGCTAAAAGCTGAAAGCTAACAGCTAAAAGCTATAAGCACCAATGTGACGCCCGGCCGGCCGGAGCGACGGCCGCCGGGACGCCTTGTCGCGTGCGTATCGTCAGTTCTTCGTCATCGTCAAGCCGCTGACGATCGCTTCGGTGTTGTGCGCGAAGCGGATGCCGTATACACCGTCGGTGGACTTCAGCTTGCCCGCGGTGACGAGCGCCGCCTTGTCGTAGCCCGCCACGACCGTACCGTTGATCGCACACTCGACACGGTCGCCTTTGACGGAGACCGCGATCTCCTGCGTGACGGGTTCCCCCTGCGCGGCCGCTTTCTTGACGGCGGCGTTTGCCTCGCCGCGCCGGCCGTTCATCTGGAACGGCTCGGGACCGAAGCCGCGGACGATGAAGTTGCCGTTGCCGTACGCCGCGCAGTACAGGTAGCTCTGCTCGGGCGTGCCGAGGTCGTTGCCGGCGATCATGATGCCGTACGGATGCGGATGATCGTTGAGCCCCATGTACTTCGGCTCGTTGAACGTCGCCTTGACGGTGTAATTGCCGGCCGCCTTGTTCGCCGGGTTCCAGTACGTGACCGCGGGACCCGTCGTCACATGGAAGCCGTTCCCCTCCTTGGCGAACTTCGCGTTGTTCAGGGTCTGGCCCGCCTTTTCCTCGCCTGGATCGATCTTGCCCGTCCACCCGGGAACCGTGATGCCGCCGCCGGCGACGGCGTGCGCCGTCTCGGGCGCCTGGGCGCCGGGCATGGCGGGGACCAGCATCGTGACTGCAACTGCGAACGCCGAACCGTATACGAGACGCATGTGGTGTCCTCTCCTGAAAAGGTGCGACATGAGCGTACGTCCGCGCGCGTCAATCTGGCAACTGGGCATGTGCGGCGCGCACCGGCACGGTCGTCCCCGTGCGCACCACCGTCCATTTCACCTTGCCGGACAGCGGCGCCCCCTCGAGCGCGAACGTCGACCCGCGCGAAATCACGGAAATCAGCGCTGACGTCCACCCTGTCCCCGAGCAGCGATGGACCGGCGGACTGCGCGGACGGAGAAGCCATGCCGGCCGCGATGACGAGCGCAGCGGCCGCGACGACGGCGAGAGTTGCAGTGAGCTTTCGCATGGACACCGACTCTACCATCCGTCAGCCGGGACGAGGGCAGCGAGGCGACGACTCGCGGCGGCGCGGCGTCGCGAGGTGAACCCGGCCGCGTTGCGGATGGACGACCCCGCCTGCCGGTGGACGCCGACGCGTGACCTGCATTATCAATAGTGATGCTCAAGGGGCTTGGCACCGTGATCTACCACGTCCCGGATCTCGACCGGGCGAAGGCCTGGTATGCCCGTGCGTTCCAGCAGGCCCCGTATTTCGATCAGCCGTTCTACGTTGGCTTCAACATCGCCGGGTACGAGCTCGGCCTCGATCCCAATCCCGACGCCGGCAGCGCGGGGCCGGGTGGCTCTGTCGCGTACTGGCGGGTCGACGAGATCGCATCGGCCGTCAAGGCGTTCACCGACTGCGGCGCGTCCATTGCGGCGCCGGTCCAGGACGTCGGGGACGGGATCAAAGTGGCGACGGTGACGGATCCCTTCGGGAATCTGATCGGCCTGCTGGAGAATCCGCATTTCGCCGTGCCGCCGTCCTGATCTGCCGAGGCGGCGTGGCGCCGCCCGGATCCCGGCGTATATACTCGATTTGCCATGGCGCCCGGCCCGCCGGCCTCGCACACTCCCAGTCCGTCCCCGTTACGCCTGGGCCCCTACGAGCTGCTCTCGCTGCTCGGCCGCGGCGGAATGGGTGAGGTTTACCGCGCGCGCGACACGCGCCTGACGCGCACCGTCGCGATCAAGATCCTTCCGGCCACATTGAGCGACAGCGAGCAGGCGCGTTCGCGCTTCGAGCGGGAAGCGCGAGCGATTGCGTCCCTGAGCCACCCCAACGTGTGTACCGTCCATGACATCGGCAGCGAAGCCGGCCAGCAGTTCATCGTCATGGAATACCTGGACGGCGAAACGCTCGCGGCGCGCCTCGCGCGCGGCCCACTGCCGCTCGACGAGCTCCTGGTGCGGGCGATTGAGATCGTCAGCGGGCTCGCGCACGCGCACGCCGCCGGCATCGTCCACCGGGACGTGAAGCCGGCGAACATCGTGCTCACGAAGTCGGGAGCCAAGCTGCTCGACTTCGGCCTCGCCGGCCTCAGGCCCAGTCTCTTCGAGCGGGACACGGTGACGGACCGCTCCCTGACGCACGTGGGGCAGATGATGGGGACGCTGCAGTACATGGCCCCGGAGCAGGTCGAGGGAAAAGAGAGCGATGCGCGCACCGATCTGTTCGCATGCGGGCTCGTGCTGTACGAAATGGCGACCGGCCGCAAGGCGTTCGACGGTCCCAACAGCGGCGCGATCATCACGGGCATTCTCATGGGCGAGCCGCTGTCGATCCGCGACATCCGGCCCACTTCGTCGCCCGATCTCGACTGGGCCATCCGGCGGTGTCTTGCGCGCGATCCCCAGGAGCGGTGGCAGACGGCGGCCGATCTCGCGGCGGTGCTCAAGTGGATACAGAAAGGCGCAAGCTCCGCACCAGCCGGAGCAGCGCAGGCCAGGAACCACCGGCCCGTGTGGCAGCTCGTCGGCGCGCTTGCGCTCGGCGCCGCCGGCATGGCGTTCGCCACCTGGCTTGTCGCCTCGCGACGACCCCCGGCCCCGGCCGCCGAGGTCCAGGCGATTCGCACCATCATCCCTGTCGTTCCGGATGGGATCGTGGGGGACGACGGGACGCCGGCGCTGGCACTCTCGGCGGACGGGCGGCGTCTCGTCTACGCGGCGGCGGTGAAAGGGACCACAGGCCTCTACGTGCGGCGGCTCGACCGGCTCGACGCCACGCGGCTGCCAGGGACCGAAGGCGCATCGAATCCGTTCTTCTCACCCGATGGCAGTGCCGTTGGATTCTTCGCGGACGGGAAGCTGATGGTTGTTTCGCTCGATGGCAGCTCGCCGAGAACGGTGTGCGAGGCGCCGCGAGGGAGGGGCGGCAGCTGGCAGACGCCGAACACCATCGTGTTCGCCCCGTCGAGCGACACGCCGCTCTTCCGAGTCGACGCCGCGGGCGGGCGGCCCGAACCGATCACGGTGCTCAACCTGCATCCGCGCGAGCGTTCGCACCGCTGGCCCGACCTGCTGCCGGGCGGACGCGCGGTGCTCTTTACGGCCGGGAACTCGACGGACAACAACTTCAGCGATGCACAAGTGATCGTGCAGTCGCTCGAGGACCCGAAGGATCGGCGCGTTCTGGTGAGCAGCGGTCGCAACGCGCGATATGCCGCGGGGCATCTGGTGTACCTCACCGGGAGCTCGCTCGTCGCCGCCCCCTTCGACCCCGAACGGGCCGAACTGACTGGGGACCCTCTCACGATCGTGGACAGCCTCTCGGTATCGCGGTACGTCGGCGCGGCCCAGTTCGCGGTGTCGCGGACGGGCTCCCTCGTGTATCTGCCGCCGGGCGGGGGAGGGCCGCACATGTCGCTCACGTGGGTGACTCGCAGTGGCGCAACCACCCCCGTTGGGTCCGTGAAGGGATTCTTCACGAGCGTCAGGCTGTCGCCGGACGGCCGTCGCGTTGCTATCAGCGCCAGCGATGCCAATGCCGACGTGCACATCTACGATCTCGCCAAAGGCACGTTCACGCGGATCACCTACAGCCCCGAGTACGAAGGGAATGCAGTGTGGACCCCCGACGGCACACGCATCGTGTTCGCATCCGAACGCGGGCCCGGCGTCCAGATGTTCTGGAAGCGCTGGGACGATCCGCGTGGCGCCCCCGGCGCGCTCGCGGCCGCGACCGGGCAGGACGAGCCGCTGGCGCCGGGCATCTACGCGCGCATCCCGCATTCCTGGTCGGCCGACGGCAAGTATCTGGCCTTCACGGAGAATCACCCGGACACGCGCCGCGACATCTGGATTCTGCCGAACGCGCCGGCCAAGCCGTACTCGATCGTCACGACGCCGTTCGAAGACAGCCAGCCGGTGTTCTCGCCTGACGGCCGATGGCTGGCCTATCAGTCGAACGAGTCCGGCGAGGACGAAGTCTACGCGCGCGCCTTCCAGCAGCCGGCCGGACGGATCCGGATCTCCGCCTCGGGCGGCATCGGCCCGCGGTGGGCCCCGAATGGCGAGCTGTTCTACTGGCACCGCGACGAGATGATCGCCGCGACGATCGCGGCGGTCGGCAAGACACTGCGCGTCGCCAGCGCGCGCCCGCTGTTCCAGCTGGAACACGGGAGCGCGTACGACGTCACGCCCGACGGCCAGCGCTTCCTGATGCTCCGTCCCGACTATTCGCAGTACCCGAAGCACCTTGTCCTGGTGCATCAGTGGGCCGCTGAAATCCAGCGATAGTCGTGACTAGATCGCGATGCCCACCTGCATGCTCGCGGAATACCCCGACGTCGGATCGCCTGTGGGCGTCACCAGCTCGGACGACAAGCTGTCGGCGAAGATGCCGTCGGATGCGTTTGCGATCGGGTTCGCGCCGCGTGACGCGTACACGCCTGAGCCGTAGACCGCCCGGTTGACGGCTTCGGGAAACGCAATCTGCGTCACTTTCCGCGACGCGCCGCCCATCGTGACCTCGATGTGGATGTGTGTGGCCCGACCCTGATACCACCCCGGGAAGATGGTCGTGAACGAGACGTCCCCGCTCGCGCTCGTCGTCTGGATGCCGCGGAGGAAGGTCTGGGCCGCCTGGGATCCGTATTCGGAATAGTTACCGGCCGCGTCCACGTGCCAGATCTCCACGTTGGCGTCCGGCACCGGCGCGCAGCCCGCATTGGTATTGACGACGGTGATGCGAAGGTTCAGCAGGGTCCCCTGTTTGCCGTCGCGGATGTCGCTGCGAAAGAGGTGAGTGATGGATGGGAACGGGCCCGCGGTTTCGGCGGGCGTCACCGCGCAGGCCGCGTTCGTGGATCCGGTGGCCTCGGCCGCGCTGACGGTGCTCGAGGGGCTCGCGGGCGAACTGCCGCATCCGAGCGCAATGGCTGCGCCCGCGGCTCCCAGCATGGCGATGGCTTCGCGCCGGTCGACTTTCCTGGTGTCCATAGGGTCTCTCCGAGTCGAGGCTCTGCCTCGGGATGATCGAAAGTGTTTCGGACGGGCGTTCGGTCCGTCCGGCTCTCCCGATTTGACGTGGAAGATGTGGCGCCCGTGTGACACAGGTGTGAAAGGACGCGGCCGCGGCCGCCGTGCAGGGATCGCAAGGCCGAACGCCGGGTGCGTGCATGAGCGTTGTTGGCTGGCGGCCGACACAGTACACTCGTCCCCCACAAGGAGGCTTTGATGAAGGCTCGACTCTGGCTGGCAGCGCTTGCGATGTTGGCTCTCACGGCCGCAGGTGGGCACGCGGCCGCCATCGACATCTCAGGCACCTGGACGGCGTCGTTCGACACGCAGATCGGACGCCAGAACTACACGTACGACTTCGCGGTCAAGGACTCGACGCTGACCGGCAAGGCCAGGTCGGACAACGGCGAGACGGCGCTGACCGACGGCAAGGTCGAGGGAGACACGGTGAGCTTCGTCGAGATGCTCAACTTCCAGGGGATGGAGATTCGCATCGTTTACGCGGGGAAGATCGCGTCGGCGGACGAGATCAAGTTCACCCGGCAGGTCGCCGATTTCGCGACCGAGGAGCTGGTCGCGACGCGGGTGAAGCCGAAGTAGCCACGGCGATCGCGCGGGGCTACAGCGTCGCCAGCAGCGCCTGGGTCCAGCGGATGCTCGCTTCCACGCTGGCAAGCTGCCGCTGTGCCGGGCTCAGGGCCGGGTCCGGCGCCGGCTCCAAGACGGGACTGCCCTTGTCGCAGAGCGTCAGGAATCGCGCGAACTCCCAGGCCGGCGTGTCGCGGTAGAGCGTCCAGAACTGCGGGTCGTGATACTTCATGATCCGCGGCTGGGGCGTGACGATCACTTCGAGCGACACCGCGCGTCCCGGGCACGACTCGACATAGCGCCGGATGTAGCGGTCCATCCCCATGTTGCCGTCGCCCATGCGCGTCCAGCGCACGGCGGCCCCTTCGGGTGTATTCCACAGCGCACTGTCACGCATGTGGCTCGTGAGCACGTACGGCGCAAGCGTTTCGAGCGTGAAGTGTGGATCCTCGATCGTCCAGACCGGGTTGCCCGAGTCGAGGCAGACACCGACGAAGTCCGCCCCGGCGCCTTCGACGAGTGACTTCAGCTCGCGGGCCTGCATGTCACCGGCGTGATTCTCGATCGCGACCTTGATGCCCGCGTCGGTCACGCGCGATCGCATGTTCCGCAGCACGCCAATCGTCGACTCGATGTGCCGCTGGATCCCGCCCTCCCTGTCGGCCACGCTCCCGAGCACCGCGCGGACGATCGGGGAGCGCACGATCCGGGCCGCGTCGATCATCCTCGCAAGCTGTTCTTCGGCGGTCCCCTGCGCCCTGTCGAACATGGCCGATGTCGGACAGATCGAGCGCATGCCGATCTCGATGTCGATTCCCAGTTCGTCCGCGCGTGCGCGGACGCGGCGCAGATTGTCCGGCTCGAGGCTGCCGAGGAACCGGATCTCGCTGAAGTGCACGACCTTGACCTTCCACTTGGCCGCGAAGTCGAGCTGCTCGAACGGCGTCCAGTTCAGCGCCCCCATGCTGTACATGTCGAGGCCGAAGCGCACGGGTGAGGCCGCCGCGCGGAGCGGCGCGCCGAGCGCCATCGCGGCCGCGCCGAGGGCCTGGAGAAACGTCCGCCGGTTCGTCATGACTGATCTCTTCCCCCCGCGAATGGTCCGCGTGCCGCGCGTCCGCCGTGAGCCGCAGGCGATGACCTGCGGCCGGAGACATAATATCCAAGTCCGATGCGATCCGGGCCGCCCCGTTCGACACGCCTCGTCGCACCGCTCGCGGCGCTCGCCTTCGTCAGCCTGGGCCTGCCTGACGGGCTTCTCGGCGTGGCGTGGCCCTCGATGGGCGCGTTCTTCGGCGTCGATTTGCAGGCGCTCGGTGGACTGCTCGTCGCCACGACGACCGGGTATGTGGCGTCGAGTTTTTCGAGCGGACGGCTCCTGCGGCGGGTGAATCTCGGGACCGTCCTCGCGGCAAGCTGTCTGCTGACCGCGTGCGGCCTGCTCGGGTACGCCGCGGTGTCGAGATGGCCGATCGTGCTGGCGCTCGGGGTCGTGCTCGGCATCGGCGCCGGCGCGATCGACGCAGCGCTCAACACCTATGTCGCCACGCACCACGGCGTGCGCACGCTGAACTGGCTGCACGCGTGCTTCGGCGTCGGCGCCTCGTCCGGCCCACTCCTGATGACGGCGGTGCTCAGGGGCGGCTCCCCCTGGCAGCGCGGCTACGTGCTCGTCGGCATCGCACAGATCGCGCTGGCCACGTGCTTCGCTGTCACATTCCGCGCCTGGCCATCGAGCGACGGCCTTGCCGCCTCCGCGGATCGGACGGGGGCTGCGACAATGCGTGCGACGCTCACACTGCCGGCGGCGTGGCTTGGAATGGCGGTCTTCATCGCGTATGCGGGCGTCGAGGCGTCAATCGGCGCGTGGACCTACACGCTCCTCACCGTGGGGCGCCACATCGGCGTCGTCGAAGCGGGGCTCCTGGCGAGCCTGTTCTGGGGCGGGATCACCGCCGGACGGCTGCTCGCGGCTCTCGGCGGAGGCGTGGTCTCCGGGCACATGCTGCTTCGTGGCGGAGTCTGGGGGGTCGTACTCGGCGTCGGCCTCGTCTGGGCCAATCTCGCCCCGGCGCTGACGGCGGCCGGTCTGGTCCTCGCCGGACTCGCCTGCGGTCCGATCTTTCCGTCGCTGATCGCCATGACGCCGCGGCGCGTCGGGAGGCCGCATGCCGCCAACACGGTCGGGTTTCAGATCGCCGCGTCCGCGTTCGGGCTGTCCGTCGTGCCCGGGCTGGTGGGCGTGGCGGGCGCGCGGATCGGCGTGGAAGCCATTGCCCGTCTGTTCCTCGCCCTCGCGGTGTTGCTCGCCCTGGTTTATCAGGTCCTGGAGCGCACGGCGCCGGCAGACACGGCCACAGCTGATCGCCTGCACATCTGAACAAGTACTTCAGTACTCATGCGTCGGTACCCGCGCGATCCGAAGAAAGTTCGTCACCGGGCCGGCCCCCTTTTTGCTGGGGAGCCTAGCGCTGCGTCAAAGGAGGGCCATGGCCGACCACAACGATACCGATCCGCTGGCGGCATGCATCGAAACGGTGCAACGCCTAGAAGAAGAAAATGACCAACTTCGGAAAGCCGCCGGTGCTTTCGGGCAACTTGCCGAACGCTTGAACCAGTCCCTCCAGCAGGAGCGCCGCACGGGGACCGACCGCCGAGACGGCTCCCGGGCCACCAACGATCGCCGCGCCTCCAGCCATTAATCCGCTTCTGGCGTCGTAGTCCCCTCTGCGGGCCGCGAGCTCCACTCTTCGGCCGAGTCGGCGGCTGACGGTCCCCTGCGCTGACGCTACAATCGTGGCCGGGCCACGCGGTCGCACGCCGCGCGGCTCGGGCAGGAGCACCAGGATGCAGAGCGTTCGCTGGGGAATTATCGGCTGCGGCGATGTCACGGAAGTGAAGAGCGGCCCGGGATTCCAGAAGGCGTCCGGATCGATACTCGCCGCCGTGATGCGGCGCGACGGCGCCCTGGCGCGTGACTACGCGCGACGTCACGGCGTGCCCCGCGCCTACGACAGCGCCGCCGACCTGATTGCTGACCCCGGTGTCGATGCGGTCTACATCGCCACCCCCCCGTCCAGCCATGCGGATCTCGCGGTCCAGGTTGCCGCCGCGGGAAAGCCCTGCTTTGTGGAGAAGCCCATGGCCTCGACCCATGCGGACTGTCTGCGCATGATCGGCGCGTTCCGCGCGCGCGGCGTGCCGCTGTGGGTGGCGTACTACCGCCGCGCCCTCCCCCGATTTCTACTCGTGCGCAGCCTCCTCCGCGACGGCGCGATCGGCCGGGTCACCTCGGTGCACGTCGAAGTCTCAGCACCGCTGCTCACAGGGGAGGCCATCTGGCGCCTCGATCGGGCAGTGGGGGGCGCAGGGCTGTTCTACGACCTCGGGTCGCACTGCGTGGACCTCCTCGACTTCCTGTGCGGGCCGGTGACGCGTGCGGCGGGGTTTGCACTGAACACCGGTGGCGCTTACGCGGTCGAGGACGTCACCGCCGGTGCGTTCTCGATGGGGGACGCCGTCGCCGCGACAGGCATCTGGAACTTCAACGCGCCGGGGAAGACCGACGTCATGACGTTCCTCGGTACCGAGGGCGCACTCCGCACGCCCGTATTCAGCGACACGGACGTCCTCGTCACGCGGGGCGAGGAAACCCGGGCCTACGTCATCCGGAACCCGCCGCATGTGCATCAGCCGCTCATCGAGTCGATCGTGAACGAGCTGCGAGGCGAAGGCCAGTGCGAATCGACAGGGGAGACCGGCGCGCGCGCCTCGTGGGTGCTCGAGCAATGCGTATCGCAGTACTACCAGGACCGTGCCGTGGATGCGGCGCAGCGATGATCCCCGACGATGCATCAGCGTAAACCAACAGCTCGACCTCGATGACCTGCTCGCCCGCGGACGCGCCGGCAGGCAGGCGCCATTCGGATAGGGTCCGATTTCCGTCCAGATACAGTTCCCCGCTCTCGCACCGCACGAGACCGCAGTGTGCGCCACGAATTCAGCGGCTGGAATCGAATGAGCTCGCACGGATGCCGGCGTGGACGCCGGGCACATGCCTTGCTCCCGTCTCGATAGCGACGGTTTCGCATTGGACGCCTGAGAGGCGGGAGGATCTTATGAAGTTCGTGACTGCTGTTGTGTCTGCCGGGGTGCTGCTATCGAGCGCAACGGCCTGGGCGGAATCGTTTCCGCTTGCGGGGGCTTTCAGTACCGATGGCGCGTTCACCTGTCTTCGCTCGCTCGCGTGCACGGGCTCCGGCACGAGCTCGGTCAAGCTGGGCTCTGGTTCGACTACCGCGACACTCACGTTCAACGGCGTCGACACGACCCTCGACATCGACAACGTGGCAAGGCCGGTGACGCTCGGGCACTTCCAGGTCACGGGGAGCCCGGGATTCACCTTCCCGACGCGACCAAATCCGACCACACCGATCCTTCGCTTCAACTTCAAAATTCGGGAAACCTCGCCGGTAGAGGGCACCAGGGGCAAAGATCTGTGGTTCGGGCCGGGCGGCAAGCCCGATCTCCCGCTGCTCATGGGCACCGACCATATGTCGTTCGGCCTGACCACGTCATCGCCCGGGTTCAGGTACGACGCGGTGGTCTATTCGATTGCGCCGTTCCCGTTCAAGATCTCCGGCAACGGTGTGACAGACTTCACCGCCCGCGTCGGGGTCGTGCCCGAGCCCGCGACGTTCGTTCTCGTAGGCGGCGGGCTGGCGGCGGCCATCGCGGCCCGGCGACGCAGACGCGCACTTGCGTGACCGACGCGGGCGTACGCGGCGCGGGGCTTCAGCCCCGCGTCGGAGGGGATGCCGCGCAGCTAAAGCTGCGCGCTACGATTGCGCGCGACATCGCGTAGGCGCGCGGCGCGCGACAGTGCGTCCGTTCGCGCGCGAGATACGTACGTAGCGCGGGGCTTCAGCCCCGCGTCGCGAGACCGCTCGGGACGATCAGTCCCGTAAACGTCCCGTCACCAGCGAATCGCGGTTGGAGCGCGCGAAGATCGTCCACCAGGTAGTCGCAGGACTCCACCGTCGCATATGTCGTCCGCAACCCCACGACGATTGCGCCGGCCGCACGGCCCGCCCTGGCTCCTGCAGGCGTGTCCTCGACGACGACGCACCGCTCCGGAGCGACGCCGAGCGCGGCGGCAGCGCGCAGATACCCCTCCGGCGCCGGCTTCCCATGGAGAACATCGTCGGCCCCCACGAGGACCGCTGGGACCGGCAAGCCTACGGACGCGAGGCGCGTGGCGGCGAGCGCGTGCCCCGCCGACGTGACCACGGCCCAGCATGCGACGGGCAGCGCGGCGAGGAGCGCCGCGGCGCCGGGCGTTGCCGTCTCATTGCCCTCCTCCTGCGCCTCGAGTGCGTCGAGGCGCGCGGCCTCTTCGGGGGTCGCGAGGTGCGGCGCCACGATCTCAATGGTTTCGAGCGTGCGGCGCCCGTGCGCGACCGCCAGAACGGCGGCGGCTGACAGACCATGCTCGGCGGCCCAGGTCAGCCACATGCGCTCGACGAGCTCCCTGGAGTCCACGAGCGTGCCGTCCATGTCGAACAGCACAGCGCCGCAGGCGACGATCGCACCGCTCAAGACGGCGCCAGAGCATCAGCGGCGTTGGTAGCCGCCGCGACAATCCGTCCGCCCTCGTAGACCGGCTGAAGACCCGCGTCGCGCCACCGCCGCAGGCGATACAGCGTGCAGAACGAAAAATCCGGCGCCGCGCCGCCCTGGCCGCCCACGAGCTCTCCGCCTCGCCGGACGTTGTCCTGCATCCATGGAGGCACGAGCAGGTGATACGGGTTGCGCTGGACTTCGCCAACGTGAAACGACAGCGCCGTAATCATCCACGCCACGTCGTCCACGCTCAACTCGATCATCAGGTTCGGCGATGCCATCGCACCCCAGAATTCGGTCTCGACGACGAGCGTGGTGAAGTCGGCGGGCTGTCGGCCGAGCGCGTCCATCAGCAGGTGGTGAGTGCCGACGTGCGTGCTGTTCCAGTCGGTGTCGTGCGGGAAGAAAATAACCTCGGGGCGCTCGGCGGCGAGGATGGCCGCGATCGCATCGACGGACCGGTTCCAGTGCGCGGTATCTTCGCGACGCGTTCGGAGGTTCACGCGATCGAGTCCGTTCGGCCCGGTCGCGATCAGATCGAAGCCGAGGTACTCGCAGGCGGCCTCGAGCTCCCGCCAGCGGCCCGCCTGACGATCCGGACGGCTGCCCTGCGTGACGGCGACGTTCAGCACCCGCATCCCGGCTTCCCGGAGCAGCCGCAGCGCAAGTCCCCCGATGATGCACTCGTCGTCCGGATGCGGCGAGAAGATGAGGACGCGCGGGGCGTCAGGTCGCAGCACAGGGCGCGGCGGGGAGGCGAATCCGCCGAGCGGGAACTGCTTGCCGTCGCGGAACAGGCGATCGAGGTCGGAGACGAAACGCTGATACGGGTTCATGCGGTTAGCGCAGGATCTCGGGAAGACTTGCAGCGGCAATCGCCTGGCCGTGGCGCTTGTCGTGTTCGTCCGGCACATGGAAGGCGATCCGCTCGCGGAGGTCCGGAAACTCGGTCTCGAGCACCTGGCGGGCGCCGTTCACGATGTCGTCGCCCCCCGGACCTGACGTGACGCGGCCGAGCACCAGCACATGCTGCAAATCGTAGAAGGCGGAAAAATGCGCAACGCCGTATCCGAGGTAGGTGCCGATCGTCTGGTAAATCTGTTTCGCGCGGGGGTCGCCTTCCGACATGAGGCCCTGCACGACTTTCAGCTTCTCCGGGAACGGCAGATCCGGCGCTGTCTCGATGCCCGCGGGCCCCATCAGCCGGGCAACGCATTGCTGCGAGAAGTACTGGGACCCGACGCCGCAATCGCCGGACCACTCGTCGACGGGACCGTCGGCGTTGTAGTCGATCGGCACGAATGCGAGCTCATTCAACCAGGACGTGATGTTGCCGTCAGCTGTGACGTACCCGCCCGCGGTACTGGTGCCGAGCGCGATGCCCAGAATCGCGTGCGCGCCGAGCGACATGGACCCGGCGAGCGCCGTGACCTCGCCGTCGTTGACCACCTCGAACGGCACGCCGTTCCAGGCTTTCCGGACCTCGAGGAAGAGGTCCTTCACCCGGGCGGCGAAGAGATCGCTCGGGACGCCCCGGAACAGCGAACCGGCCTTGACGCGGTTGTTCACGTAGACGCCCGCGGCGCTGCCGCCGATCGCATCCACTCTCGGCAGGTGCGCGGCGGCTTTGCGAAGCGAGTCCATGATGCCGTCGTAGTGATACTGCGGATCCGGCTTGTGGTACGGATCCCACACCGTCTCGTCGCTGAACACCACGCGTCCGTCGAGGACGGCGGCGGCCTTGCGGTCGCTTCCGCCCAGATCGAATCCGATCCGGCAGCCGTCGAGGTGACGGCCGAGCGGGCGCGTAACCGATCGCTCGGGTGGCAGGTCACGCGTGGCCACCACCTCGATCGGATGATCGAAGATTTGCCGGCCGACGAAATCGGCATCGAACCGGCCCGGTGCTGTCGCGACGTAGTGGGAAGCCAGCGCGGCCGCGAGCGGCGCCGGACCATCCACGTAGATGCGCCATCCTCCGCGGGCCCAGAGAAGAAACTTCACCAGCCGTTCGACGTGCTTCTCGTTGGCCGCGGCGTGCGGATGCGCCGCAGGCAACACGGCGGTCTCCAAATGAAATACCG
>JBBWZJ010000002.1:0-3423 GCA_039648985.1 Acidobacteriota bacterium | reverse complement strand
CCCGAGGCGATGTTCTTCGACAACTTCGCGGGCATCGGCCTCAAGCGCCAAGCCACGCTCCTCGCGCCCGCGCACGCCGCGCATGCGACGCCGGGGTCCGCCTACGGGCCATCGCGCGGGTTCTTCGATCGGCCGAATGGCAACAGCACCACGCTGGATCGCCTGCTCTACACGGATCTGAAGACCTACCTCGTCGAGCTGCTGATGAAGCAGGACCAGATGAGCATGGCGGCTTCGATCGAAAGCCGCGTCCCGTTCCTCGATCACAAGCTCGTGGAATTCGCCGCCGCCCTGCCGGTGCGCATGAAGCTGCGCGGATTCAAGACGAAGTGGATTCTCAGGGAGGCGGTCCGCGCGATCCTCCCTGCCGGGATCCTCACGCGGAAGAAGATGGGATTCCCCGTCCCGTTCGCCGTCTGGCTGAAGGGCGAATGGGGCACGGTGGTGCGGGACGTGCTCCTCGATTCGCGCAGCCGCGAGCGCGGCATCATCGAGCCCCGCGCGGTCGAGCGGCTCATTGCGGCGCACGCGTCGGGTGAGGCCGACGGCGGTGATGCGCTCTGGAGCCTGCTGAACCTCGAGTTGTGGTATCGCACCCACATCGACGGTGACGGCGTGCAGACCCTCCCCGGCAGGACGCTGACGATTCCCTCCGAATCCGAAGGGCTGATGGCAATCGCATGAGGGCGCACGCTCGAGAACGACAGCGCGGGAGAGCCGGAGCATGAAGATTCTCTGGCTGAACGCCAACCTGCTGCTCCCGCTCGACAAGGGCGGCAAGCTTCGCACGTGGCACGTGATGCGGCACCTCGCCATGCATCACGAAATCACCTATCTCTCGTTCTGCAACCCGGCGCAGCCCCGGCAGGATCACGACGGCATGCGCGAGGTGTGCGCGCACCTGCACACGGTGCCCCGCACGGATCCCGCCAAGGGCACTGCGCAGTTCTATCTGGACGCGGCGCGCTATCTCGTGGACCGCGTCCCGTACGGCGTCGCGAAGTACCGATCCGAGGCGTTCAGGACGACGCTGTTGCGTCTGTTCGAGCACCAGCGCTTCGACGCGCTCGTCTGCGATTTCCTCGTGCCTGTGGTGAATCTGCCGGACCACCTCCCCTGCCCGGCGATCCTCTTCACCCACAACGTGGAGGCGGAAATCTGGCGCCGGCACGCCGAGAACGCCGGAAATCCGGTCTCCCGTTATCTGCTCGTCCAGCAGTGGCGGCGGATGCTGCGGTTCGAACGGAGTGCCCTCGGACGCTTCGATCTCGTGCTGGCGGTCTCGGACGCCGATCGCGAGACGTTCCAGCGGCTATATCCGGACACGCTCGAGACACCCGCGCACGTCGTCCAGACCGGGGTTGACACGACATACTTCGCCCCCGCGCCCGCGCCCGAACGACGCACCCACCTGGTGTTCACGGGGTCGATGGACTGGCTGCCGAACGAAGACGGCATGCAGTACTTCGTGCGCGACATCCTGCCTCGCATCCGCCAGGTCGAGCCCGACGCGACCCTCAGCATCATCGGACGCGCGCCGACGCCAGCCGTCAGACGCCTCGCCGACGAGGCGGGGATCGAAGTCACCGGCCGCGTGGACGATGTGCGGCCGCATATCGCCGCGGGGACCGTGTATGTCGTGCCCCTCCGCATCGGCGGCGGCACGCGCCTGAAGATCTTCGAAGCGATGGCCATGGGAAAGGCGGTCGTCTCCACGACTGTCGGGGCCGAGGGGCTTCCGGTCACCTCGGGGCACAACATCGTCATCGCCGACGAACCGGCGCGGTTCGCGGAAGCCGTGGTGCACATGATCCGCGATGGCGACGCGCGCCGGGCAATCGAGCGCGAAGCCCGCCGCATCGTCGTCGAACGCTACGACTGGGCCGCCGTCGCCCAGGACTTCGAGGCAGCGCTCAGCCGCGCCGTGCACACGCCGGCCCGCGAGGGCCTCGGGCGGACGGCATAGCGCGTGTATTGAGCAGTCGTGTGGTTTGGAATTTCGGAGGAACGCGAGCGATGAAGGTTTCTGTTTTCGGTCTCGGATACGTCGGCAGCGTGTCGGCGGCGTCATTTGCCTCTGACGGCCACACGGTCGTCGGGGTGGACGTGAATGCGGACAAGGTGGCCAGCCTGAACGAGGGGCGGAGCCCCATTGTCGAAAAGGGGCTCGACGATCTGATTCGGGCGGGTGCCGCGAATGGCTCCCTCAGGGCGACGACGAGCACGGCGGAAGCGGTGAACGCGACGGACCTGTCCCTGCTGTGCGTCGGCACACCCAGCCGGAAGAACGGTAGCCTCGACCTCTCCTACCTGGAGCGTGTCTGCGAGCAGATAGGCGAAGCCCTCAAGGACAAGGCTGATTACCACGTCGTGGTCGTCCGCAGCACGGTCCTGCCCGGGACGACGCACGACCTGGTGATTCCCACGCTCGAGAAGGCCTCCGGCAAGAAATATGGCACGGGGTTCGGCGTCACCGTCAACCCTGAGTTCCTCCGCGAGGGCACGGCGATTCACGACTTCCGCAACCCTCCGCTGACGCTGGTCGGGCACAACTACCAGTCCGACGCGGTCCCGACGCAGGCGCTCTACGGGCGTGTCGATGCGCCGATGGTGAACACGAGCATCCGCACGGCGGAGATGATCAAATACGCGAGCAACACCTGGCACGCGCTGAAGGTGTGCTTCGCGAACGAGATCGGCAACCTCTGCAAGCGCGTCGAGATCGACAGCCACGAGGTGATGGACATCTTCTGTCGCGACGAAAAGCTGAACCTCTCGTCGTATTACATGAAGCCCGGCTTTGCGTTCGGCGGCTCGTGTCTTCCGAAGGACGTGCGCGCGCTGCAGTACAGGGCGAAGGAAGTGGACCTCGACATGCCGGTCATCCAGTCGATTCTCGGCAGCAATCAGCTCCAGATCCAGCATGCGCTCGACCAGGTCATGGAGAGCGGCAGAAAGCGGGTCGGCCTGCTCGGCTTCAGCTTCAAGGCGGGCACCGACGATCTGCGCGAGAGCCCGATCGTCATCCTCGCCGAGGCGCTGCTCGGGAAAGGCTACGAGCTCCGGATTTACGACAGGAACGTCTCGATGGCGCGGCTCGTCGGCGCGAACAAGGAATACATCACCAAGCAGATCCCGCACCTCTCGTCCCTGCTCTGCGAGGACATCGACGAGGTCATCGCCCAGTCCGACGTCATCGTCGTCGGCAACAACGCGCCGGAGTTCGGCGACGCGCTCAAGCGGACCAGGCCTGAGCAGACGATCGTGGATCTCGTCAGGATCAGGACCGACCGTGCGGAGATCCCGGCGCAGTATCAGGGGATTTGCTGGTAGCGGACGGCCCGAAGAGAAATCCGTCGATCGCGGTCCAGATCTCATCCAGGCTGGCGTGCAGCTGGTGGTCGTCGTCGAGCATGTGCAGCT
>JBBWZJ010000329.1:0-14797 GCA_039648985.1 Acidobacteriota bacterium | reverse complement strand
CGGGGTCGTAGCCGACGATCTCGCGGTTGGGGGGGAAGGGGGCGGGTGGGATGTCGGTCGCGGTCATACGAAAGGCACCGGGCAGCGGGATCGTGCTGTCCTCGCAGGGATGGGTCAGGCGGACGTCGATGACGACGGTGGCGTGCGCCTCAGGAGGCGCCCCGGCGGCAGCACCCTGCAGCCGTTGCGCGAGATCTGCCTTCGTCATACGCGGGATCGCCATCCCGCGTATTGTCGTCAGCAGCCGCGCGGGGTGTCAACTGCGGGCCCGCGATGCGCGTCGCTACCTCGAGTGCGAATGCGCGTGGCCCGGATGGACGACCCATCCCTGCGATCGGCGGCCGCACGACACGCACCGGAGGAACATCGCCCCGCCATCGCATGACACGCTGTAGTCATGCCCCGTCACGTAACACGTAATCCAGCTCCACATAAGGCACCTTTGTTAAAGAATCGACATTCGCCCAAGGGCAAGCGCGATGCCACTGCCGAGGGCGGTCGCCCTACATGAATTTGTGTGCAGATCCGTGCCGTCGGCATCGCGAGTTCGCGAGCTCTCTTTGGCAATGCGCACCGAAGTTGGCCTCGCCGTTACGATTTTGAAATGGTGGCGGATTGCGCTTGACAGGCAGGCAGGGACGTCTGGCGGGTCCGCCCGTGGTCAGCGGAGGAACGCGCTAGGGCGCCTTGGTGAAGTCAACCGACGCGCTCGCCGGCGCGTTCGCGTGGATCGTCACCGTCACCTTCCGGTCGCCGAGCTGCGGATGCTTGAAAATGATTTCGTGGGTCCCGACCGGCACCTTCAGATTGGCAATCGGTGTGTCCCCGACTTTCTGTCCGTCGATCCAGATCTCCGCCCAGGGCGTTGCGTTGAGGTTCAGTTCCCCGGTTGGCTGCACGTTGACGGACCGTTCCTCGCCCGGCTCGATGTCCACCGTCTGGCTCGAGCTGAAACCAAGCTCCCGGTTGCTGAACGTGAGCTGATGCCGGCCCGGCGACAACATCAGGCGGCCCTGCTCGGTCGTCCCGATCGAACGTCCGTTCTCGGCTACGTCCAGCAACACGGGCGCAAATACAGCGACCCACCCGGAATAGACGGGCACGTCGAGTGAAGCCGTTTTTCCAGCTTCAACGCGGATGGTCTTCTTGACCGCGCCGGCGGTCGTCACGAAAGTCACCACGTGGCGTCCGGGGGCCACCGATTCGATTGTGAGCGGCGTGTCCCCGGCCGGTGTGCCGTCGAGCAGCACGTGCGCGCCCGCCGGCTCGGTGACGAGCGTCAGTGCGCCTGCGCCGGCAGGTACCGCTTTCGGGACCGCCTTTGCGACGGGCTGTGCCTTCGTCGTAACGGCCTGCGCCTGCGGCCTGTCGATCAGGTACGGCCGCGCCACCGCGCCGGCACCCACCGCAATCAGCAAGGCCGCGCCAGCTCCGAGCTTCCACTGGAGCGGGGTGAACCTGGGCGTCCGGCCGCCATCCCTGTAGACGACTGCCGGGGCCTCGCTCGTCTCCTGAAACGTCTGGCGGCGGGCGGGAGGCGCGTATCCCGAAGGCGCATCGTTTCGCACGCGCACGGCAGCCGGCGCTGGTGCCTGTTGTTTGACCCTGATCGGTGCGGGCGGAGCGGGCGGAGCGGGCTGGACGACGGGGGCCGGGGTCGCGAACGTCCAGGCAGCAGCTGGCGGTGCCGCAGGCTCGCGCGGGTCGAACATCGGCGGGTAGTACGGCATCGGCGGCGCGGGCGGTTGCCGCACAGGTGTCGGAGTGAGAGGGGCTGCGGCGATCGGTATCGGGGTGGCCACAGGCGCCGGAGGCGGTGGCGGTGCCGGCGCCGATGGGGGCTTTGCATTGGAACGAAGTTTGTCGCGATCGCGCTTTGCCCCACGGCGGCGCTGATGCGCCTTCGCGGGCGCGGGCGGCGGTGCGGACGGAACGTCGGGGACGAAGGCGGGAGCCTCAACCGGGGGGGCCTCGGCAAACGGCTCGGACGCAGCCTCCTCGATGGGCGATACCGCGGCCGGTGATTCGGGATTGGCGTAGGTGCTCTGCGTCTGCCAGGACGGCTCCGCCGGTTCGGCACTCGCGAATGGCTCGCTGAATGCCGCAACGGGTTCATTGTCTGTGGCGGGCGCCTCGTATGCGTAGTCGCTGACAGCCGGGGCTGGCGCCTCGGGTTCCGGCGCGTACGCAGGCGCGGGCTCTTCGTATGGCTCGACCGATAGTGCAGGCTCATCGTAGGCCGCGACGAAGGGCGTCGAGGCCGACACCGCTTGCACCTCATCGACGGACTCCTCGTCGGGCACCGCGTCCACTGAGATGTCGTACGCGGGAGCGTCGCCGTCCTGGTCCATTGCCGCGCGGCCAGGGTCCGTCACCGCATCGAGCTCGATCTCGAACTCGATGGCGGCGCTGACGCTTTTCGTGGCTTCGCTATCCTCGGACTCCAGAGTGTCCGACAGGTCCGAGTCGGTAATCGAATCGAAGTTGTCGGTCAGGCGCTCCGAGCGGGGTTCCCGATCCGCGAGCTCGTGAACGCGGTTGAAGTCCGAGACGAATGACGCGAGGGCCGCGCGGCACTTCGCCACGCCGATGTCCCCGGCCAGCTGCCGCACCGCCGCATCCGCGCCCTCCGCCGTCGGAAAGAGGCGGCTGCCGGGCAGCGGGAGCGCGCGGTGCAGAAATCGCTGCAGCCCCGTCGCGAAGCGGGCGCTTCCGGAAATCTGGGCGATCTCGACAACTTCGGAAGCGGCGGCCGCAAGGCCGTCCGGGAATTCCGCCGCTCGAAGGGGCCGCCCGATGACGATCATCACGGCCGCGAGGGCCGCCTGCGCGACGTCCGCGCCAGCATCGAACCTGCCCGCGCCGGCTGCGGGGGGCATGGCGATCCCGAACTGCCGCCAGAGCCGCCGGCGATCGAGCCTCAGACGTTCGAGGGTATGCGAGAAAAGCCAGTCGAGGAGGACGACCTGGCCGGCGGGCGTGACGACGATCCGGCCGGGGCCGAGCGCGCCGTGGGTGAAGCCTGTCGAGGCGTGCAGCGTCGTCAGGGCCGGAAGAATCTCCAGCAGGAATCCCAACGCCGCGTCGACGCCGGGCGGGGTAATTTCCTCGGAGCCGTCGCCACCCAGCCCCTCGAGGACGTCGGACAGCCGGTTGCCGGGTACGAACTCTGATACGACCACGACACCGCCGGTGCGGGGATCGCGTTCCACGCTCCGGGGATGGGCGAACCGCTCGTCCTCGAAGACAGCCCCGAGCTCCATCCGGTCGCGAATCGCGTGTTCGAAGGCGCCGAATTCCGGGCGTAGCTGGAGGCGCTCGAGAATCCCTCCGGTCTCCCTGTCGAACATCAATGTTCGCAGCCCGAGACCGTCCTCGTACCCGGACGTCGAGAGAGATGCGGGCACAGAGGGTGGTGGCACTGACATCAGCGGCGCCATTGCGAGTCTGCAACCTGCGCTCCACCAAAGGGGTGCTGGACGGCGGCAAAAAACGCCGCATTCGCTTGCCGCGGTGCTGCGTGTGCGCGCCGATCCAGCGCATGATCACCAGACCGTAACGGAAATCCCAATTCCGTAATCCGCGGTAGATTGGTGCCTGATGGCGGACCGGAATGAACTTCAGGCGCTGCAGGCCGCGCTGCGCGGCGCGGTCGCGATGACCGCCGCGCTGACGCGCATCAGCGATCGCATCATGGCGCTTGCTCCGGAGGCGGATATCGATGCCGAGGAGTTCGAGGAGCTCGCGCGCGTGACCCTCGCGCACGCCGTGTCGTCGCAGGCGCTGCGAGGGCTCGTCGAAGCGATGCGCAGGCGTCGCGAGTCGGGCGCGTGACGCCGAGCGGCGGGTGCCTGCGCAGAGCGGCGCGAATTTCCGACATGCCGAGGTGTCGCGCACGCGCGCAGGCCAGGCCGTGTGGAGCGATCGGTGTCAGCCTCGTTGCACGGCTCGGAAACCGCGTGGTAGAATCGCGATTCGTGCCTGAGCAGGAAGCGCGTCCTGTGCGGTGCGATCCTTCTCGAGAGCAGGGGGCGCGTAGCTCAGCTGGGAGAGCGCTGCGTTCGCAATGCAGAGGTCGGGAGTTCGATCCTCCCCGCGTCCACCACCACTTTGCTCACTAGTCCAGCGACGTCCGCGGGCTCCCGTGTTGGAGACCGTCTGCCGGCGAAGCGATCAAGGCGGAGCTAAAGCTCCGCCCTACGTATGTAGCGCGGCGTACGTAGCGCGGAGCTTCAGCTCCGCGATCGAGGAATCCAAGCCGGACGTACGTAGCGCGGAGCTTCAGCTCCGCGATCTCCCACCTCCAAGGAGGAGCCCATGCGCGCCACCACTTTCGGATGCCTTGCCATCGTCACCGCTGGCGCTCTTTACGGCGCTGCAGCTACCACGCGTGCCCAGGACACGCCCACACGTCCGTTCTCGGTTGGCGACACGATTGTCCTCGCGTATTCGAACGAGGGTGAAAACCGGTGCACGGTGGGTGAGGTTCGCGGAGAGTTCGTGCGCTGCGCCGATTCGAAGGACGACACGCGCTTCACGTTCAACCGGCCGAAGACCGAGTATTGGTACAATCTCGCCACCGTCAAATACATCGCCCGGTCGATTCCGCGGTAATACGCAGTCCCACTCGCGGCAGGGCACGCACCGGGGTGCGGCAGCGGAAACGTTGGCGGCCAACAGCGGCCGCATTACACTCACCCTCATGGCCAACCCGGTTCTCTCGTTGAAGCACCTGCCGGCCGACGACAACCAGCGCTGCAGCGGGTGCGGCGCCGAGTTCGTGCCGTCGGAAGACTCCGGCTCGCGGCAGCTCCGCCTCCAGGGGGGCGAGGTCTCGTTCGGGGCGCTGCTCTGTGGCGGATGTCACTCGAAGTGGTCCCACGGCACGCCGCTGACACTCAAAGGGCCGCTCACAGGGTGACGCCCGCGCCACAACTCGGAGGTCATGTCCGCACGGCCGGTTCGAACCGCCGTGTGCCGCAGGTCGCACGTTGCACGTTGCACGTTGACCGTCAGATGTACTTGAGCGCCCCGCCGGTGTTGAAGACGACAACGGTGTCGTCCGGCGCGATCAATCCTTGCAGGCGAAGCACCCGGGCCGCGTGCAGGGCCGCGCCTCCCTCGGGGGCCGCGCTGATGCCCTGGCGCGATCCAAGCTCGCGCATCCCGCGCAGCATGTCGTCGTCGCTCACCGCGACGGCAGTGCCGCCGCTCTCGCGTACAGCTCTGAGGACCAGGAAGTCGCCAAGGGCTTTCGGCACGCGCAGGCCGTCGGCAACCGTTCGCGCGTTCTCCCACAGCTCTGATCGATCCGCCCCGCGCTCGAACGCACGGACGATTGGTGCGCAGTGTTCGGCCTGGACGGATACCATGCGCGGCCGGGCGCCCGCGGGTTTCCAGCCAATCGCTTCCATCTCCTCGAACGCCTTCCACATGCCCACCATCCCGGTGCCGCCCCCGGTCGGATAGATGATCCAGTCCGGGAACGTCCAGGCCATCTGCTCGCCGAGCTCGAACGCCATCGTCTTCTTGCCTTCGATGCGATACGGCTCCCGGAGCGTGGACATGTCATACCAGCCGTGCGGCCGCCCTCGCTCGGCCGCAATGCGGCCGGCATCGGTGATCAAGCCGTCGACGAGCGTCACGTCAGCGCCGTACAGCTCACATTCGCGGATGAACGGGAGCTTGACGTCCTTCGGCATGAAGACCTTCGCCTGCAGCCCCGCAGCGGCCGCGTACGCAGCGACCGCGTTTGCGGCATTCCCCGCCGACGGCACGGCCAGGACGCTTGCACCCAGATGCGCCGCTCTCGTCACCGCGGCGGAGAGCCCGCGCGCCTTGAACGAATTGGTGGGATTGAGCGACTCGTCCTTGATGAACAGCCGCGAGAGTCCGATGTCCGCGCCGAGACGCCGCGCATGGATCAGGGGAGTCCAGCCCTCGCCGAGCGTGACAGGCTCTTCGCCCGCGAACAGAGGCATGAGCTCCCGGTACCGCCACATGGAGGCCTCGCGGCCTGCCAGTGAGTCGCGGTTCCAGGCACGGGCCGCGGCGAGGTCGTAGCGGGCGAGCAGGGGAGCGCCACACGTGCAGAGGTGCTGCTCAGTGCGAGGGTCGAATCGTCCAGCGCCGCAGGGCACGCTGCACTCGAGATGAGAGAAGTACGTCGGCGTCAGCCTTTCCCCAGCAGTTCCGCGTCCTTCTTCTTCTGCAGATCGTCGATGGTGCTGATGTGCTGATCGGTGAGCTTCTGGACCTCGTCCAGCCCGCGCCGCTCGTCGTCCTCGGAGATGGCGTGATCCTTCAGCATCTTCTTCATCTTGTCGTTGGCATCGCGGCGCACCTGGCGCACGCCGTTGCGGCCCTCCTCGGCGTGCTTGTGCACGATTTTCGAGAGCTCCTTCCGGCGCTCTTCCGTCAGCGCTGGAATGGGAATGCGCACGACCTTGCCGTCGTTCGTCGGGTTCAAGCCGAGGCTCGAGCTGCGGATGGCTTTCTCGATTGCCCCCATCAGGTTAGGGTCGAACGGCGAGGCGAGCAGCAGGGTAGGCTCCGGAATCGAGAGCGAGGCGACCTGGTTGAGGGGCATCATCGAGCCGTAGGCCTCGACGTGGACGGTGTCGAGCATGTTGACGGAGGCGCGGCCGGTCCGCACACCCGCGAGCTCCCGCCGCACGTGATCGATCTGCGCTTCCATCCGTTTCCGGACTTCGCCGAAGAGCCCCTTGAGATCGCTGACGTCCATGGTTGTCTACCTTACGCCGATACCTTCGTGCCGATCGGCTCGCCGGCAATCACGCGCCGGAGGTTCCCGGCCGTGCGCAGGTTGAACACGACAATCGGCAGCCTGTTGTCCATGCAGAGCGAGATCGCTGTCGCATCCATCACCTTCAGGCGCTGTTCGAGCACCTGGAGGTACGAGATTTCGGCAAACTTCGTCGCGGTGGGATCGAGCATCGGGTCGGCCGTGTAGATGCCGTCCACCTTGGTGCCCTTGAGGATGACGTCGGCCTTCATCTCCATCGCGCGGAGCGCCGCGGCCGTGTCCGTCGTGAAGTAGGGATTGCCCGTGCCGGCGGCGAACACCACCACCCGTCCCTTCTCGAGATGCCGGACCGCGCGGCGGCGAATGAAGGGCTCGGCCACCGCGCGCATCTCGATCGCCGTCGCGACCCGCGTCGTCACGCCGACATGCTCGAGCGCATCCTGCAGCGCCAGCGCGTTGATGACGGTCGCGAGCATGCCCATGTAATCGGCGGTCGCCCGATCCATCCCGCGCGCACTCGCCGCCAGGCCGCGGAAGATGTTGCCGCCTCCAATCACGACCGCCGTCTGCACGCCGAGCTGCTGGATTTCGCGGATGTCCTTCGCGATCTGCGTGGCCACCGCGGGATCGATCCCGTATTGCTGCTCGCCCATCAGGGCTTCGCCGGAGAGCTTCAGAAGAACACGCTGGTAGGCGGCAGACATATCCGCGCGATTATATCAATGGAGCGGGAACCCGAACCGCGGTTCTAGACCGTCTCCCCGAGCTTGAAGCGCGCGAACCTCGGAATCGCGATGTTTTCCCCCATCCTGGCGATCGCCGCGGTCACGAGCTGCCCGATCGTCACCTTGGGATCGCGGACCGACGGCTGGTCGAGCAGGCAGACCTGCTCGTAGAAGCTGTTCAGCTTTCCTTCGATGATCTTGTCGATGACGGCGGCGGGCTTGTTCTGGCCTTCCATCTGCCCGCGGTACACCGCGCGCTCGCGATCCAGGATCTCCGCGGGCACGTCTTCGCGCCGCACGTACTGCGGGCTCGCGGCGGCAATGTGCATCGCGATTTCGCGCGTCAGGTTCTGGAAGTCGTCCGTGCGCGCGACGAAATCGGACTCGCAGTTCACTTCCACCAGCACGCCGATCTTGCCGCCCATGTGGATGTAGTGACCGATCATCCCTTCGTTGGTCGAGCGCCCGGCCTTTTTCGTCGCCGACGCGAGTCCACGCTTGCGCAGGATTGTCGTCGCCTCGTCAAGGCTGCCGTTCGACTCGGTCAGGGCCGCCTTGCATTCCATCATCCCCGCGCCGGTCGCGTCGCGGAGCTTCTTCACCATGTCTGCCGTAATTGCCATTCGATCGCTCACTCCTGAATCTTCACGTATTCCCGCGAGCCGCGTCCAGCGCCGGAACCGGGCAGCTGGAAGCGGTACATACAAACGCCGGCGTGCTCGAAGGCGCCGCCGGCGTCAAACACGACGTGCGCGCTTCTAGACCGAGGCGGGCGAGGTCGCCTGCTCGGGGCGCACCTGGCGTGCGGCGCGACCGCGTCGAGCGCGTTCGTCGCCTTCGACCTCTTCGGTCTCTTCCGCCTGGGCGGACTCGCGGATGCCGCGCCCGGCCATGATGGCATCGGCGATGCGCGAGGCAAACAGCCGGATCGCGCGCAGCGCGTCGTCGTTGCCGGGAATCACAAAGTCCACTTCATCGGGATCGCAGTTCGTGTCGACCACGCCGATGACGGGAATCTTCAGCTTCCGGGCTTCGTCGACCGCGATCTTTTCCTTGCGGGTGTCGACGACGAAGAGCGCATCGGGGAGCCGCGACATGTGGCGGATGCCCTCGAGGTTCTTCTGGAGCTTCTTCTTTTCCTTCTCGATCTGCGCGATCTCTTTCTTGGAGAGCGATTCGTACCGGCCGTCGGTCTCCATCGCTTCGAGGTCGCGCAAGCGGGCGAGGCTGCGCTGGATCGTGGAGAAGTTGGTCAGGAGGCCGCCGAGCCACCGCTGGTTGACGAAGAACATGCCGCTGCGCTGCGCCTCTTCGGCGATCGCGTCCTGCGCCTGGCGCTTGGTACCGACGAACAGGATCGTGCGTCCTTCGGCTGCGAGGTTGGCCGCGAACTGCTCCGCCTCGCGGAACAGCTTGGCCGTCTTCGAGAGGTCGATGATGTAGATCCCGTTCCGCTCGCCGAAGATGTACGCCTTCATCTTCGGGTTCCACCGCTTCGTCTGGTGGCCGAAGTGGACGCCCGCCTCGAGCAAATCCTTCAACGCGATGCCGGTCAAGCTGCCTCCATAAAAAAAGCTCCCAGCTCCCAGTGCCCGGCTGCCAGCGAAAAGCTGGAGCGGGAGGCTGGAAGCACTCGGTCTTACCGTTTACTGAACTGGAAACGCTTGCGCGCTCCCTTCTGGCCGTACTTCTTGCGCTCCTTGATGCGCGCGTCGCGCGTCAGGAAGCCCGCCTTCTTAAGGCGCTGGCGCAGCTCGATGTTGTACTCGACGAGCGCGCGCGCGATGCCGAGCCGCAGCGCGCCGGCCTGCCCGGCGATTCCGCCGCCGGCGATGGTCGCGAGCACGTCGAACTTGTCGGTTGTCTCGGTCACCGACAGGGGCTGCTTGATTTGGGTGCGGAGCGCTTCGGTGGGGAAGGCCTGCTCGATCGGTTTGCGGTTGACGACGATGCCGCCGTTGCCGGGCCGGAGAAACACGCGGGCGGTGGAGGTCTTGCGACGTCCGGTGCCGTAGTACTGAATGCCTGCTGCCACGATTATGCGCCCTCACCCTTTGATGACTTCACGGCGACCGGCTTCTGCGCCGCGTGCGGGTGATCCGACCCCGCATAGACCTTCAGCTTGCGCCACATCGCGTCGCCCATCTTCGTCTTGGGCAGCATGCCGCGCACCGCTTCTTCGACGAGCCGCACCGGGTTCTTCTGGCGGACGTCCTTGGCGCGCTCCTCGCGGAGGCCGCCTTCGTAACCGCTGTGATACCGATACAGCTTCTGCTCTTCCTTCCGACCCGTCAGCTTGACCTTCGCAGCATTGAGCACCACGACATGGTCGCCGGTGTCGATATACGGGGTGTAAATCGGCTTGTGCTTGCCCTGGAGCAGGCGCGCAGCCTCCGTCGCAACCCGGCCCAGCACCAGGTCCTCGGCGTCGATGACATGCCACTGCCGCTGCACAGTTCCAGCAGTGGGAACAAACGAACCCATTCGGAGATCCCTTTCGGCCTTCGGTGAAAGCTCGGGTGGCTGACCCGAGCGACGGTGGCGGTCAGCCCTGATCGAAGGACGGCAAACCAAAAGGATAACGGCGATTAGCGGCATTGTCAAGCTTCGCACCGCCCCCGCGCGCGGAAGCGTGCCAATGTCGCACACGCCTTCCCGACGCTCTCATTTGCGCCGGTTTTGAGGCGGAACGGGCGCCCCGTCGCCGCGCGTGCCCGCCGCATCGCGACGCCGCCGCGGATCGACGGAATTGCACTTACGGATCCGTAAGCCAGCTACGAAAACTGCCATCCGCCCTGCGGAGCGCGAATCAACGGGATGCCACATCTGCGCAGTTCTGCCGGATTTGGTATCGGTTCCTCCCATGGCACCCCATTTGCCGTTGGGCTCAGCCGGGAAGACTCTCAAACACCCGCGGAAATCAGCGCGCAACCGGCCCCAGCTCGGGTCCGGACGGGAGCGCGCCCGGTGACGCATCCGGCGGCGGTCGTGCCATACGGCTCGGGCGCAGGTCGAACACAGACAGGACTACACCGTTGTTGGGCAGAGCGAAAGCACTGGTCGGTCTGGATATTGGCTCGAGCGCCGTCAAGGCAGTCGAGTTGAAAGCCGTCGGCAAGGGCTACAAGGTCTCGGCGTTCGGCAGCGAGACCATTCCGCCAGACAGCATCGTTGACGGCGCGATCATCGACGGCGGCGCCGTCGCGGACGCGATCCGGCGGCTGTTCGACGGCCGCAACATCAAGAACAAGACCGTCGTCGCCTCGCTCTCCGGGAACGCCGTCATCGTCAAGAAGATCACCGTTCCGGTGATGACCGAAGCGGAACTGGCCGAATCCATCTACTGGGAAGCGGAGCAATACATCCCCTTCGACATCCAGGACGTCAACCTCGATTACCAGATCGTGGACAACGGCGCGGCGGGGGGCAAGGGCACGATGGAAGTCCTGCTGGTGGCCGCGAAGAAGGAAAAGATCGCGGACTACACGGGCGTGATCGCCCAGGCGGGCCGCTCCGCCGCGGTCGTGGACGTTGACGCGTTCGCGCTGCAGAACGCCTACGAGATCAATTACGGCATCGAGTCGCAGGCGGTCATCGCGCTGCTCAACGCCGGTGCGAGCGCGACCAACATCAACATCCTCAACGGCGACCAGTCGGTGTTCACGCGCGACATTTCGATGGGGGGCAACGCCTACACCGAGGCGCTGCAGCGGGAATTGAACCTGCCGTACGAGCTCGCCGATCAGTTGAAGCGCGGCATCGCGGTCGAGGGGGTCACGTTCGAGGATGCGCGCCCCGTGCTGCGCGCGGTCACCGAGAACGTGATGCTCGAAATCCAGAAGACGTTCGATTTTTACAAGGGCACCGCCTCCTCGGATCGCATCGACCGCATCATGCTGAGCGGCGGGGCGTCGCGGGCCGAAGGGTTCACCGAGATGCTGACGCAACGGTTCGATGCGCCGGTCGAGGGGCTCGACCCGTTCAAGCGCGTCGCCTTCGACACGAAGAAGTTCCAGGTCGAGTCCGCCTCCGATGTCGCGCCGACGGCCGCCGTGGCGGTCGGTCTCGCGCTCCGCCGGGCAGGCGACCGATGATTCGCATCAATCTCCTCGCGGTCGAACGCGAGCGCGGCAAGCGGGGCGCGCTGATCCCTCCCGGGCAGCGCGTCACGATTGCCGCAAGCCTCATCATTCTTGCCACCTGCCTCGGCATCGGCTGGACCTACTGGGATCTGCACGTCAAATCGGTGCGCGTCGACGAAGACATTGCGAAGGGCGAAGCCGAGACGCAGCAGCTCCGCTCCGTCCTGGCGCAGGTGCAAAAGTTCGAAGCGCGCAAGGCGCAGCTCCAGCAGCGCGTCACGCTCATCGAGCAGCTGCGCCGGGGGCAGACCGGTCCGGTCCACGTGCTCGACGAGCTCAGTAAGGCGATTCCGGACCGCCTCTGGCTGACGGAACTGTCGCAGAAGGACGCCGACTTCAAGATCGACGGCATGACGACGTCGCTGCAGGAGCTGTCGACGTTCGTGGCCAACCTCGAGGCGAGCCCGTGGTTCAAGAAGCCGGTCGACATCGTGGACAGCCAGGCGCAGCCCGACAAGGGCATCGAAATGTTCAAGTTCACTGTGAAGGCCACCGCAAAGGATCCGCAGGCCCCGGCGCCGGTGCCGGCAGCCGGTGGACGAGGACGGGCGGGCGGCGCGGCCGCGCAGTAGGCGTTCCGAAGAGCCCAGCAGGAAACAATGGAATTGTCCCTCAGCAAGCTTCCCTGGCAAGCGCAAATCGGCGCGTTCGTCGTGGTGTCGATCCTCGCCGGCGCCGGCTTCTGGTACTTCTACGTCGCCGATGTGTCTGCCGACATCGCTTCGCGGCAGGAGCGCCTCGTGGCGCTGCAGGCAGATGTCGCGAAGGGCGTCACCACGGCGCGGCGGCTGCCGCAGTTCCAGGCGGACGTGAGCCAGCTCGAGGCGAGACTCGAGAATCTGCGCGCCGTGCTGCCGGAGGAGAAGGACGTCGCCGACATCCTGCGCCGTGTCCAGGGGCTGGCTACGCAGTCGAACCTGACGATCCAGCGGTTCACCCCGCAGGATCCGAAGCAGGAAGCGATCTACGCGTCGCTGCCGTACAAATTGACTGCGCAGGGCACGTTCCACGATCTCGCGTTCTTCTTCGATCGGATCAGCAAGTTCCCGCGAATCATCAACGTCGGAGACATCAGCATCAAGGCCAAGCAGACTGCCGGGAGCTCCGCGTCGATCGAGGCGGAATGCACCGCCACTACCTTCGTGTTGCAGGACGGTCCCGCCGGCGGGGCCGGGCGAGGTGGGCACGTCGTTCCGAAACAGCCCTTAGTCAAATGAGCCAACAGTTCCGCTCCGTCAATCGTCTGCGTCTGCTGCTCGTCGCCGCGACGGTCGCGTGCCTCGGCGCGGCCGCGGCCGCCGAGCAGCCGGCTGCCGCAAAGCCGCCGGCGGCGACGGCGCCGGGCGCGCAACCCGCGGCGGGCGTCCAGCCGCAGGCCGCGTCTTCGCGACCGACGGCCCCGGCTGCCGTGTCGGCGCCAGCCGGCGCCACCGCGGCGGGGGCGAAACCGACCGCAGCGCCGGGCCCGCAGCCCGCGGCGGCTCCGGGGGCGCAGCCGGCCCCGCCTGCCCCTGCGGCGTACACCTACACGCCCGGCGGCCGGCGCGATCCCTTCATCAGCCTGATGGGGCGGGGCAACGATCCGAAGGAGCTCGGATCGCGGCCGCCAGGCATCGCGGGCCTGTTGATCAACGAAGTCGGCATCAAGGGGATCGTTCGCGATCGCGCCGGGTTCATCGCAATGGTGCAGGGGGCGGACAACCGGACCTATGTGATCCGGGCAGGGGATCGGCTGATGGACGGCACGGTAAAGGCCATTCTTCAGGACGTGGTCGTGTTCTCGCAGGACGTGAAAGACCCGCTCTCACTCGTCAAGCAGAAAGAGATACGGAAAAACATGAGATCGCCCGAGGGGGGACGCGGATGAGGCTGCAGATGCCGCACGTCACGCTGGCGCGGCCGGCCGCGAAGCTGCTCATCGCCGCGAGCCTGGCGCTCGCAGGCGGAATGTCGCTGTCGGCCGGGAGCGCGCCGGTCAGGCTCGTGGGCGTCTCCGCGCAGGGCAACAACCTGTACATCGAGGCGTCCGAACCGGTCGCCTACGTCGTGAGCCGCCCCGATCAGCTCACCGTGCTTCTCGAACTGCGCAACGTGTCGGTCGCGAATGCGGCCAACGTGCTGGAACATCGGGATCCGATCGCGGCCGTCTCGCTCGAGCAGGGAACGCCGGTTGACGGCAAGGCGCTCGCCCGCGTCCGCGTGTCGCTCGCGCGCCCTTACGAGTACTCGGTCCGGAGTGCCCGCAACACGATTCGGCTGGAGCTGTCGCGGGCTACTCGGTCGATAGCGCCCGCGGCAGTCGAACCGCCCGTGCGCGCAGCCGTTGAAGCCGCCACTGCTGTCGCGGCGCCCGCCGAGGATGCCGCGATCGCGACGGTGCTCGACCGCGTGCGCGCCAGCCGCACCCCCACAGCGACCACGGTGACGCTCGGCGGCAACGGCCGGCTCACGCCCGCGGACGTCAGCGAGGCGACAGGCCAGCCGCGGCGGCTGGTGCTGGATTTCCCGAACGTTACGTCCAGGGCGCCGGCGCAGACGACCCTCGACGGTCCGCTCGTGAAGCGGGTGCGCGTGAGCCTGAACACGCGCGAGCCGCTCCTGACACGGGTCGTGATGGAGGTGGCGCCCGGTGCGACGTACCACGTCGAGCGGGCCGGCACAGACGGAGGCGATCTCGCGGTCGTCTTCGAGCCGCCCCAGTCGGCGAGCACCATCATGCTGACCGCGCCTCTCGCCAAGGGGGAACCGGTCGACGTGGAGCCGGACATTCCGTTGTCGCAGGCGATTGCCAACGCCGCGTCGATCACGCCGAAGGAAGACGCCGCCGGACCGATTTCCGCCCTGAAGACCGCGCCCGCCACGCCGCCGGCCGCTGCTCCGGCGCAGGCGCGCCGGGGCGCCGCCCAGTCGCCGCGGGCGGTCACCGCCGGTCAACAGCCGGCCGCGACGCCGCCGGCATCAGCGCCGCCGCTGCCGAGCGGGTCCGTCGTTCTCTCCGGCGCGACCGACAAGAAGTACACGGGTAACCCGATCACGCTGGACTTCTCCGGCGCCGATCTCAGGACCGTGCTGAAGTACTTCCACGAGATCAGCGGGCTGAGCATCATCATCGACCCATCGGTGCCCGCGACGCCTATCGACATCGTGCTCACCGACATCCCGTG
>JBBWZJ010000327.1:0-26191 GCA_039648985.1 Acidobacteriota bacterium | reverse complement strand
ACGGACCAGGACTGCGATGGATCGACGGCCGACCGCAGCTCCACTCTCACCGCCGTTGCACGGACGCGTGCATCGCCGCGGGACGGCTCGAGCCGGACCTCCACGCGCGCCGCAGGGCTCTGCGCGGCTGCGACCCGGGGCACGACCAGCGAGGCGAACGCCGCGAACGCGCTGCCGAGGAGCACGCCGCACTTGCTCATCCCTCTCCTCCAGAAGAGTTTGCGCGAGCCCGGCCGTTCGGCCACGGGCTCTCATGGTGTGCTGGACGGCGAACATCATCGCACGGCTGCAGGAATCGCGCGGAAGGATCGTGGCGGCCCGTGCATCTTTACAGCCTCTGGCCCCATCGCCCGATACTTCCCACGTGGCCGCTACCGTGTCTGCGCCAGTCGTGCTGATCGTCGATGACGAACGCGAAGTGCGGGAACTGTTCGCGCAGGTCCTCCTCGCCGACGGGATCCGGTCGGTGCAGGCCCCGACCGCCGAGCAGGCGTGGACGCTGCTGGAACGCGGGCTCGTGCCCGCGGCAGTCCTCCTGGATCTGCAGATGCCCGGAATGGGCGGCCTGGGGTTCCTCCTGCGCATCCGGGCCGAGCCCCGCTTCGCGAAGCTGCCGGTCACGGTCGTGACCGCCGATTCCTACATTGCGGCGCCGACGCGCACGGCTGTCGAGGCGCTCGGCGCGCAGGTCAGTTTCAAGCCGCTCGAGTTCGATGACATTCTGGCCCTCGCCCACCGGATGATCGTCTCGCCGGCCTGACCGTTCGCGCGAGGGCCCCTGCGGAAAATCCTACCCCGCCCGTCCTGCCTTGGACGAGGCGACCGAAGTTCCTGCATGCCCCTGAGGCGTGCCTCAGCCTGAAGTGAACGCGGCGGGAGCGCCGAGGGTACAGGCGGCTACCCGCCCGCCATCGCGCCGATGACGAGGAACGGCTCGACACCGCTGGCGACGGCCTCCGGCAGCGGCGCATCCGGGAGTTCGTGCGACAGATCCAGCTCACAGGCAAAGAACCGGACGAACGGACGCCGCCGGTGGGTGACGTGATCGCGGATCGTCCCGCGCAGCATAGGATAAGAAGCCTCGAGCGCGTCGAGCACAGCGCGCTGCGTGACCGCACTGTGCAGCTCCACCGTCACCTCGTCGTCCACGCGCGCGAGCGTCCGCAGGTGCGCCGGAAGCACGATCCGGATCCGGGGACGCCCTTCGGTCAGCGGCGGCATGGACTGGGCGGGGCTCGGCACGATCAGCCCCGCCCGCCGGACGTCAGCGTCTGCACTTCCACCGACAGCACAGGCGGGAGATCACGCACGATCGCCGTCCAGCTGTCGCCGGCATCCGCCGAGGCATACACCTGCCCCCCGGTAGTGCCGAAGTACACGCCGCACGAATCGAGCGAATCGACAGCCATCGCGTCGCGAAGGACGTTGACGTAGCAGTCCTGCTGCGGCAGGCCCTTCGTGAGCGCCTCCCACTCGTTGCCGCCCGCACGGCTGCGATAGACGCGCAGCTTGCCGTCAGGGGGATAGTGCTCCGAGTCGCTCTTGATCGGGACGACGTAGATGGTCTCCGGCTCGTGCGCGTGGACGTCCATCGCGAATCCGAAGTCGGTCGGCAGATTCCCGCTGACTTCACGCCACGAATCCCCGCGGTCGTCGCTGCGCATCACGTCCCAGTGCTTCTGCATGAAGAGCACGCCGGGCCGCGACGGGTGCATGGCGATGCGATGCACGCAGTGTCCGACCTCGGCGTTCGGATCGGGAATCCCCTGGGATCTCAGGCCCCGGTTGATCGCCTTCCACGACGTTCCGCCGTCGTCGGACCTGAAGGCGCCTGCCGCGGAGATGGCGACGTAGATCCGTCTGGCATCGGTGGGGTCCAGGACGATCGTGTGGAGGCAGAGGCCGCCCGCCCCTGGCTGCCACGCAGGGCCCGAGCCGTGACCACGCAGCCCGGGCAGCTCCTCCCAGTTCTGCCCGCCGTCGGTCGTACGGAACAGCGCCGCGTCTTCAACCCCGGCATAGACCATGTCGGGATCCGTGAGCGAGGGTTCGAGATGCCAGACCCGCTTGAATTCCCAGGGGTGCGGAGTGCCGTCGTACCACTGGTGCGTGCCCGGGACGCCGTCGTACGCGAACTTGTTGCCGACAGGTTCCCACGTCGTCCCGCCGTCGTTCGAGCGCTGGATGATCTGACCGAACCATCCGCTCGACTGCGAGGCGTAGATCCGATTCGGATCCGCGCGCGATCCCTTCACGTGATAGATCTCCCAGCCGCCAAAGTGCGGCCCGGCGACATCCCACCGTTCGCGCTTCGCATCCGACGTCAGAACGAATGCGCCCTTCCGCGTCCCTACGAGCACCCGTACGCCGCTCATATCCTTCTCCTGTCCGAGCGCGCTTCGCCCGGTCCGCTGCACCCGCGCGACGACCACGCGGGTCGCCGTCGTCGATCCGGCTGCTACTCCACGGCGAACGCGATGACCGCGCCGCCAAGCTTGCTGCCATCCACCTTGCCGTGGCCGCCCGCGCACACCACGACGTAGCGCTTGCCCTGCCATTCGTACGTGCCCGGAACTGAATGGGCGGAGAACGGCAGATCGGCTTCCCACAATTTGCGGCCGTCGTCGGCGGCAAACGCGCGGAGCTTTGCTTCGAACACGGTCCCGCCAAAAAATACAACGCCGTTCACCGCCATGGGACCGCCGAGGCTCGGCAGCAGGGGCGTTTCCCATCGAAGCTTCCCTGTCGCGACGTCGATCGCGGCCAGCGCTCCCCATGGCGGCTCGCCGCACGGCCGGCCATCGGGGCCCATGAAGGTCTTGCGGGACATGCCGAATGGCGTGCCGGCCTGGGCCCCGTATTCCTGCCCCCACCGCTCGCCGGTTTCACCGTGGTCCGCGGAATCGTACGCCGCCCGGGGGATGAGTCGCACAGCGGTTGCGAGGCGGTTTGCGGCGACAAAGAGGAGTCCACGCCGGGCGTCGTATGTGCCGCTGCCCCAGTTCGCCCCGCCGACGTTGCCCGGGAAAACAAGGCTGCCGCCGGTGCTCGGCGGCGTGAAGAGGCCGTCGTACCGGAGCTTGTGGAACTCGTCGGCGCACCACCCTGCACGCGGCACGAACCGCTGCTCGGTGAAGATCCCGCTCGACGGAAACGGTTGTGTGGGGGACGCGGACTCGCCTTCGACGGTGGACGCGGGGACGGCGCGTTCCTCCACCGGCAACAGCGGCTTCCCTGTGAGCCGGTCGAGAGCGAAGTAGTGCCCGATCTTCGTCAGCACACCGACGGCCGGAGTACCGCGGACCTCGATGAGCTCCGGGCGCGAGGCGACGTCGTAATCCCACAGGTCGTGGTGCACGACCTGGAACCCCCACACGAACCGGCCGGTCGAGGCCTGGAGCGCGACAACCGAGTTCGCAGAGCGGTTGTCTCCCGGCCTCGCACCGCCGAAAAAGTCCGGCGATGCGCTGCCGGTCGGCACGAAGACCAGGTCCCGCTCGGTGTCGACTGACATCGGCGCCCATGCGTTGGCGGCGCCGGTCCGGCCCGGCGGGGTCGGGTCCCACGTCCATTTCAATTTGCCATCCGCAATTCCGAAGCCGCGGACCGTCCCGTGCTCGAGCTCGGCACGCCCGTTGTCGCCGATCGACGAGCCGACAATCACGGTGGTGCCTGCGACAACAGGCGGGGACGTCACCTGGTAGCCGCCGTCGTTCGCCGCATCCGTGAGCGACGTCTGCCAGACCACTTCACCGGTCGTTGCGCGCAGGGCGATCAGCCGTGCGTCGAGCGTGCCGAAGTACACCACGCCACCCGAGACGGCCACGCCTCGCGCGGAGGCCTCCGAGTACCCCCGGTCGGCCGCCACGTGCGGATCGAAGCGCCAGCGCTCGGCTCCCGTGCCGGGATCGAGCGCGAGGACTTGGTCGAAGGGCGTGATGACGAAGAGCTGTCCGTCGGCGAAAACGGGGGTCGCTTCGAACGCCGCAATCTTCTCCGCGCGCGGGTTCGGCGCGGTTGCGCGGGTCTCGGTCCGCCACACTTCTTTCAGGCGTGCGGCCGTGTCTGGCGACAGGTCGGTCCCGAGGAGAAGGAGGGAGAGCTCCAGCAGCATCCGCGTATTCTGCCACAGGAGGCGCAGCAGGCTTCCCACCGGCGCCTCTGGTGATCGCGGCCCGTCGGCTGTCATAATGTGAGGGATCTGCGCGGCCACCGCCGTCCCGAACTGCAGACACCATCCTCTGATCACAGGAATTCGCTTACATGACCACTCCTCTTCGCGTTCTCGTCGCCGGCTGCGGAAATATGGGCGCGAGCCACGCCCGCGCGTACCACAAGATGCCCGAATTCGAGGTCGCCGGGGTCGTGAGCCGCGGGGCTGAATCGCGGGACGCGCTCAGCCGCGAGCTCGGCGGCGTTCCCGCGTTTGCCGATTATTACGAGGCGCTGAAAACTGCGAAACCCGACGTGGTGAGCGTCAACACGTATCCGGAGACGCATGCCGCGTATGCCAGGGCCGCGATCGAAGCCGGGTGCCACGTGTTTTGCGAGAAGCCGCTTGCCGAGACCGTCGCCGAGGCACAGTCGATCGTGGACAGCGCCCGCGCGCACAAGCGCAAGCTGGTCATCGGCTACATCCTCCGGGTGCATCCGGCGTGGGTGCGCTTCATCGAAATTGCGCGCACGCTGGGGAAACCGCTCGTGATGCGGATGAACCTCAATCAGCAGAGCCACGGCGCCGCCTGGAACACGCATCGCAACCTGATGAAATCGATGAGCCCCATCGTGGACTGCGGGGTCCATTACGTGGACGTCATGTGCCAGATGACCGGCGCCCGTCCCGTCCGCGTGTCGGCCGTCGGCGCGCGGCTGACAGACGAGCTCAAGCCGGGGATGTACAACTACGGACATCTGCAGGTGACGTTCGACGATGGGTCCGTCGGATGGTACGAGGCGGGCTGGGGACCGATGATGAGTGAAGTCGCCTTCTTCGTGAAGGACGTGATCGGCCCCAGGGGATGCGTCTCGATCGTGAAGGATCCCAACATCGACACGGCCGCGGGATCGGCCGACATCGACAGCCACACGAAGACCAACTGCATCCGCCTTCACCACGCTGCGATCGACTCGGACAACGAGTTCGTCAAGCCCGACGAACTGATCAACACGGAAGACGAACCCGATCACCAGGGTCTGTGCGACCGCGAGCAGGCATTCCTGCTCCGCGCGATTCGTGACGACGTCGATCTGACCGCTCACATGGCGGACGCCGTCAAGAGCCTGGCGATCGTGCTCGCGGCCGACGAAAGCGTGCGGACAGGTCAGATCGTGACGCTCTGACGTCAGCAGGATCAACAACTGACGAAAAAAGGGTGTGTCCCCATTTTCGGGGGGCGGCGAGGCGGAAATCGTAATCGGCCTGACCAAACCGTCACCGGTCTCGCGCCAGAGTGTGCCAAAACGTTGAGAATCCGGCCGGAATAGTCCTTGCGACACCCGCGGTGTGCAAGCGTCGCCCACACATGAATTCCACCTGGGCACTTCGCAGGTCGCCGTCCTCTGGCGTCTCACCAAGGCAGACGTGGCATCCCGCGCCATCGTGATGGACGATACCAACGGCATGCGGCTCGTCGTTGTCGAAGCCGAACGGATCGTGCAGTGGGAACGATTCCAGCTCGCCAGTCAGCTCCGGCTGCGCGCCGGCGCACTGAAGAAACAGCGTCGCCGCGACGGCTGGTCGTAGCGCCGGGCGGTCAGCGGGGGACGGAATCGTCCGGAGGCGACGCGAAGGTCGCGGACGCCTCCGATCGCCGGTGATACCAGCAGTGCCCGCACTCGCCGCAGAGGCAGTAAGCGCCGTTGGTGGATCGCAGCGTGAGCACGGTTCGACCGCCGCCGCACTTCGGACAGGCCGGACAGAGTGCCTCGTCGAGGGGCATGCGCGAATGTAGCGCGACCCGCGGGTCCGATCCAAGCTCAGCGTCCCCTCCCTGATCGTCTCCACGCCGCCCCGGTTGCAAGATCTCGCAGACTGGCGGTACTCTCCGGCTCATGTCTCACACGGTATCCCGCAGAAAATTTCTCCAGACCGTTGCCGCCACGGCAGCCGCGGCACCGTTCCTGTCGGTGCGGCGCGGCGCGTCCGCGCCCATGCTCCGCCACGCGAGCATCGGTGCGTCAGGCCAGGCGTTCGGCGACCTGATGTCGTTCGCGAAGCATCCGGCGTTCGACCTGGTGGCGGTCGCGGACGTCGATCTCGCGCGATTCGAACGCGTCCAGCAGCGCTTCCCGAAAGTGCGCGTCTATCAGGACTGGCGCGAGCTGCTCCACAAGGAGCACGCGAACATCGACTCGGTGAACGTCTCGATTCCCGATCACATGCATTGCCTCGTCGCGATGGAGGCGATGAAGCGCGGCAAGCCCGTGTACGTGCAGAAGCCGCTGTGCAACACGCTGCACGAGACGCGGATGCTCACCGAGTACGCGCGGCGCAAACGTCTGACGACGCAGATGGGGATCCAGGTGTCGTCGACCAGGACGCAGCGGTACGGTGAAGCGCTGGTCCGGAGCGGGATCGTCGGCAAGATCCGGGAAGTGCATACCTTCTCGAACAAGAGCTGGGGTGACGACAAGCCGCTGCCCGAAGGCAGCGATCCGGTGCCCGCGCCCTTCGACTGGGACGAGTGGCTCGGCGTGAGCGCGCCGCGCCCGTTCAAGCGCGCGGTGTATCACCCGGGCGAATGGCGCCGGCGCGTCGGGTTCGGCACCGGAACACTTGGGGACATGGGCTGCCACATTTACAGTCCCCCCTACCGCGCGCTCGAGCTCACGTCGCCGCTGTCGGTGACGGCGTACGGTCCCTCACCCTCGGCGGAGAGCTGGGCCACGAAGGCCCGGGTCAAGCTGACGTATCCGGGCACGCAGTACACGGCCGACAAGACCGTCGACGTGTGGTGGTATGACGGCGGCGAACTGCCGCCCGAGGCCTTGCGCGAGCCCGTCGGGGCCCGCTTCCCCGACCAGGGCAGTCTGGTCGTCGGCACGGACGGCATGATCGTGCTGCCGCACGGGCCGGAGCCGTTCGTCCTGCCGGACGCGAAGATGGCGGCGCTGCCGCAGATCGAGCTGCCGGAGCGGGATCATTACGCCGAGTTCATTGACGTCGTCCTCGGCGGCGGGCGGCAGAAGTGCTCCGCCAATTTCGACTATGCCGGCCCGCTGACCGAGTCCGTGATCATCGGCAACGTCGCGGCGCACTTCCCCGGTGAAACACTGGAGTTCGACGCGCGGGCACTGGCGTTCCCGCGAAAGCCCGAAGCCAACCAGTACCTGACCCGCACCTATCGCAAGGGCTGGAACCCGAAGGGCTGACGCCAACGTCCGAGGCGAACGTCCGGCGCCTTCCCGGGCGCGCGGCGCACACGTCGCCTTCCGGGCGATCACGCTCATCGAGACGCCGTGGTACGGCCCGGCGCGCGTCGCGGATCAACCCGACGATCCTGCTGCGCGATGGAATAGCTCGGGGGTGAGAGCCCGAGCTTCACGCGAGGTCGATGGCGATCACCTCGTGGATCTCAACCGAGGGCACGGTGACGGTCACGAACGTCCGGGGCCCGGGATCCGGGGCTCGAGGCCCGGATGTTCCGGGTTCGCGGCTATCGCGCTCGACGCGAGGCGAGATGCCCGCGGTCAGCAATTGGACGCGGCGCACGCGGGCGCCCGCTGGCAGCTGAATGCGCGCCCGGTGAGGGCCGATCGGAATCGCTTCACGCACAGGGCCTTTCATCATCATCGGGTTGGTGAGATTCACGAGATGCACCGTCAGCGAGCCGCGCTGGCGCCAGATCGTGACGTCGAGCAGGCCAGGCCCGGTCACCTCGACCGGCGGCGCCTCGTTCAGGGCCCACGCGATCGTGTTGCGAAGCAGCCGGCCGTGATCCACCGACAGAACGTCCCAGAACGTCCGATCGATGTCCCACGGGAAGTACGCGACGCGGCCGCGGCCAAGGTCCCGCAGGTACACCTCGCGCGAGTCGGTCCGCTCCACCCGCGGGTATACGTCTTCCATCGGCAGGTCGGGATAGCTTGGAATCAACGTGAGTGGAGCGGGAAACTCCCGGGTCGGGCGGACCTGCACCCGGAACACGCCGTTGATGATGCGCGGCGTACCCTCGAGACCTTCGAGGATGGCGTGCCGCCTGCCTGTCGCTGAGTCGCTCTCGAGCCGCAGATACGAATTCTGCATCGGGCCGTCGACGCTCCCGCCAAACGAGACACCGAACACATCGGCGAGTCCGAAGTCGGCCCGGCGAATACCGAGTTCGTCGTAGAGAGAGGAGGCGAACGTCGCAACGAGGCTTCCGCCGCGCTCAACGAAAGCCCGAATGGCGGCACACTGCGCCTCCGACAGCGCCGCCGCGTCCGCGAGGATCAGGAGCTTGAATGCGTCGAGCCGATCCGGCGTAAGGAAGGCCTCGTGCACGACTTCGAAGGGCACCCGCGACTCGACGAGCGCATGGTACATGCCGAGCACGTGGTCGCCGGCCCGGTCGCCGGCCGCGACTCCCGGATGGAACGTCGTCGTCTGCTCGGAATGGAGGAGCGCCACGCGCGCGAGCGGCAGTTCGTTTCGCAGGTAGGCTTCGTGCCGCGCGTGCCACTGGTAGATGCGATCGACCATCGGCAGCCAGCGCCGATCGTAGAGCACTCCCGAGAACTTCGTCACCCAGGGGCGCATGCCGTTGGCCGTTCCCTCGGCCACCCACAGCCGAATCTCCGGTTCGCTCTGGACCGAGTCCTTCCAGCGATAGGGCTCCTCCAGCCCTACGCTGAAGATGCCGCCGATCGGGCGTCGGCCCATCACGGACCGGAGCTCTTTCGCGCGGTGCCCGTTCGACCACGGCGGCGTCATGCCGCGGCGGGCCTGGTTGTCCGTGAACTGGATGTGCGCGAGCTCGCCCGCGGTCTTCAGATCCGGCGGCCCGTTCGGGATGAAACACGCCTCCGGGTTGATCGCGCGAATGCCCGTGTCGAAATGCCTCCAGAGCTCCGTCAGGCGCGCCTTGCGCCACTCGATGAACCGGCGCCGCTCCGGATCTCGCGGGTCAGTGACCTGCGGCAGCTCGAGACCCGTTGCTGCCGCGAAGTTCCGGCGGCAGTGGCTGCAGTAGCAGTCCCCCTGCCCGGCCCAGCGGTTCGCGAAAATCCCATCGACCTTGTATCTGGTGACAATCTCGCGCTGCACGGCGTCCATGAACTCGAAGTTGTACGGTCCCAGCGCGCACGTGACCCAGAGCTCCGGATTGGCCCAGTGCCGGTAAGGCTGTCCCTGTTTCGTGACGGCGATCCAATCCGGGTGGGCGACACGCACGTCCTCGCGCGCCGCATGGGGATCGGTGCGCGCGATCACCTGCATGCCGAGCGCGCGGCATCCAGAGACCAGCTCGCCAAAGGGATCGCTGTCGCCCAGCCATGCACTGCGATGGTGGAGCGGCACATCGGTCGGGTAATACGCCACGATCCCGCCGGCGCTCAGGCACGCCGCGTCGGCGCGAATCTGTTTGAAATACGCGAGCCAGAACTGCGGGTCGAAGTGGCCGGGATCGTTTTCGACGAGTGTGAGCTGTACCCAGCGCATGGGACGATCGAACCAGCCCCGCAGCGGATCGCCGGGCCACGCTGTCGCCGGGTGCACCTGACGCAGGCCGGTCCTCGCGAGCCGCGCCGATGGTGGCCCGAGCGCGGCGAACGCGCAGGCGGCTTTCAAGAACCGACGCCGGGACCGATTGGTCATGCCTGCTCCTCGAGCACCGCCACTTCATGGTCCAGGATCGCGCTGACGCGGAACGCCGCCCAGCCGTCCGCGACCGAGAGCGGTGGCTGCTCTTTCGACACGAGGAGGCGGAGGCGCCGGGGTCGCGCGTCCGGCACGCGCACACGAACGTCGACAGGGCCGACCGGGATCAGCTCGTCGAGCGGTCCGCGCCACGTCCCCTCGTTCGTGAGGTTCACGCAGTGCAGGATCAGCCGGTCCGGCTGCCGGTAAAGATGGCAGTCGAGGAGCCCGGGCCCGGTCACCTCCAGCGGAATGTCTTCGCCCGCAGTCCATCGCACCAGATTCGCGAGCAGCGCGCCCGTGTCGCCCGTGTTGTCGCGCGCGTATCGCCGATCGAGATCCGCCGCCAGGTACGCGACGCGTCCGGAGCCTGGCCCTTCGGTGACCACCAGGCCGGGAATGTCGGTGGTCATCCGTCGGGACCATACCGCTTCCGGCGGAAACGCCGGGAAGGGCGGCACGAACGTAAGGAGTACCTTGCTGCCTGCCGCCACGTGCAGGGGAGCGAGAGACCCGCCGTAGGCGAGGATGTCGGTCTGATCGAATCCTTTCAGCACCCCGTGACGCTCGCCCGCGCCGTCTGGCTCCCCCGCCATGTGCGGGCCCGCCGTCCGCCCGCGCAACTCGGGCGTGAGCCGCAGATAACTCTGCGCCTCCTCGGTCGCCGATCGCCGGCGCTGGACCTCGTCGCGGAACGGGTGCGCCGACGGAAGCCCGACCCCGAGCGTGTCGGCAAGCGCGAAGTCCGCGCGCGGATCGCCCCACTCGTCCAGGAGACTGGAAACGCCGGTGGCCACCAGGCCGCCCCCGCGGCGCACGAAGGCGCGAATGGCCGCCGCCTGTGGCGCCGTCATGACCCCGTGGTTCGGGAGAACGAGCGTCCGCAGGGCTGGCGCATCCCGCTCGAGATCGTCGGCGTGCACCAGGACGAACGGAATGCGCGCCCGCGTCAGTGCCTGCGTGAATCCGCGCTGCGGCAGCTCGACGAGCACGTCCGCATGGTCGCGGCCGAAGAAGTCATGATTGCGCTGGGAGTAGACAATCCCGACGGTCGCGAGCGGGACGCGGGGATGAAGCACGTTCTGGTTGGCGGCGTACCACTCGCTCAGCGCCAAGGGTGTCGTGTACATGCGCCGATCTTCGTGATACGCGTTCACGTAATGCCACCACGGCTGGATCCCGCCGGCGAATGCCTCCGCCGCCCAGAGCCGCACTTCAGGCTCGGGCCGCGCGGTCAGCCTGAAGCTCACCGTGGTCGTCTGATACAGCGCCATGCTCTCGGGCGCCAGCTTGTCCCAGCCCAGGAGCCCGTGAACGAGCTTGCCGGTCTGCCCGTTTGCCTGGAATCCGGTGGCGTCGCTCCGCCGCTGGCTGTCCAGCATGATCATGTCCGCGCGGCGGCAGATCTCCCGGTAATCCCGAAACGCGCCGGCAGCGCCGGACAGCGTACCCCCGATCATCCCCACCCAGAGGCACTCCGATCCGCCGGCATCACGGGCGGCCGCATTGTACAGATCCCAGATCTCCAGGCGGCACGTGTAGCTCCATTCAATCCACGCACGATACGCAACCGAATTCCAGTCGCGCTCGACCGGCAGATCGAGGCCCCGGGATTGGCGGAAGCGCGTCCGGCAGTTCACGCAGTAGCAGACGCTGGCGCGTGACAGTCCGCTCCAGCTGTTATCGGTAAAGCCTTCCGGGTGATAACGCGTCGCAATCTCCCGCAGGATCGCCGGGATGTGCTCGCGGTAATACGGCCCGTTGATGCACGGCGCATAGAGAGTCTCGTCGCGGAAATACGGCTGGCCGTCCGCCTTCCGCGTGAACCAGTCCGGATGCGCGCGATACATCGCCTCGCCGGCGCCGTTCGAGTCCATTCGCGCGAACACCACAATCCCGTCGTCATGCGCCGCCTTCGCGAGATCGCCGAACAGATCGCGATTGCCGAGAAACTCGGACCGCCGATGTAACGGCACGTCCGTCGGGTAGTAGGCGACAATGCCGCCGGCGTTGACAACGACGCCCTGCGTCTGCGTGCGCTTCCAGTGCTGACGCCACCACGGGATGTCGTAGCGTGTGACGTCGATCTCCGCGATGTTCGTCTGCATCCAGCGGAGGGTGCGCTGATACCACGGTCGCCCGCCTGATGCGGATGCCTGACGGGCCGCCGTTCGGGTGGACACCGGCACGCGGGTCGCCCCGGCGCCGAGGAGGCCTGCCGCGGCGGCCGCCGACGTGGAAAGAAACTGTCTGCGGGTCTGTTTCTGCATGATGGCTCAGTTCCCCTCGGACCCGTGGGCCGGCGGCCCTCGGGTCACGCCTCGTTCTTCTGCCCTGCAACCTCCGAGGCAATTTTGAACGCGGTGTTCGCAGCCGGCACCCCCGCATAGACCGCCGTCTGGAGCAGCACCTCTTCGAGATCGCACAGCTCCAGCTCGCGCTCCAGACCTGCCGTCACGTGCAGCCGGAACTCCTCCCAGCGCCCGAGCGAGGCCGCAATCGCCAGAACGAGCAGCCGGCGCGTCCGCGCGTCGAGGCCCGGTCTGCTCCAGACGCTGCCCCACGCGTACGTGGTGATGAGCTGCTGGAAGTCCTGTGTCAGCGGCGTGGCTTCCGCGAGCGCCCGATCGACGTGAGCGTCGCCGAGCACAGCCCGGCGGACGCGCATTCCCGCTTCCGCGACGGACGTGGCCGGTGGCTGGACGAACGCTGTGACCGCGGCGGAAAACGCCCGTGGAGCCTCGATGTTCGACAGATGGGCGGCCCGCAGGTGCGCGACGCGTGCTCCCGGGATCCGCTCCGCCAGCAGGTCGCTGTGCCCCTTCCACGGCATCGAGACATCGAGGTCTCCGCAGACGACGAGCGAGGGGAGGCGGATGCGTCCGACGTCGGCCGTCATGTCGTGATCGCGGATGGCGGCGCAGCAGGCGGCGTAGCCTTCGGGTGTCGTTGCGAGAAGCGTCCGGCGGGCTGTCGCCACCGCCGCAGAGTCCGATGCGAGGACCCCGGGCGAGAAATAGCGGCTCATCGCGGTGTCTTCGATCGGCGGCATGCCCGCGCCGAGCACTGCCGTGCGGCGCGCGTCCATGACCGCGGCGTCCGGGCGCGCCGACGTGTTCGCGAGGACCAGCGCCGTCAGCCGTTCAGGCGCATGCACCGCCAGCCACATGCCGATCATTCCGCCGAGCGACAGCCCGCAGAAGGCCACACGGTCGATGCCCAGCGTATCGAGGAGCGCGAGCGCGTCGCCAGCCAGCTGCTCGACACGGTAATCACCGGGCGTGACGGCGGTTGCGCCGTGGCCACGGATGTCGTAGCGCAGCACGCGGAAGCGGGCGGACCACTCCAGGGCCTGCGTATCCCACATGCCGTGATCCTGCCCGAGCGAATGCGACAGCATCAGGACCGGCCGGTCGTCGCGTCCCTCCAGCCGGTAATACGTGGGGACATCGCGCAGCGTGAGCAGAGGCATGGGTGCACCGGGAAGCCGAGTTAGGGATCGCCGAGGAGCTGACGCCGCAGCCGCTCGGCGACCCCGAGGTACTCGTCGGGATCATCGAGCGTCGAGCGCTCGGCCGCTGTGAGCGCCTGCGCGGCGTGCGGCATCGCCCCAAGGACGTCGGCGAAGCGCCGGCCGGTCCCGGCCGCTTCGCTTGCGGCCTCCCGGACCAGAGTGTGCGCCGTGTCCCGGCCCACGGAACGGGCGAGCAGCATCATCGCGCGCTCGGCGAACACCGTGCCACCAGTAGCCACGATGTTCGCGCGCATACGTGCGGAATCGACGCGCAGGTCCTCCGCGACGGTTTGAAGCGCCGCAATCGCCGCACCTGTGGCCTGCACGAGCGTCGCGATGGTGGGGCCCTCGGCGTGACCGCCGCCGACGCCGCGTTCGTGCTCCTGCGACATTCCTGCCAGAAAAGACGCGAGCAGTCCGGGGACCCGGGTGGCGGCCGCCAGCGCGATGGCGCACCCTGCCGGATTCTGCTTCTGCGGCATCGTCGAGGAGCCACCGCCGGGCTCTGCCGCCTCGCCCACTTCGGCCTGCATCAGCAGCGCGATGTCGGTGGCTATCTTGCCGACCGTGCCGACGTACACGGCGCAGGCGGCGAGAAGCGCGGCCACGCGATCGCGGTGCGCGTGCCACGGCGCATCCGGCACCGGCAGGCCAAGCTCTCGTCCGAGCTGCGCGGCCACGTCCAGGCCTCGATCGCCGAGCGCCGCAAGCGTGCCCGACGCGCCTCCGAACTGCAGAACCAGCGCGTCGTCGAACGCCGTGACCACGCGACGCCATCCGCGGGCGCACGCGGCGTGCCATCCGGCGGCCTTCAACCCGAACGTCACAGGCGGCGCAGGCTGAAGCAGCGTCCGACCGAGCATCACCGAGCCGGCATGGTCGTCCGACAGCTTCCGAAGCGCCTTCAGCAGTTTGCCGTGGTGGCGCTCGAGGAGCGATCGCGCCTGCCCGAGGCACAGCACCATCGCGGTATCGGTGACGTCCTGGCTCGTCGCGCCCCAGTGCACGTAGCCGGCGCTTCTCGCGTCCAGCGCCCGCACACGCATCGTGAGTGCCTCGACGAAGCCGATCGCAATCGTGCCGGACGCACGGGCACCCGCGGCAATCGAAACGGAATCGAACGCGTCGGAATCGGCGGCGGCGGCAATGGCATCCACCGCGTCCGTGGGAATCACGCCAACGAGCGCCTCGGCCCGTGCCAGCGCCACCTCGAACTGCAGCATGGCGGCAAGAACGCTGCGATCCGAGAAAACGTCCGTGAACGCGTCGGTCGTCCCGAGCGTGCCCAGCAGGCTGAAGCTCATTCGCGGCGATTACACATCGAAGAATACGGTTTCGTCTCGCCCCTGCAGACGCACGTCGAACACCCACCGTCCGGGACGCTGCGGGTCCGGCGTGGCCATCAGGGTCGCGCGCCTCTCGTGTGGGACCAGGGCAAGGGCGGCGTCCTGTTCGAGCCCCGGGTCGCCGGCAAAATACACCCGGGTATGGAGCTGACGCAGCAGGCCGCGCGCAAACAGGCACACGTTGATGTGCGGCGCCTGCACGCCCTTCGATCCGTCCGACACGCCCGGACGGATGGTCTCGAACTCACACGTCCCGTCTTCTCCTGTAGGCAGGCGCCCGAATCCGCGGAACGGCGGGATCGATCCGGACGGATCCGCCACCGCGTTTCGCCCTTGTCCGTCCACCTGCCAGATTTCCACCAGCGCATCCGGCACAGGCTGGCCGTCGCCATCGGTGATCCGGAACTGCACCGTAATGTGCTCGCCCTTGACGGAGGGATCCGCCACCCGGCCAAGCGCCTGATCCGTGGCCAGGCCGAAATGAAAGAACGGCCCGACGGTCTCGGAGGCCGTGGCGACGAGGTCGGGGCCGTCGCCCCTCACGTGCGCCCCTCGAACGGTGTGGCGGCGCTGCCGCGGACGATGATGTCGAAGCGGTAGCCGAGCGCCCACTCGGGAGAGGTCAGGCCCAGATCGAAGTGGGAGACGAGACGCTGGCGCGCACGCGGGTCCCGGACCGCCTGGATCACCGGGTCGAGCGGAATCAGCGGGTCGTCCGGAAAGTACATCTGCGTGACGAGCCGCGTACGGAAGCACGAGCCGAAGATCGAGAAGTGAATGTGGGCGGGGCGCCACGCATTGTCGTGGTTGCGCCATGGATAGGCGCCGGGCTTGATGGTTGTGAAGTGATATCTGCCTTCCGCGTCCGTGATCGCCCGGCCCGCACCGCCGAAGTTCGGATCGAGCGGCGCCGGATGATCGTCCTTCGCATGCCTATAGCGGCCGGCCGCGTTGGTCTGCCACAACTCGATGAGCGTGTCGCGGAGCGGACGGCCATCCTCGTCCAGCACCCGGCCCGCGACGACAATCCGCTGGCCCTGCGGTTCGTCCGGATACTGCCGCGTCAGGTCGTTGTCGGTCTCTGTGACGGGGAACGCGCCGTACACCGGCGTGTTGAGATCCGACAGCGCGTCGGGCAGGCGAATGAGGGGACGGCCCGGCGCGCGGCGCAGCGTCGACTTGTACGGCAGATACAGCAACGGCGGCTGGGTGCCGGATACGTCCGATTGACTGGCGCTCATGTCCGTTCGCCTCATGGATGCTGAAAGTGTGACACAGCCGCATCCGGTCCGCCGTCCGGCTGCGCTGCCCGGCGCCACCAACGGGGCGCTCGCGCCCTATTCGGCGACGTGAACGCCGTGGGCGCGCGCGGTGCGGTCGTTCAGATCGCGCAGCACCGCCAGCTCGTGCTCCGACGGAGCCGCCGTGACGTCGGGATTCGGCGCAAACTGCACCGGCCAGCCGGTATTCTCACTCACCCGATCGCGGGTAACGCCTGGGTGCAGGCTGACGACCTGAAACTCCTTCGTCTCGGCATCCGGGCGCATGGTACACAAATCGGTGACGATCAGCGTCGGTCCTTCGGTGCGCAGCCCGAGCGACCGGCGCTCGCGGCCGGTGAGCCCGTGGCCGAGCGACGTCAGAAAATCAAGTTTCTGCACGAAGGCGCGCGAACCGTGGCGCATCACGATGAAAATTTTCGCGCAGTGCGTCGCGATCTCCGTCGCTCCGCCACTGCCGGGCAGCCGGACGGTTGGAGCCGCGTACTCGCCGATCACGGTGCTGTTCAGGTTTCCGAAGCGATCGATCTGGGCGCCGCTCAGGAAGCCGACGGTAATCCGGCCGCCCTGGAGCCAGTATTGGAACATCTCGGCGACCGACACCGTCGTGAGGGCCGTCTCGCACAGCTCCCCGTCCCCTATGGAGAGCGGGAGAACGTGCGGCCGCGTTTCGAGCGTCCCCGACTCGTAGACCAGTTTCAACCGCGGCGCATGCGTCAGCCTCGCCAGGTTGCACGCGGCGGACGGCAGCCCGATGCCGACGAAACAGACGTCCTCGTTCCCGAGCGCCCGGGCCGCGGCGACGGTCATCATCTCGGACGCGGAATACGTCATGCGCCCGCCTCGGACGTGGTCCGCCCGGTCTGCCTGATCTCCTGGTCCACCCACCGGAGGAACCGCCCACGGTCGCGGGAGATTTCATCCCACGCGGTGTAGAACGCGTTGTCGCGCGCGTAGTAGCCGTGCGCATAGGACGGCCGTGCGCCGCCGGGCGCTTCGACGATCGCGCCGACACTCCACGACGGCAGCACCGTCAGATTCGCGCCGGTCGAGTGCAGATCGTCCACGATTTCCTCGACGGTCACGACGGTGCGTTTCGCCGCGAGCACCGCCTCCTTCTGCACGCCGATGATCCCGGCGAGGAGCACGTTCCCCTGCCGATCCGCCTTCTGCGCATGGATGATCGTCACGTCAGGACGCAGCGCCGGGACGCACGCGAGCCGTTCCCCCGTGAACGGGCACGAGACTGTCTGGATGCGGGCGTTGACGCGCGGCAGGTCGGAGCCGATGTACCCCTTGAAAAAGGCCGATGGCATGCCGGCTGCCCCAGCAGCATAGGCATGCGCCATCGCGGCGTGACTGTGCTCCTCGATCTCGAGGGGACCCGGCCACGAATGTTCCACCGCGTCCCGGAAGCGGTGGAGCGAGCCGACGCCGGGATTCCCGCCCCACGAAAACACCAGGCGGCGCGCGCAGCCGCAGCCGATCATCTGGTCGTACAGCAGATCCGGCGTCATCCGGATGAGCGTCAGGCCGGTCAGCCGCTGCCGGATGATTTCGTGCCCCGCCGCAAACGGAATGAGGTGCGTGAAGCCCTCGAGCGCGATGCTGTCGCCCACCCGGACGAATCCGGCAATCGCGTCGCGCAAGTGGAGGAATTCGGGCAACGTCTTGAGTCTAGTCCAGCGGGAGGCCGACGTAATTTTCCGCGAGGCTCGTCATGGCGGCCTCGGAGCTGACGAGGTATTCGAGGTCCGCCATCTGGCGCCGCTCGTCGTACCGGCTCGCCCCCTCATTCCTGTGCAGCATCGTCGTCATCCACCACGAGAACCGCTGTGCCCACCACGTGCGACGCACGCCGCGCGCGGAGTACTCGTCGAGGAGCCGGCCCTCGGCGCCGCCGCGGACGATCGCGTCGAGCGTCTGCGCGAGCCGGCGGACGTCCGCCATCGCGAGGTTCAGCCCCTTCGCCCCGGTGGGCGGCACGATGTGGGCCGCGTCGCCGGCGAGGCACATCCGCCCGTACCGCATGGGCTCGAGCACGAAGCTCCGCATCCCCGTCACGCCCTTCTGAGTGATGGCGCCTTCATGTGGCGCCCAGCCGTCCTTCATCGTCAGCCGCGTGCGCAGCTCAGCCCAGATCCTCTCGTCCGGCCATGCGCCGACATCTTCGCCGGCGGCGCATTGCAGATAGAGTCGCGTGACCTGCGGGGATCGCATGCTGAACAGAGCGAAGCCCCGGTCATGGAGACAGTAGACCAGTTCGCTCGAGGACGGAGGGGCGTCGGCGAGAATGCCCAGCCATCCGAAGGGGTAGGTCCGGTCGAACGTCTGCACGGCCGCTGCAGGGATGGACGGCCGGCAGATCCCGTGGAAGCCGTCGCAGCCGGCAATGAAGTCGCAGCGGATCTGGTGGCTCTCGCGGTTGTGGACGAAACGGATCTCCGGCTCTCTGCCGGCCAGGTCGTGGACGCTGACCTCGTCCACTTCGAACAGCAGCGGGCGACCCGTCTTGTCGCGCGCGGCCAGCAGGTCCTTCACGACTTCGTTCTGGCCGTAGATCGTAATCGTGCGGCCACCGGTGAGGCCCGCCATGTCGACCCGGTGCCGGACGCCGGCGAAGGCGATGTGGATGCCGGTGTGCCGCATGCCCTCGCGGAGCACGCGTGCACCAAGGCCACACTCCTGAAGGAGGTCCACTGTTCCCTGCTCGAGCACGCCGGCACGGACGCGGTCGATGACGTGCTCGCGCGTGCGGTTCTCGATGATGATCGAATCGATCCCGGCGCGCCCGAGCAGATGCCCCAGCATCAGCCCGGCGGCCCCCGCGCCGACGATCCCGACCTGAGTACGCATGAGGGACATTGGCGATAGAGTACACAGGTTCGGGGTTCGGGGTTCGGGGTTCCGGGTTCGGGTTCGGGGTTCCGGGTTCGGGTTCGGGGTTCGGGGTTCGGGGTTGTGTTCGGGCTAGCCGGAAGCCGGAAGCGGGAAGCTGGAAGCGGAAAGGCGGACACCGCGCACTCTTGGATCCTGCCACTCCGCCGTGATGCCCGACGGCAGTCGGACGCCTGCGAAGTCGAGGTAAATCCGCGGTGGGCCGTCGAGCACGCCCACGGTCGGGACCGGCAACGGCCCGTTCGCATGGATCGTCAGGGCCGAGGCGTCGCCTCCAGGCACAGGAGCGGCGTCGAGCGACTGAATCGCTGTCGGCCGGCCTGGACCTGTCATTTGTGCGAGCGCCAGCGGGGGCATCGACGCCATCCCGCCGATCACGAGCGCAGATGCCGCGGTCCGGGTGCGCACGCACGTGAATACGCCGGCTGAGGACGTCATGCCGCCTCGGATGTTATCGGCTGCTGAGATTGGAAGGGACAGCGGGCGCAGAGATCGTGACGGGGACGTCACGGTTGGCCAGCGCAAGATTGCCCTCGGTATCTCCCGCCAGAATCCGCAGGGTGTAATCCCCCGGACGGAGCGCGGCAGTGTCCCAGACGCCCATGGATGCCACCCCGCCCTCGAGCGTGTTCGTGACGACGTAGAGCAGGCGCGTCGAACGGCGGCCGTAAAAAGGAATGCCGCTGCCCGCGGCATAGATCACGCGCGGCGCATCGGATCCGGGGAGCAGCCGATCGAACCGGATGGTCTCGCGCGGCGTTGCGAATCCCGGGGCCCCGGTTCCGTCCGGGTTGAGGACCTGGTAGCCAAGCGTATACAGCCCGAGCCGGCGCCGAGCCTCGTTTCCATTCACCTGGTCCCACGCGTCCACGACGACCCGGACCCGTCCTGCAACAGCGAGACGGCCCCGCGTTCGCGCGGTGATCGGCTGGCCGTCTTCCTGGAACAGACGCACACCGCCTTTCGCAATCGTCGGCGGGACGGTGTCCTCGAACTGCACGAGCCGGAACAGCAGCGGATTGTGCTCCTCGCCCGGCCACCCGACATTCAGGTGCACGTGATTGAATGCGTTTGCCGTGCCCACGGCGTCACCCGTGCCGAACCTGGCGCCGCGCCTGACGCGCATCCGCACGATGCGACCCGCCTCGTCGTAGGAGGCGACGAACCGGGTGGCGTCGAGCACGCGATCGTTCCGGTCCCGGCCAACGCGCACGTGCACGTATGCGACAGCGCCGACGCGCAGCGACTCCGTCAGCGTCGCGAATTCCCCCGCGGCGAGCGGACTCGCGACCGTCCCGGGCCGCACGACGCGCACGGGCGTCCCCTGCTCCGCGTGGACGTCCACGCCGGAGTGGAACCGCTCGCCTCCTTCCGCGCCGCGCGGTTCGCCGAGGGTGCCCGTCACCTCGAACGGGCCGTCCATCGGCCCGAGCGGCCAGAGCAGCGGCTCTCTCCTGAACGCGCCGGCATCGAAGGCCGGCGCGATCGCCGGCGGCACAGGTGGTCGCAGTTCCATGTTCGATTCGGCGGTGACGAGCCTGATGAGCGCGTTGCGCTCGTCAGCGACGACCACTCGGCCAGGCGCCAGCACGGCAAGTCCCGCCAGCATCCGAAACCGGGCGCCAGATCCCGGGCCGTCAGCAAACCCGGGCCGCGAGCCCGCGACGACGCGCGCGGCGCGACCCGGCGCGATCTCGACGAGCCGACCACGATCGTCGGTCACGTAGATCAGCCCCTGAGCGCTGACGCCAATCCCGATCGGCCTCACCAGCCCGTCGTCCGGAACCGGCCCCACCGTGGCGACGATGCCCTGGGGCGAGATCGTCCGGACCATGCCGTTTCCGGAATCGGCGACATAGATCGTGCCGGCACCGTCAACGGCAACCCCGCACGGCGTATCGAACCGGGCGGCGCCCGCCGGGCCGTCCGCGTAACCGGGTCCCGCCGATCCGGCGAGCGTCGTCACCGTGCCGTCCGGCGCGAGAGCGCGAATGCGATCGTTGTAGGTGTCAGCGACGATGACGCGGCCGGCCGAGTCCACCGCGACGCCGACGGGACCGTCGAAGCGAGCGTCCCGGGCGGCGCCGTCTACAGAGCCGGGCGAGAGGCCGCCCGCCACCGTGGACACCGTTCCGTCCGGCGCGATCCGTCGGATCGCATTGTTCCCGGTGTCGGCGACGTACAGCACGCCGCCGGCGCCGAGAGCGATTCCGGAGGGCGTGCTGAAGCGGGCCGATGCTCCGGGGCCGTCGGCGTATCCCAGCCCGCCACCCGCGATTGTCGAGACATGTCCGTCGGGTGTGATGCGGCGGACGAACTGCGCCTCGCCCGCATCCGAGACGTAGACCGAGCCGTCGCCGCCCGCGGCAACTCCGAAGGGATCGGAGAAGCGCGCTGTGAACGGGGCGCCGTCCCGCACACCCGGATGGCCGTCACCCGCGAGGACGACGACCCGCGACGCCCACCCCTCGTCGAGCGGCCGTTCTCGTACATGTGCGACGAATCGCCACCACCAGATGGACGTGAGGACAGCGGCTATGCACAGGACCGCGACCGTCAGCCAGAGACGCCGGAGATTCCGGCGCGACACGCGCAGGCGCCGCGTGCCCGGTCGCCGTTCGCCTCTGTTCTTCATCACGTTCGCGGGTTCCCGCCGGACGGATGAATCATCGGCAGATCGCAGAAGAGATCGCGAGGCGGCGCTGGTTCACGGGATCAATGCGACGGCGTCGATCTCGACGAGGAGCCGCGGCTCCGGGAGTGCTGCAACTTGGACGGTCGTGCGCGCCGGCCGGTGATCGCCGAACATCCGCGCGTAGACGCCATTCATTTTCTGGAAGTCGGCGATGTCGACGAGGAACACGCCGCATCGGACGACCTGGGACAGGCTGGACCCGGCGGCTTCGAGAATCGCCGCGATGTTCTTCAGCGTCTGTTCCGTCTGCGTCTCCACGTCGGCGGCAATCTGCCCGGTGGCCGGGTCGCGGCCCGCCTGGCCCGACACGAACACGAGATTCCCCACGGCGATGCCGGGCGAGTAGGGCCCCACGGGCGACGGCAGGTTGGCGGCGGTGACGCGTTTGAGCGGCGTAGTCATGGGCTCATGCTACGGCACGCGCGATGCCGCGCGCGAGTCCAATCGCCCGCGGGGGCAGGCTCGCGGCTACCGCCGCAGGACGATGCCGATGGAGGCGGTCAGATAGCTGAGGTGAACACGGCCGAAGGCGACAGGCCCCTGGTCGGGGCGGTGAAGGCTGCTGTAGTAACGGAGGTCGAACCGCACTCCGGTGCGCGCCGAGAGGAACCCGACCGCGCCTCCGCCCACGTTGTACCCCGCGAAATTCGATTTCACCGGCAGGAGCGAACCGGACGTCAGCAAGGGAGGATTGTCGAGCAGAGACGCCCGCATCAGTCCCAGGCCGCCCGAGACAAAGGGGCGCAGGCTGTACTCGGTCCAGCGGCGCGGAAGCGTGAACACCGCGTTTCCCATCAACGCGAACGTGCGGCCGTATTTCAGCTTCGACGGGCTCTGGCCCCGGAAGAATGCCGGCGTGAACACGCCGATGGCCTCGACACCCACGACGCCCGAGCTCACCAGGCCCGCCGAGCCGCCGATCTGAAGGTGGACTTTCGAGGCGCCCCCTTCGAGGTCCACAACCGACGTATTGCCGTGGAAGGTGCCGCCGGCGGAAGGTGTGAGGTGCCACTCGGCTGCCGCAGCCACCGCAGGCACGGAGACCGCGAGGCATGACAGCGCAACGAGGCGGAGCAGGCCGCCCACGCGCGCGTCAGCTCGCGAGTCGCAGGAAGAGCGTCGCAAAGAGGGACCGCGTGACGTCGCCAGATCCGAGCTGAAACGCTGCGCTGAGGCCGCCACTGTTGGCGAGCAGAATGAACGCGAGATGCCGATCGGGCAGCTTGAGGACGAGCGAGGAGTAGGCGTTGGGCACGAGGCCGAAGTGCCATACCACGCGCCCCGCGCGGTGCGGCTGCACGAACCAGCCGAGACCCATCGGTGCGACACCCTCCCGGACACCCACGGGATTCCAGGCTTGCTGCAGGGTCTCGTCGCGCAGGAGCAGGTTCGAGTCGATCGCCTTTTCGAGCCGCGCGAGATCGCGCACGGTGGAGACGAGCCCCCCGGCTGCGGTGATCGGTTCGGGCGCCAGCTCCATGCGTTCCGCACGCCCGCGGCCGTCGACCTTGTAAGGAATCGCCGTCCGCTCGACCACGCTGCGGTACCGCTCCAGATCCGCGGCGTCGAACAGATCATCGGGGATGCCGGGATTGTCGGCCGCCAGGGTCGTCCCGGGAACCGAGTCCTTCATGGCGAGCCGGTTCAGGATCCGGTGCGCGACGGTTTTCACATACGGCTGCGGGACGCAATACTCGAGCACGGGACCGAGCTGTGCGAAGCGCTCGGGACTGTAGCTGAAGGCCTCAGTCGTCGTGTGGCTCAGCGCCTGCCGGAGCGTCACGCCGGGCTCGGGGTAGCTGGCGTAGGTGCTGAGCGGTTCGTCGAGCGAAATCCGGTGCTCCTCGACGCACTGCAGCAGGAGGACGGCTGCCACCGTGGCGCTCACGTCCCCGACCAGATACGGGGTGTCGGGCGTTGCGCGCACGCGGGCGGCCACGTTCTGGAAGCCGAAGCCGCGCTCCCACACGATCTCCCCGTCCTGCACGACAGCGGCCGACATGCCGGGGATCCCTGCCTGCGCGCGCAGGGCTTCGAGGTACGACTCGAGGTTCGACAGCAGGCCCGGAGCGGACGCGCCAGCCGGCTGCTGCGCGGGGACGAGCGCCGTCGCGAGAAGCAACGCCACCGATAGCGCGCCGAGCCGCGTCCGCACGTCAGGGTTCATGGGCCAGGCGCTCATCGCGATCTATCGGAGGAACGTGAATTTGGCGAGGCCGACCACGTCGTGTCCGTCCCACGGCCAGAGGAACGTGGCATTGCGCGGAGTCGTGTGCGCACGCACCCGCACGTAGTACTCGCTGTTCGGCTGCAGGCTCACGCTGCTGAAGAGCGGCAGCCGGTCGAAATCCGACGTCAGCCAATCCCTGACGAACTCCTTGCTCGCCGTCGTCTCCACCCGCTCGGTGCGGCCGTCGAGCATGCGGGTAATGTGGTACTTGCGCGTGAGATTGTCGTAGCGGACGGTGGCGGTCACGACCGTGGTCGCGAGCGTGCGGTCGAACCAGGCGACCGAGGCGCGCATCAGGTCGACGCGGTACACGAAACTCACCGTCAGGCCGCTGTGCACCGCCGCCTCGACTTCGTCGGTGAACGCATCACCGAGCTTGAACGACACGAGCACGTGCCCGTCGCGCGGCAGCGGGGCGACCTCGAGCATCTGCCCGGGAAGCCCGAGCAGCGCGAGCAGGGCGAACAGGTAGGGCGCCGCGGCAGTCAACATCCAGTCAGGTGTGACTCATCATAAACCACCCGCCCCCGTATGTCACTCATCCGCTCGGGATTCGGGATTCGGGATTCGGATTGGGGGCTCGGGAGTCGGGACTCTGAAAACCAGAACCCGGAACCCGAACCCAACCCGGAACCCGGAACTCGGAAGTGATAGCTGATAGCTCACAGCTGACAGCTGACAGCTGAGAGCTGATGGGCGACGGGACGGCCCCCGCTACCGCTGCCGATCCATCAGCGCGTGGACCTCGGCGCGCGTCGGCATGGCGGGAATCGCGCCACGGCAGCTGACCGAGGCGGCTGCGCAGGCGTTCGCGAAGCCAAGACAGTCCCGCATCGCCGCCGGGTCCGTGAGCAGCGCGTCGAGGGTGGCGGGCGTGACGTCGCGCCGAGCCAGCTCGAACAGAAACGCCCCGATGAACGCGTCGCCGGCACCTGTGGTGTCCACGACAGGGACGCGGAGGCCGGCGAGCCCCAGTTCGAGCGAGGACGTGACAAGGCGCGCGCCCTCCGCTCCGCGGGTAATCAGGACGAGTCGTGGACCGCGGCGCAGAATGAACTGGGCGGACGTCGACGCGTCCCCCCCGAGCAGTGCGAGCTCGTCCTCGGCCAGCTTGATCACGTCGCACGAGGGCAGCATCTCGAGCGCGGCGTCCACGAACGCGGCCGGAGACGGCCAGAGGTCGAGGCGGGCATTCGGATCGAAGCTCACGAGCCATCCTGCGGCGCGCGCGAGCGCCACTGCCCGGCGTGTTGCGGCGGCCGACTCCGGATGTGTGAGGCTGAGCGTCCCGAAATGCAGGATGCCGTGCCCTTCGAACCACTGCGGCTGCACGCCGGACGAGGGGAACAGCATGTCGGCCGACGGATCGCGATAAAAGGCGAAATCGCGTTCACCCGACGCGCTGAGCGTCACGAAGGCGAGCGCGGTCTTCGCCGTGCTGGTCCGCAGCAGCCGGCCCGTGTCCACGCCGAGATCCTGGAGCGCACGCTCGATGCAGTCGCCGAACGCGTCCTGCCCCACCTGCCCCGCGAACCGGGCGCGCCCCCCGAGCCGCGCAATGCAGGCGGCGACGTTCGCCGGCGCCCCGCCCGGCACCCGCGCGAACGTATCCACCTCGGCGAGGCGCTGCCCTTTTTCGAGCGGCACGAAATCGATGAGGGCTTCGCCGAAGGATATGACTGGGATCACCGGCGCATCATATCCCGATGGTCCGGGTCGCAGGTCCCCGGGGCATCGCCCAAATCCTTGATGCACACCCGCAACTGAGTCGGATATCGTTAGTAAGATCGTGTCTGCCGAACCGACATCCGCCGAGCTGGTTCTCGCCGGGCTCGCCGCTGCGGACCAGCGCCGCCGCGCCGGGACCGCCAGTCGTGAGCTCTGGCGCGTGGCTCCGGCTGTCGCAGCCGCCGCCGTGTGCATTGCGGCCTTCGCCCGCTGGCGGAGCTGGTCCCCCGTGCTTCCACTGAGTCTCCTTGCGATCGCGGGTCTTGCGCTCGCCGCGCGCACGTGGTTCCTCCGCCGGCACCGATCGGTCACCGATGCAGGCGCGGCCCGCATCGACGACGCCGCCGGATTCGGGGGGGAGCTGCGGAGCGCACGATGGTTCGCATCGACTGGTCGCCGGGATCCGTGGACCGACTACCACCTGGATCGCGCGGCACGACGGCTCGCCTCCGTGGACTGGCCAGCGCTCTATCCGCCCGCGGTGGCGCCGCGCGCCAAAGCCGCGACAGCGTTCCTCGTCCTCAGCGCCGTCGCCCTGGCGCTGCCCATGCCGGGCCGCGCGATGCGGCACCCGGACGCGACCGGGAGCGCGACCAACTCAGCGACGCGCGCGCCGCGCGCTGCGGGCCAGGCCGAACTCCTCCTGCCCGAAGTGCAGAAGCAGC
>JBBWZJ010000279.1:0-6446 GCA_039648985.1 Acidobacteriota bacterium | reverse complement strand
GGTCTCGAATACGACACGATGTCGGGACGGTATGCGGACTTTGTCGAAACGGAAGTGCTGCCGCTCGTCGAGAAGGAAGCCAACGTGAAGCTGACCAGTGACCCGGACGGCCGCGCGACGATGGGGGGCAGCTCCGGGGGATCGGCGGCGTTGATCATGGCGTGGTACCACCCGGAACGGTATCACCGGGTCCTGACCTACTCGGGCACGTACGTCAACCAGCAGTGGCCCCCGAGCGCCGAGACGCCGCACGGCGCCTGGGAATTTCACGAACGGCTCATCCCGAACAGCCCCGTCAAGCCGATCCGGATCTGGATGGAAGTCGGCGACCGGGACCTTTTGAATCCAAACGTGATGCGGGACAACATGCACGACTGGGTCGTGGCCAACGAAAATATGGCGCGGGTGCTGGCGGCGAAGGGATATCACTACCAGTTCGTGTTTGCGCGCAACGCAGGCCACTCCGATCGCGCGGTCAAACAGCAGACGCTGCCCGAAGCGCTCGAGTGGCTGTGGAAGGGGTATTCTGCCGCCGGTACTTCGAAGACGGAGCGTTGAACTACCCGCCCCGGCGAGTCCGGGGCTTTGGGTTTTATGGTTATAAGGGTTTTACGGTTATAAGGGTTTTATGGTTATAAGCGGTCAAATGCTCCGCAACAACTCGCGGGTGTAGCGCACACACCTTTCGAGGTCCTCGATTCGCTGCTGCCCGGCAGTCTTCCCGTCGGCGAGCGGCGTGGCGGGCTTTGGCGTGCCCTTGTCGGCCAGTGCGAGAAAGCGACTGAATTCCCACGCCGGCATATGCCGCCAGTTGTCCCAGAACTTCGGGTCATACACCGCATGGATCCGCGGGCGCCCGGAGACCAGGTTCTCGAAGATGATCGGCAACCCGGGCTTCGCCTGGATGAACGTGCGGATCCAGCCGTCGATGTCGACATTTCCCTCGCCCATGTTGACCCAGCGTACGGCGATGCCCTCGGGAACCTTCCACACTGCGCTGTCGCGCACGTGGCAGGTCTCCGCGTAGGGAATCAGCATCTCGAGCGTCATGTGCGGATCTTCCAGCATCCACACCGGGTTCCCGGAATCGAGGCACACGCCCATCACGTCACGGCCAACCGCCTCCACCATCATCTTCATTTCGCGCGCCTGGAGGTCGCCGCCGTGGTTCTCGACAGCCAGCTTCACACCGGAATCGACGATCCGCGACCGCAGTCCCCGGACTGCCGTGATCATGTTGTCGATGTGCATGTCGATCTGCGGGCGCTCGGGATCGCCCCCCAGAATGCATCGCATACAGGTCGCGCCGAAGATCTGTGATGCCCTGAGCGCGCGGCCGACCTGGACGTCGAGCGTGCCGAGCTCCGGTTTGAACGAGCGCGAGCTGGGGCAGACCGACCCGTGCGCCAGCTGCAGCCGGATGCCGAGCCTGTCAGCGTGCTCGCGGATCTGCCGGATCGCGGCCTCATCCTCGAGGACCGCCGGCGCGAGCGAGATCATCGCCCACGTCAGCTTGATCGACGCGAGGTAGTCGAGGAACTGCACCGGCGTGAATTGATTGCCCCCGACGCTGCCGTCGATCGAGCCGAGCTCGACCGCCGCAGACTGCCAGGCGGCGAGCCGGGACGCGTGCCACGCCGCCGCGGCGGTTCCCACGATGAACATCCGTCGGTCCATGAGCTCTCCTACTCCTTCGGTGCGACGTAATTCTTGCGCGCGCGCGGCTTCAAGCCGCCCGGTGTCACGCGCACGCTGATGCCGTGCACCTTGCCGTCACGCCGGGGCGGCGCGTACCCGAGGAGATATTGCGTGTGCAGTTCGTCCGCGACCCCGGCGAACGCGGCCCCGAGGTCCTCGCCCAACCGGATCTCGATGTAGCCGCCGCCTGTTTCTTCGGCCACGCGCGCCAGCCCCGGATCCGGCATGTCCGCCAGCAGCATCGCACGGAGGCCGCCGGGCCCGATGCCGGGTTGCATCGACCGCGTGCTCCGGCTGCGCATCCCCACGGCGTAGATCATCACGTCCTCGCGGCGCGCACGGTCGATGACGTCCCCCTGACTCGAGGGGCGCTGACGGAGGCTCAGGGAGCCGGTGTCCTTGCCGTCGCTCAACACGAGGATGACCTTCCGCCGGTCGTCACCTTTCTCGAACGCCCCGAGCGCCTCGTCCAGGGCGCGCCAGAGCGGTGTCGGCGCATCGGGGGCGATCACGTCCGGCAGCGCCGCCGTCAGCTCCCGCGCGTCGTGCGTGAAGGACGGGCTGATCGTGATCTCGTGCCCGAACGCACCCACCCGCGCACCGTCGTCCGGACGGAAGCGCGCGAAGAGCTGCGCCGCCGCCGCGCGCAGGAGCGGCAGGTTCCCCTCCATGCTGCCGGACACGTCCAGCATGACGATCAGACGGATGGGTTGAGGCGTGTTATCGAACTGGGTAATCGGCTGCGGCTTGCCTTCGTCCCGCACCTCGAAGTCGGCCTGACCGAGTGTGGTGACGAGCCGTCCGTCGCGATCGGTCACGGTGACGAAGACACGGACGGTGTCGCTTCCCCCGCGAAACACCGGCTGCTGGATCCGTGTGGCACCGAAAACCCCGGCCACGCAGACCACCAGGGTCACGCACCTCAGGAACCGCGTCATGGTCTCACTCATCCTTGATCTGCAGGCGGCTGACATCCAGTCATACCATGTAAAGTCATCGTCCGAGCATGGCTGACGCACCTTCAGGCAAGCCGCCCAGACGGCCGCGGTATCGCGGCTCGAATCCGCGTGCCTTCGATCAGAAGTACAAAGAGCTGAACGCGGCGCGCTACCCCGGCGAGGTTGTGAAGGTGCTCGCATCCGGGAAGACGCCGGCAGGCATGCACCGGGCGATCATGGTGCGGGAAATTCTCGAGGTCCTGGCGCCTGCCCGCGGAGAGTTCGCTGTCGATGCGACGCTCGGCTACGGCGGCCACACGGCTGCGTTGCTGGAACGCCTGCTGCCCGGCGGACGCGTGCTCGCTCTGGACGTCGACCCCATCGAGCTCCCGAAGACGGAGGCACGCATGCGGGCCGCCGGGATCGGGACTGACTCGCTGATCGTCCGGCGCAGCAACTTCGCCGGGCTCGCCCGTGTGCTCGCCGCCGAACAACTGCCGGCTGCGGATGTCGTGCTTGCCGATCTGGGGCTCTCGTCAATGCAACTCGACGATCCCGCACGCGGATTCACGTTCAAACGCGAGGGTCCTCTCGATCTGCGCATGAACCCGCTCCGCGGGCAACCCGCCTCGAAGCTGCTCGCCTCACTCGATTTGCAACGGCTGGCGGGATTGCTCGAATCGAATGCGGACCTGGAGGACGCACCTTCAATGGCCGCCGCCATTCTCGACCGCCAGGCACGAACGCCCATCACGACGACAACGGCCCTGGCCGCAGCCATAACGGACGCAGCGACTGTGCGCAATCAGGCGCCTGAGACGATCGACAGCACGGTGCGCCGGGTGTTCCAGGCACTGCGCGTGGCCGTCAACGACGAGTACGGCGCGCTCGACGCCTTTTTGCGGGAGCTCCCCGGTTGCCTCGCACCACGCGGACGAGTCGCCATCCTCACGTTCCACTCGGGCGAGGATCGCCGGGTCAAGCAGGCGTTCAAAGAGGGTGTACGCTCTGGAGCGTTCGCCCGCATCGCCGACGAACTGATGCGACCCACTGCCGACGAGCGCCGGGCGAATCCCCGCTCGTCCGCAGCGAAGCTCCGCTGGGCGATCCGGACGTGATCACGTCGTACCGACGTCGGGCAAGCCCTCATGACGCTGAAGAACTTTGAACGGGAACGGCTGCCGCCGGCCAGGAGGCTGGACATCGTGAAGCACCTGTGGGTCATGCTCGCATTCACCCTCGGCGCCCCGCTGATCGCACAAACCCGGGCCGCGCCGCCGGACCTTGTCGCGCTCGCCGCTCGGGCCCGGCTGGAATCTCCGGTCGCCTGGTGTGGTGGCGTCCTCCGCCCCGGCCGTCGGCACGGCTACGCAGCCGCGGTTCAGACACCCGCCGGTGGTCGTTACGTTGTCCTCGAGCCGAAGGCGCCCGCACTCGAGCTCGGCCCCTTTACAGCCACTCCGAGCCTGGCGTGTTACACGCCCGCCAAGGCGCGTCAGCTGAGCGCCACCATCGCGAGGTCCGAAACCATTGAAGGAAGGATCAACCCGCGCTCGAGCGCGATGGATCTGCGGGTTCACGGAGGCGACCACGGCGACCTGCTGGCAATACTCCCCGGCGGATCGGCGATTCGTGACGGTCGGAGGCTGGACCACATAGGAGACCGCGCAACGCCGCTGCCGAATCAGCTCCGCGGCAGCGCAAACGCGACGATGCCGGTCGGACCCGGGGCTGCCGGTACCGCATCGAGGCCCCCTGGCCCGCCGACGGGCACGGCGGGAGCGGAAGCCGTGACGAGGAGATACTGCCGTCCGCCGAGCTCGTACATCGACGGGGAGCCGGTGGTCGTGGCGCCGAGCTGAAGCTCCCACACCTGCTTCCCTGTCGCGCTCTCATATATGTGGACCTTGCGGTCCGCCGCGGTCACGAACAGAAGGCCGGTCGCCGTCGGGATGATCCCGCCCTTGACGGTCGCGGCCGAACCGGTCCCTGTCACACCCTGCCGCACGAGGCGGAGATCGTCTCCCAGCCCGATCTGCCATTTGAGCGTGCCGAGGTTGAGATCGTAGGCGTTCAGCGTCGTGTAGGGCGGGTTGACGATCGTCGGATAGAGGCCGAAGCCCTCCGTCACGTATCGCCCCTCCTTCACGATTTCCGGCGGACCGCCGCGTGCGCCCGCGCGGACTTCGCCGGGCTTCAGCAGCCGGATGATCGTCGGAACGTTGAATCCGATCACATATACGTTCCCGTCCTTCGGGTTGGCTGCGGTGCTGCCCCAGTTGGATCCGCCCTGGTTGCCGGGCATGTGGATCACGTCCTCGAAGCCAATCGGAGTGAACGGACCATCGTTCCTCGCCTTGAGGATGCGCTGCCGGAACTGCTCGCGCTCCTCCGGCGTCAGCAGGTACGGGTTCAAATCGCCGGCGGTGAACTTCTGCCGCGAGAACGGCGGGGGGGCCGTCGGGAAGGGCTGCGTAGGCGACACCGCTTCTCCCGGAACCGAGGTGCCCTGGGGAACGGGGCGTTCCTCGATCGGCCAGACAGGCTCCCCGGTCACGCGATCGAAGACGTACAGGTAGCCCGTCTTGCTGGCGACCGCGACCACGTCGATCGATCGGCCGTTCCGCTGGATCGTGGTCAGCTGGGGGGCGGAGTTGTTGTCGAGATCCCAGATGTCGTGGTGCACCATCTGAAAATGCCAGAGGCGCTTGCCCGTGCGGGCATCGAGCGCGATGATGCAATCGCCGAAGAGATTCGCTCCCTTCCGGTTGCCGCCGTAGAAGTTGTACTTGGCGCTGCCGGTCGGAATATAGACGATGCCCCGTTTTTCGTCGATCGACTGCTCGCCCCAGTTGTTCGCGCCGCCGACGGTTTTCCAGGCGTCCGGCGGCCACGTGTCGTAGCCGAACTCGCCGGGCCTCGGGACGGTGTGGAAGGTCCAGACGAGCGCACCGGTCCGCACGTCGAACGCCCGAATGTCGCCGGGCGCCGAGGCGTACTCCTGGTTCGTCGCCGATCCGAGGATGATGAGATTTTCGAAGACCCGGCCCGGCGTACGGGACTGCTGATTGATTGTCGACGGATCGCGGTCGAGTCCGACGCGAAGGTCGACCCGGCCGTCCTTGCCGAAGGACGACACGGTCTCGCCGGTCACGGCGTCGAGCTCCTGAAGGAAATTCGTTGCGCTGAAAATCAGCCGCCGTGCCGTCCGGTCCTTGCTCTCCCAGTAGTTGACGCCACGCGTGTTGAAACCCTGGACGCCGCCGTGAATCCACAGCGGCTTTCCTGTCGCCGCGTCGAGCGCCACGAACGATCCCTCCGGCCCCCGGCCGTAGACGATCCCGCCGACGACGAGCGGATTGAAGTCGGTGAGGCCGGCCGGATACGTCCACGCGACTTGCAGCTGCTTGACGTTCGCGGCGTTGATGCCGGTGGCTGCGACAAACCGTGAACTATCGGGACCGCCCGCGTAGTCGCGCCACTCGCGCTGGCCCTGCCCGAAAACCGTCCGCCCCGTCGAACCGGCCAGCGCCAGCATCGCCCCCACCCCCGCGACGACGATCCGTCGCGCGGTGGACCCGTTGTTCCCGCCCATCAGTCGACCCTCCGTTTGTCTCGATCAACGCGGCAATCCGACCCGCGCCACGCAACAGTACACCAGAGGAGGGTTCGGGGTTCGGGGTTCGGGGAGGTCCAGACCGGATACAAAGGTAACAGAGTAGACCGGACACATCGGTAACAGGTCTGATGGGCATCGGAGGATGGATGCCCTGGAAGGAGACCTGTGCGGTGGATCAACGGGTAGCGTTA
>JBBWZJ010000210.1:0-7164 GCA_039648985.1 Acidobacteriota bacterium | reverse complement strand
CCTGCAGTGTCATGATCTCGCGGGTCAAGCCCGCCACCGCATCGCCGATCTTTGCGTTGTCGACGGTAAACGTGCCGTCCGGACGCACTTTGAACGCGCCGGCGTCGAGCAGGTAATTGAGCTGCACCGCGATGCCCCGTCCGTGCGCTTCGTTGATCCCGAACCGGATCGATCGGAATGCCGACGCGAGAAACGTCGTGTACATCGTTCTGGCGATTGCGGGATCGATGAGCTTCCGATCGGCAAGCTGCTGCAGGGCCCAGAGTCCGGAGACATCGGCCTTGGCTTCTTCGACCGCGCTGTAGGTGTCCTTCAACTCCTGCCTGACGGTCGTTTCGCGCCCGCCGACGGCGATGTTGTGCGGACCGAGGCCGTGCATCAGTTCGTGCATGAGAATGTGGGTGAAAAACGCGTCGAACGAGAGGTTGCGCTGATCCGACGCGGACAGCGCGACCTTGCTGATGGGGACGAGGACCCGGTTGAACTTCGCGTCCTGCATGTTCTTCAGCATGACGCGCTTGGTGCCCTTCTCCTTCACGACCCGTTCGTCGTTGGGCAGGTTGTAGGCGGCAGTCTGCACGCCCCGGTTGCCGTCGCCGGCCGTGAACACGACGTTGACGACGCGGATGGGCGCCATCGAGCCGAGCTGCGGATTGCGGTACTTCGGGTCGATCGGCAGCGCGTTCTCGAGCTCCTGCAGATGCGCCGAGAATGCCTGCAGCCGCTTCGATTCGGCTTCGTCACGCACCGTGATGAAAGCCTCGAACGCGGCCTTCTGGTTGAACCACTCATCTTCGTACACTTCGTACGGCCCGATCGTCGGCTCGATGGATGCATCGAGCTCCATCCAGGCGACGTCGCTCGCGTAGTAGTCGTTGCTCAGGAACGCGTCGGCGCGTAGCGTGAGGAAGCGTTTCAGCGTGGGTTGCGCGGTGAGCTCCGCGGCTTCGCGCAGCAGCATCGCGGCGCGACCGAGCTCGGACTGGTACTCGATGCTGTAGGGGACGGCGGTGAATGCGGGGGCGGTGCCGCCGCTGCTGCGTTCGCGCGGCGTGCTGGGCGCTCGGCGGATCGTCGTGAAGAATCCCGTCGCCGACGTCCGCGCGTCGCCCTGGAGCGTGTCGAACCACCCCTGCACTTCGGCCTTTGCCGCAGCCTCGGGATAGAAATTGCCGGAGTCCGGCTTGGCGGGCGCGCCTGGCACGAACACGCGATCGTGGTCGAGCCTGGACCACGGGCCCTTATTGAGGAGGAAGTAGTGGAGGCGCGCCTCGGCCTCGGCCTGTCGCGCGTCCACAGCGCCGGCGCTCCTGACCACGGCGGCGCGCGCGAGATCCTGCAGCATCGCGTCGTTCCCGGACCACACCTGCCGGAGGAACAGGCTGTCCATCAGCTTCGCCGCGTCCACGAGCTTCGCGAGGGCCCGCCGCTCCCCCTCCGGCAGCGATGTCACGTCGGCGCCGATTTCCGCGGGAGCGAACCTCGCTGTCATGGCGCGCAGGTCCGCCGCCGACGGAAGCGGATCGGACACGGGATGCTGATCTTTCACGCGGGGCTCTCCGGCCGACCTGCCCGATCCGGCGGCGGCAAAGGGGATGACGAGAAGGGCGGACGCCATCACGCCGGTCCCGAAGATGTTCAGTTTCATATGGTTTCACAGTTGTGCAGCGGACCACGCGTCACTAGGCGGAGGATGCGCGACGGGACTACAATAGAAGGATTGTAAGCCGGAGAAACCAGAGAATACAGACCGCGCAACGGCCGCCCTTCGTGCCGGCGAGGAATTCATCAGATGAGGAATATCGCACCCCAGGATACCTCCGAGCTGGAGGCTATCGAACAGCGCGAGTGGCGCGAGTCGCTCGAGTACGTCATCCAGCAGGGCGATCGAGACCGCGTCCAGCGCCTGCTCGCGATGCTGCGGCACCACGCGCGGATGGCCGGCGTCAGCCTGCCGTTTACGGCCGTCACTCCGTATGTGAATTCGATCCGGGTGGAGGATCAGACCCCGCTGCCGGGCAGCCAGGAGATCGAGCGCCGCATCAAGAGCCTCGTCCGGTGGAACGCCATGGCGATGGTCGTGCGGGGCAATCGCGCGTCGGACGGAATCGGCGGTCATATTTCGACGTACGCCTCCGCGGCCACGCTCTACGAAGTCGCGTTCAATCACTTTTTCCGGGGGAAGGAGAACGGCGACGGGGACGTCATCTACTTCCAGGGCCACGCGTCTCCCGGCATCTACGCCCGCGCCTTCCTCGAAGGGCGGCTGTCGGTCGAGCAGCTCGTGAACTTCCGGCGTGAGCTGGCCCCCGGCGGCGGGCTGTCGTCCTACCCGCATCCCTGGCTGATGCCCGACTTCTGGGAATATCCGACCGTATCGATGGGGCTCGGACCCATCATGTCGATCTACCAGGCGCGCTTCAATCGCTACCTCGAGGATCGCGGCCTCAAGAAACCGTCACAGGCCAAGGTCTGGGCGTTCCTTGGCGACGGCGAAACGGACGAGCCCGAGTCGCTCGGCGCGATCAGCCTGGCGGCGCGCGAGAAGCTCGACAACCTGATCTTCGTCATCAACTGCAACCTGCAGCGGCTCGATGGTCCCGTGCGCGGCAACGGGCAGATCATCCAGGAGCTCGAGGCGATCTTCCGCGGCGCCGGCTGGAACGTCATCAAGGTGCTGTGGGGCAGCGACTGGGATCCGCTCCTCGCGGCGGACCACGACGGCATCCTGGCGCGCCGGATGGGCGAAGTTGTGGACGGGCAATATCAGAAGTACGCGGTCGAGGACGGCGCGTACATGCGCGAGCATTTCTTCGGCACCGATCCGCGCCTGCTCGACATGGTCAAGCACCTCTCCGACGACCAGTTGAAGAAGCTGCGGCTCGGCGGCCACGACCCGGTCAAGGTCTACAACGCCTACAAGGCCGCTGTCGAGACCACGGGCCAGCCGACGGTGGTGCTGGCGCGCACGATCAAGGGGTACGGCCTCGGCGAGGCGGGTGAAGGTAAGAACATCACCCACCAGCAGAAGAAGATGAACGATTCGGATCTGAAGATCTTCCGAACACGCTTCGGCATCCCGATCTCGGACGAAGAAATCGCCGAGGCGCCGTTCTACCGGCCGGCCGAGGACAGCACCGAGCTCCAGTATCTGCGCGAGCGCCGCAAGGCCCTCGGCGGGTACGTGCCCACCAGGAAAGTGCGCGTCGAATCGCTGCCCACGCCGGCCGAAGCGCTCTTCGAGGAGTTCTACAAGGGCACGGACGGGCGCAAGGCCTCGACGACCATGGTGTTCGTCCGGATTTTGTCGAAGCTCCTGCGCGACAAGGACATCGGCAATCTGATCGTGCCGATCATCCCCGACGAAGCGCGCACGTTCGGCATGGAGTCGCTCTTCCGCGCGATCGGCATCTATTCGCACGTCGGCCAGAAGTACGAGCCGGTGGACATGGACACGCTGCTGTACTACAAGGAAGCGCAGGACGGTCAGATCCTCGAAGAGGGCATTACCGAGGCGGGATCGATGTCGTCGTTCATTGCCGCAGGGACCGCCTATGCGACGCACGGCGTCAACACGATTCCGTTCTTCATCTACTACTCGATGTTCGGCTTCCAGCGGGTAGCCGACCTGATCTGGGCGGGCGCCGACTCGCGCGTGCGCGGATTCCTCCTCGGCGCAACCGCGGGGCGGACGACGCTGGCGGGCGAAGGGCTTCAGCACCAGGACGGGCACAGCCACGTGTACTCGCTCGCCACCCCGAACTGCGTGTCGTACGATCCCGCGTATGCGTACGAGCTCGCCGTCATCATCCGGGAGGGGATCCGGCGGATGTATCAGGAGCAGGAGAGTGTCTTCTACTACCTGACCGTCATGAACGAGCCATACGCGATGCCTGCGATGCCGGACGGCGCGAAGGACGGCATCCTCAAGGGTATGTACCGGCTGCAGGCCGCGGCGAATCCGAAGGCGAAGCTCAGGGCGCAGCTCTTCGGCAGCGGCGCGATCCTGAACGAGGTCCTCGCGGCGCAGAAGCTGCTCGAAAAGTATGACGTCGCCGCCGACGTCTGGAGCGTGACGAGCTACCAGGAGCTCTATCGGGACGGCCATGCGTGCGACAGGTGGAACATGCTGCACCCTGGCGAACCGCCGCGCGTACCCTACATCGCACAGTGCCTGAAAGACGCGCCGGGAGTGCTCGTCGCCGCATCCGATTACCTGAAGGTGCTGCCGGATTCGATCGACCAGTGGATGCCCCGGCGCATGCGATCGCTCGGCACCGACGGGTTCGGGCGGAGCGAGGATCGGCAGCGGCTCCGCGAGTTCTTCGAAGTCGACGCGAGGTTCGTCGCGCTCGCGACCCTCGCCGAGCTCGCGCAGGACGGGAAGCTCGATCGCAAGATCGTCGCGCAGGCGATCAAGGATCTCGGCATCGATCCGCAGAAGTTGAATCCGGCGAGAAGCTGACGCGCGCCGCCTCTCGCGAGACCAGACAGCCCAGACATGCCAACAGATTTCACATTGCCCGAACTCGGCGAGAACGTGACCGCGGGTGACGTCGTTCGCGTGCTCGTCGCCCCCGGCGACACGGTCGTCAAGGACCAGGCGATTCTTGAGCTCGAGACCGACAAGGCCACGATCGAAGTGCCCGCCAGCACCGGGGGCACGGTGAAGGAGGTGCGGGTCAAGCAGGGGGACCACATCAAGGTCGGCCAGGTGGTCCTGACGTTCGCCGATGGTGCCGCGTCCGACGGGAGCGGCGCGGCGGCCTCCGGGACGAAGGAGCAGCAGCCCGCGGACAAACCGAAGCGACAGCCGGCGGGCGCGGCCGAGGAGGGCGGGATCAGCCAGGCTGCTCCCGGCACCGCCGGCGGCGCGACGCCGGCATCGGGCGGCAGCGGCGCGCAGAAGGGCGCGGCGGAACGCGGCCGCGGCACGACCGATGCCCCGCCCGACGAGCGGTTTGCCGACCACTCCCAGCGCGGCGCGCCGGCCGCGAACGATGCGCCGGCAAGGCCGCGCGGCGAGGTCGTCAGCATCGATCGTGGCGCCCGCAACGTGCCTGCCGGAGCGGCCACGCCGGCTGGTGGACCCACCGGAGCGGCGCCCGAGGGGCCGGCGCCGCCCGCCGCGCCATCGGTGCGGCGGCTTGCGCGCGAGCTGGGCGTCGAGATTCGCCAGGTCACCGGCACCGGGCCTGAGGGGCGGATCAGCGTGGAAGACGTCCAGGCGTTCGTGCGCGCGGCGCTGACGAATCCGGCTGCTGCGGGCAGCCCCGCGTCGCCGCTCCCGGATTTCACGAAGTGGGGCGACGTCGAGCGCAAGCCCATGAGCAACATCCGCCGGAAAACGGCGGAACACCTGTCACACGCGTGGAACGCGATTCCGCACGTGACGCAGCACGACAAAGCCGACATCACCGCGCTCGAGGTGCTGCGCAAGCAGTATGGCTCCCGCGCCGAGCAGGCCGGCGGCAAACTGACAATGACGGTCGTCGCGCTCAAGATCGTCGCCGCCGCCCTGCGCAAGTTTCCGCAGTTCAACGCCTCGGTGGACATGGCCCGCCAGGAGATCGTCTACAAGAAGTCCATCCACATCGGTGTGGCGGTCGATACGCCGCGCGGACTGCTCGTGCCCGTTCTGCGCGACGTCGATCTGAAGGGGATCATCGATCTCGCGGCCGATCTCGGCAAGGCCTCCGAGAAGGCGCGTACGGGGAAACTGTCACTGGACGACATGCAGGGGGCGGGGTTCACGATCACGAACCTCGGCGGCATCGGCGGCACGTCGTTCACTCCGATCGTGAACTGGCCGGAGGTCGCGATCCTCGGTATTTCCCGCGGGACCCACGAGCCCGTGTTTGACGGCCAGGCGTTCCAGCCGCGACAGATGCTGCCGCTCTCGCTCTCGTACGATCACCGGGTGATCGACGGCGCCGATGGCGCACGGTTCCTGCGGTGGGTCGCCGAAGCGTTCGAGCAGGCGTTCGTAACGCTGCTGTAGAACTGGGTCCGGGTTCGAGGTTGCGAGGAACCCCGAACCCGAACCCCGAACCCTGAACCCGAACCTTGAACCCGGAACCCGGAACCCGGAACCCCGAACCCCGAACCAGCGCATATGTCCTCAACCCAACTCGTCGTGATTGGCGCGGGCCCCGGCGGCTACGCGGCCGCATTCTACGCCGCCGATCTCGGCATGCAGGTGACGCTCGTCGATCCCGCGGTGAACCCGGGCGGCGTCTGCCTGTACCGAGGCTGCATCCCGTCCAAGGCGCTGCTCCACGTGGCGGATGTCGTCAACGAGGCGCGGCACGCTGAGGCGTGGGGCGTATCCTTTGGTGCGCCGACCTTCGACATCGATCGGCTCCGCGCGTTCAAGACCAAGGTCGTGAACCAGCTGACCGGCGGCCTGGGCCAGCTGTCGAAACAGCGCAAGATCAGCTATATCCAGGGCACCGCCGCGTTCCGCGATGCCACAACGCTCGAGATCACCCGCGAGACGGGCGCGAAGCCCGGGCCGGTGGACCGCACCGCCGCCGCCGCGTCCATCGAGACCCTCACCTTCGAGCACGCCATCATCGCCACGGGATCGCGTCCGTCGACGATCCCGGGGCTGAGCCTCGACAGTCCGCGCGTCATGGATTCGACGGCCGCGCTGGAACTGCCCGACATCCCGGCATCCCTGCTCGTCGTGGGTGGCGGGTACATCGGACTGGAGCTCGGAAGCGTATATGCGGCGCTCGGCACGAAGGTCACCGTGGTGGAAATGACCGGAGGTCTTCTCCCTGGGGCGGACCGCGATCTCGTGAACATCCTGGCGAAGCGGATCGAAGCCATCTGCGACAAGGTCCTGCTGAATACGAAGGTCGTCGGCATGAAGGACGCGCGTAACGGCGTCGCCGTGACGTTCGAGGGGGAAGGTGTCCCGCCCGACGCCGGGGAGCGCACGTTCGACCGCGTGCTCATCTCGATCGGCCGCCGGCCGAATTCAGCAGTGCCCGGCCTCGATCGAACGCGGGTGGTCGTGAATTCGCGCGGCTTCATCGACGTCGATCCGGCCCGTCGCACCGCGGAGCCGTCCATCTACGCCATCGGCGACGTCGTGGGCGAGCCGATGCTGGCCCACAAGGCGTCGCATGAGGGCAGAGTGGCGGTCGAGGCGATTGC
>JBBWZJ010000178.1:0-14517 GCA_039648985.1 Acidobacteriota bacterium | reverse complement strand
CGGTCACGGAGTGGGAGGTGCGCTTCAGCGAGCGGCCCGACCCGGGCTCCGACTACGTCGCGCGCGAGACGCTGACGCTGCCGTCCGCGGCGACGAGCGTCGAGGTGCCGCTCGGCGAGCGCCCGCTTCGCGTCCACCTGCTCGGCCGCCGCCGCGACGGCCGGTTGCTCCGGCGCGCGGTGATCTCCGCGCTCACGCGGGAGAACTGGAACGACCGCTGGCAGCGCCGCGGGAGCGCCGCCTGAGGCCGAGTCACCAGTCGGTCGGCCGGTAGTCCTTCAGGAACTGTCCCCACACGTGCTCGCCGGTGTTCACACCGCTCATGATGGGGTCCACGATCCGCGCCGCGCCGTCAACGATGTCAAGGGGCGGGTGGAAGCGATGGTCGGCAGTCTTCCGCGCCGCGATCTCCACCGGATCCTCGTCCGTCACCCACCCGGTATCGACGCTGTTCATGTGAATGCCGTCGGCATGGTAGTCGGTCGCGGACGTTCGCGTCATCATGTTCAGCGCGGCTTTCGCCATGTTCGTATGCGGATGGCGCGTCGTCTTGAACTTCCGGTAGAACTGGCCCTCGACCGCCGAAACGTTGACGATGTGCTTGTCGCGGGTCGTCGTCCGCAGCATCAGCGGCTTGAGCCGGGCGTTGATGATGAACGGCGCGATCGCGTTGACCAGATGCACCTCGAGGAGCTCGACGGATGAAACCTCCGCGAGCAGGAGCCGCCAGGAATTCCGGCCACGCAGATCGACCTGCTGCAGATCCTGGTCGAGACGGCCGGCGGGGAACAGGTCCGACGCCGCTCCCCCGTCATCGGGCAGCAGCGCCACCTGCGACATCTCGGCCGCATGCGTCAGTCCCGCAGACGCGGCGATCCTGCCCGCGAGGGCCGCGGGGATCGTCGCCGGGACGCCCGGGTCCACGGTCACGCGGTCCGCCCGCAGCCCTTCGTACGCACCGAGGAGATTGCGGACGCGCGCGGGCATTCCCGCGAGCGACGCCGTTTCCCGGGCCATCATGTGCTCGTAGAACCCCGGTGGCCGGCGAACGGTCTGACACGCGTTGTTGACAATGAAATCGAGCCGATCGCGCGTCGTCAGCAGCTCGCGGCAGAACGCCTCGACGCTCGGGGTGTGGCGCAGGTCGAGACCGAAGATCTCGAGTCGATCCTGCCACTGTTCGAAATCCGCTTCTCGCGCGTAGCGTGATGCCGAATCGCGTGGAAAGCGCGTTGTCACGATCACGCGCGCCCCGGCGCGCAGCAGCTTGAGGCCGGCCTGGTAGCCGATCTTCACGCGCCCCCCCGTCAGGAGGGCCACACGGCCGCGTAAATCGGCGAGCTCGGACCGCTTCGCGAAGTTGAGCTCGGCGCAGGTCTGACACAACTGGTCGTAGAAATGATGGATGACGGTGTAGTCCTGCTTGCAGACGTAGCAGTTCTGCGCATCGGCCGATTCGCGCCGGGTGCGTTCGCCATCCCGGGTGTCGAATTCCGCGGGCGGCAGTACGTTCGGGGTGGTGAACGCGTTCGGCGTCGTGAAAACCGGCTGGCGGCGGAGCGTGCGGATCCCGGTCCCGGCAAGCACCGTCTCGTCGCGCCGGGTTCTCGCGGCCTTGCGGCCGCGGATCGTGGCCTTCACCATTCGGCGGCGGGCGTTGACGTCGGGGTTGTACACCTCGCCGGCAGCCGCCAGAAGCCGACGCCGGTCCTCTGCCGGCACTCGCGCGAGCAGACCTCGATCGGCGACGATCGCCTCCAGCAGGACGGCGGCCGCACGCAGCTGACCGCCGAGCTCCGCGTCCGACTCGAGGTGGAGGTCGGATGAGTTCTTTGTGAGCATGCCCTTCAAGGGTACCCCGAAACAGGGACACTCATCTTCGCTGTAAGTGCCTGATAGCAAACGTACGCGGACCTTGGAGCAGCCGCGTCGACGTTCAGAGCGGCCGGGAATAGAAGAGCCAGCGGCCACCCGGCTCGCGAGCGGCGCCCTCGGCAAAGCCGGCAGCCTCGTACATCTGCTTCGCCCGGGCGTTGCTCTCGTGCACTTCGAGCGTCACCTTGCAGCATCCGAGCTGCCTCGCCGTCTCAATCACCCCCTCGAGCAGCCGACGCCCGATTCCCTGCCCGCGGTAGTCCGGAAGGATGGCGAGATCGTGGACGTTGATGAGGGGACGCGCGTAAAAGGTCGAGAAGCCGACGAAGCATGTCGCGATGCCGACGGGCCGGCCGTCCACATACGCGAGCAGGATCAGTGTCGTCGGATGCTTTCTCAGCCCGGGGATGAGATCGCGCAGCACGTCGTCCGGCAGCGGCGCGCCGTTGCCCATGGCATCTTCCGCGTACGCGGCAATGAGCGCCAGGACCGCGGCCTGATGATCCGCGCGATCGAGATCCGCCTGGATGATTTGGGCGCTCACGAGCGCTCGCCGAACGCGTACTGCATTTCGTACGCGTGCACGCCTGGCGCGATGCTGATCGTCATCGTGCCGATCAATCCCGAGAGCTCACCGGTGCCGGAGTCCGGAACGATGCTGACGACGAGCTGCGGCTGACCGCGGGTCATCGTCCCGGTGTGCTGGAGCACGAACGTCCCGACGCGGCCGTGCAGCGTCCCGCTGACGCGCTCGATCGCGACGTAGCCTGCCGAAGTCTTCACGGACGTTCCAGCCGAGAGCATCTCGCCCGAGCTCGACGCATCGAGGTCTCCGTGAAACCGCTTGCGAATCGACAGCCGGCCGAGGAGGATCCCTTCCGCCACGTCGTCAAGGGGCAGCGGCGTGAGGGTGACCTCGAACGTGCCCGCCGCGCGTGTGGTCACGGGCGCCTTGTCACTCGGTGATGCGGCGATTCTGAGCGTGGTGACCACCTGGCCGACGTGCCGCTGCGTGTGCTCGGCTGCGTGGAACAGCAGCCCAAGGACGGTGGAGGGCATCTGCTGGCGGCCGACGCCTCGCGTCTCGAGCAGCGACGCCTCAGTTGTCGCGCGCAGCTGGACGAGCGCCGCGTCCACCGCCGCATCGAACTCCGCGAGAAGCGCAAGCGCCGCTCCGGGAGAGAGATCGGCTTGTTTTTCCAGATCGAGGGAGGCGCGCTGCGCTGACGACAGCCTCTCGCCGCGCGCGTAGGTGAAGAGCCGGTCGAGACTGCCTGCCGCGTGCCGCACGTGGAATCCCACCGAGGCTCCGCCCGAAGGCTGCGCCCAGAGAGCGTCGGCGCTCAGGGAGGGGATCCGCTGGTGTAACTCTTCCCGGCACTGAAGAAGCCCGTGAGCAACAGGCTGAAGCAGCGGCGACACGCCGGGAACGAATCCTCGCAGCCAGACCTCGGGGAGAGCCGTGTTCGCCATCCGAACGACTATATACGGTGCCGCGGCGGCGTCGAAGCAGCGGACGCGCGGAGGACGCGCCCCTACTTCAGCGTGAACGTCATTTCGATGTCCACTCGCACCGGCACCGCCTTGCCGTCCTTTGTTGCCGGCTGGAACTCCCACTGCTTCACGGCTTTGACCGCCTGCTCGTCCAGGCCGTGGACGGTATCGAGCGAGCGTGCGACCCTGACATCTCCCACATGCCCGGTGTCCTGAATCTCCACGTCGAGCCCTACCGTTCCCTGAATGTTGGCCGCCTTCGCCTCCGCGGTGTATTCGGGTTTGACTTCCTTTACGATGCGCGGAGCGGTCACCTTCGATTCGTGCTTGCCTGCAGGCGCCCCGTCCTGCCGTCCAGCGGCCGTCGCCGCCAATCCGACCGTGCACCCAAACACCATCACCAGAGCCGCCACTTTCATGTGAACCTCCTGTCGGGCATCCTGGCCATTGGACGACAGCTGCCGGCGTTTGGCCTCTCTTGGACCGGGATAGACCCTTCGAGACCCAGGAACCACATCCGTGCGCAAATGGGTCACTCTGCTGAAAACGCCGCGTTCATCGTGGAAAACGGAACCGCTTTCTCGAGGGCCGCAAACGTTCCGCGCTCGGCAATCTCCCGCGCTGCCTCGAGGAATCCCGTCCACGCCGTCCGTGCGAGGCCGCTGCCAAGGCTGACGCGGCGCACGCCGGCATCCGCGAGTTGCTGCACCGTGGGCCCGCCGGACAGGGCGAGCACGTTGACCCGCCTGGGTGCGACAGCGCTGACGACAGCCCTTACGTCCGAGAGCGTCCGCAGGCCCGGCGCATAGAGACATTCCGCCCCGGCCTCCGCGTACGCGACGAGCCGGCGGATGGTCTCCGCAAGATCCGGGCGCCCGACGATGAAGCCTTCGGAGCGGCCGGTGAGAATGACGCCCGTGCCCGTGCGGTCGATGGCCGCACGGGCAGCCCTGATGCGTTCGACGGCCAGCGTGAAATCGAACAGCGGATCCGATGCGTCGCCTGTCGCATCCTCGATCGACAGGCCCGCCACGCCAGTCCGGACGGCCGCCTCCACATTCGTGCTGACGGCGGCCGGATCCGCCGCAAACCCTCCGGCGAAGTCCGCATTGACCGGGACATCGACGCCTCGCGCGATCGCGGTGAAATGCGCGAGCGCCTCCTGGATCGACACGCCGCTGTCGGGCCGGCCGACGGACCATGCAAACCCGGCGCTCGTCGTGGCGAGTGCTGGAAACCCGAGCTGCACGAGCAGACGTGCGCTGCCGAGGTCCCACGGATTCGGAATGACGAAGCAGCCGGACTCGTGGACCCGGCGAAACGTCTCGCGCTGCGCGGCTGGTTTGACCATGCCCAAACAATAGCGCGGCCTCGCGCGGCGTCAATGGCCCGAGCGCCTCCAGGGCAGCATCCCCCAGGTTCGATTCCTGTAGTCGCGATATTCGGGATACCGCTCGAGCAGCAGCTTCTCTTCGAAGCGCACCTTGGTCGCCAGGAACACGACGATCAGCGCGGCGCCGATTCCAACCGGCACGGTCGGCTTCCTGAGAAACAGCCCGGCCACGAGGATGAGGATCGCCGTGTAGATCGGGTGCCTGCAGCGGCTGTAGACGCCGCGCGTCACGAGGCGGCCGCCCGCGCGCGGTTCGGGGGCTACCTGCACCACGTCGCGCAATGATCTCAGGGCCGAGAACATCAGGAGGAGGCCTGCCGCGCAGAGCACCAGTCCCGCAGCCGCGGCACTCCGGGACACGAACAGCGCGGGGCTCCGGTCCAGGAAGTATCCGGCCGCAAAGAGCGCGAACAATGTGGACTGCGCGGCTCCATAGATGCGGCTCGGGGAGGCCATCGGTGCAGACATGGTACTTCGAAGGTCTTCGAGCTCGAACAGCTGAACCCGGGGCAGTGCCACCGGACGTCCGCGGTCAGATCCGCTGAAAGTTCTTTTCGATCTCCCGCCTGGTGATCCGGAGCACCACGGGGCGGCCGTGCGGACACACGCTCGAGTAGGCCGTGCGACGGAGCTCCTCGAGGATGTAATGCATCTTTTCCATCGTGAGCGGGTAGTTCGCCTTGACCGCCGCGTGGCACGCCATCGTGGCGGCAATGCCCCGGAGGGCATCCTCGACGCGCGATCCGCGGTCGAGCCCTTCGAGGTCCTCCGCGAGCGCCCGAACGGCCGCCTCGCAGTCGGACGGGTCGAGCACCGCCGGAACGGCGGACAGCCGCACGCTGCTCCCCCCGAACTCTTCGATCTCGAGGCCGAACCGCTCCAGCGTCGCGGCATGCGGCACGAGTGCCTGGCGCTGGGCCTGCGAGAGTTCGATCAGCATCGGCGTCAGTAGCCGCTGGCTCGGGAGCCGGCCGGCGGTCAGCTTCTCCATCACCTGCTCGAACAGCACGCGCTCGTGGGCCACGTGCTGATCGATGATCGCAATGCCCTCGTCGTCTATCGCAATGATGAACGTGTCACGGAACTGCCCCAGGGGGATCATCGGCCGGATGTCGGCGGCGCCACCTGCCGCGGCGGCACGTTCGACGGCGTCCGGAATCATCGTGGCGAGTCCTGCGCCGGCGGCTTCCGTGCGAGGCGAAGCCGGCTCCATCAAGTTGCGCCACGGGCCCATGGGCTCGGAGGACCAGCGGTTCCCGACCGTCGCACCGGCGAGCACACCGGGAATCGTCATCGGCTGCGGCTCGGACGAACGGGATGAGAAGGACGTCAGCTGGAGCTCGGGAGCCCTGCCCTGGCCGAGCGCGTCGCCGAGCGCTCGCCGGAGCACCTCGTGCACGAGCGACTGCTCCAGGAATCTCACCTCCGCCTTCGTCGGGTGCACGTTCACGTCGATCCGGTCCGGAGGAATCCTGATGAACAGGTGGACCTCGGGGCTGCGCTCCTTGATCGTCGCGACGGTGTAGGCCTCGGAAATCGCGTGCGCGATCGTGCGGTCCTTCACGATGCGCCTGTTGACGAAGACGTTCTGCGCGCCCCGGACCGGCCCCTGGTCCCCGAGTGCGGCGATGTAGCCGTGGATCTGCAGCCCCGCGGCCTCCTTGCGGACCTCGATCAGATCGAGCCGCTCTCCGAACAGCTGGAAGAAGCGTTCGGCGAGTCCGTTGGCCGGGGGGCACTGAAGCAGCCTGCGGCCCGTGGTGCCGGCCGCGGACGTCCCCGCTCCACTCGTCAGGATGAACCCGACCTCGGGGTAACAGAGGGCAACCTGCGTGACGAGCCTGGAGATCTGTGACGCTTCGGCGGTATCCGATTTGAGGAACTTCTGCCGCGCCGGCAGGTTGTAAAAAAGGTCCGCCACTTCGATGCAGGTCCCCTCGGGGACGCCAACCTCGCGCTCCGACACGACCGTCCCGCCGTTGACGCGAATCTCAGTACCGGTGGCGCTGCCCCGCGCACGCGTGCGCAGCACGAAATGCGAGACGGAGGCGATGCTGGGGAGCGCCTCGCCGCGAAATCCGAGCGTGCGGATCGCACCAAGATCCTCAGGGCTGGCGATCTTGCTCGTCGCGTGCCGCTCGATGGCAAGCCTCGCGTCGTCGGGGTCCATCCCCTCGCCGTCGTCTTCGACGCGCAGCAGCCGCTTGCCGCCTAGCTCGATAGAGATCGTGATGCGCGTGGCGCCCGCGTCGATCGAGTTCTCGACGAGCTCCTTGACGACCGAGGCCGGGCGCTCGACGACTTCGCCGGCGGCGATCTGGTTCGCGAGATGAAGCGGAAGGCGGTGGATGCGCATAACTCACGTGCAACGTACTACGTGCAACGTGCTACGGATCAAATCCAGTCTTTGCTGCGGAAGAACGCGAGCATTATGCCGGAGATTCCAAACATCATCGCCATCACCCACCAGAACTGCGCCTCTTCACCGCCCGGGAAGTGCGGCAGCTTCACGTTCATGCCGTACACGCCCGTGAGCACTGCGAGAGGCATGGCCAGGGTCGTGAACACGGTCAGCACCTTCATGACCTGATTGAGCTGGTTCGACACCGCCGAGAGGTGCGCGTCGAGGATGCCGGTGATGCGGTCCTGGAAGAACATCGCCTCGTCCGAGAGCCTGACGAGATGGTCGTGCACGTCGCGAAAGCGATACGCGAGCTGCTCGTCGATGAGCGGGAACTCGCGGCGCGCCAGCCGGCCGATCGCATCGCGCTGCGGCATGACGACCTGGCGGAGAGACGCGACGTCTTTCTTGAAGTCGAGAATCTGTTTCGCCAGCCCGGTATTCGGCTTGTCGAAGACCTCCTCTTCGAGCGTGTCGAGCCGTTCCTGGAGCTTCTCGACCTCCGGCCGGTAGTTGTCCACCATCGTGTCGATGATCCGGTGCAGGAGTACACCGGGCCCCTCCCCGAGCACGCGGTCGTTGCGCGTGCAGATCTCGCCGACCTTGCCGATCGAGCGCGAGACGCCCGGGTGCACGGTGACCAGATACTGCGAGCCCAAGAAGAAATCGATGTCCTTCGTCCGGAAGCAGTGTTCGCTCGCGCTGAAATCGATGCCGTGCAGGATCAGGTACAGAAAATTCCCGTACGATTCGATTTTGGGATGGTGACTTTCGCTGAGCGCGTCCTCGACCGCCAGATCGTGGAAATGAAACACGTCGGTGAGGATTCGCGCTTCCTCCGCGGTCGGGCGGTCGAGGTCCACCCAGATCCACACGCCGCTCTCTGGTGAGAGCCAGGCGGGGTCCACCCTATCGACGGCCTGGGTGGCCCCGCCTTCATGTTTGTAAATCCTGATCAATCCCCGACCTTGACCGCGAGCGCCGCCTGCGCCGCGGCAAGCCGGGCGACGGGCACCCGGTAAGGCGAGCAGCTCACGTAGTCGAGCCCCACTTTTTCGAAGAAGTTGATGGACGACGGATCACCGCCGTGCTCGCCGCAGATGCCGAGCTTGATGTTCGGGCGCGTCGCACGGCCCTTCGTGACCGCGATCGCGACGAGCTGACCGACACCGGTGACGTCGATCGTCGCGAACGGGTTCTTCTTGACGATCTCGAGCTCCTGATACTGCGGGAGGAACGAGCCCGAGTCGTCGCGCGACATGCCGAGACCCGTCTGCGTGAGATCGTTGGTGCCGAAGCTGAAGAACTCGGCCGACTCGGCGATCTCGTCGGCCGTCAGCGCGCCCCGCGGGATCTCGATCATCGTCCCGACCATGTAACTGAGCTTCGTCTTCTGCTCGTTCTGAACGTCGCGCGCAGCCTGGTGCACCACTTCGATCTGGAGGTCGAGCTCCTTCTTGAAGGCGACGAGCGGGATCATGATCTCCGGCCGCACCTTGACGCCTTCCTTCTGGACGATCGCGGCCGCTTCGAACACCGCACGGGCCTGCATCGCGGAGATCTCGGGATACCCGATGCCGAGACGGCAGCCGCGGAAGCCGAGCATCGGATTGAACTCGTGCAGCTGCTGGACGCGCTGGTGGATGCGCGCGGCGGGGACGCCGATTTTCTTCGCGAGCTCCTCCTGCTGCTCCTTGCTGTGGGGCAGGAACTCGTGGAGCGGCGGATCCAGGAAGCGGATGGTCGCCGGGAAGCCCTTCAGCGCACGGAAAATGCCGGCGAAGTCCTCGCGCTGATACGGAAGCAGCTTGGCGAGCGCAGCCTTCCGCTCCTCGAGCGTCTCGGCGAGGATCATCTCGCGCATTGCGTCGATGCGATCCCCCTCGAAGAACATGTGCTCGGTGCGCGTGAGCCCGATCCCGACTGCGCCGAACGCGACGGCGTTGGCGGCCTGCTCGGGTGTGTCGGCGTTGGTACGCACGCTCATCCGCGTCGCGTCGGCGCACCACTTCATCAGCTGCTGGAAGTTCCTGAACTTCTCGGTCTTCTTCGCCCGTTCGTCTCCGTCGATGAGGCCTGCCACGATCTCCGACGGCGCGGTCTTGACCTGCCCCGCGTAAACCTTGCCGATCGTGCCGTCGATCGACATCCAGTCGCCTTCCTTGTACGTTCGGCCGTCCACTGCCACCGTCCGCGCCTGGTAATCGACCTCGATGGCCGCCGCGCCGCAGACGCAGACCTTGCCCATCTGGCGGGCGACCAGCGCCGCGTGGGACGAGACGCCACCACGCGCGGTGAGAATGCCTTCGGCCGCGATCATGCCGCGGAGATCTTCGGGCGACGTTTCAACACGGACGAGCAGTACCTTCTCGCCCTTGTCCGCCGCCGCGACCGCACGTTCGGCGTTCAGATAGATCCGGCCCGATGCCGCGCCGGGTCCCGCCGGCAGCCCCGTGGCAATCGCCTTCGCCTTTGCAACTTCAGTGAGGTCGAACACGGGGGCGAGCAGCTGCTCCAGCTGGTCCGCCGGATTCCGGGTCACGGCTGTCTTCCAATCGATCAGCTTCTCCTTGAACATGTCGACCGAGAACTTCAGCGCCGCCATCGCCGTGCGCTTCCCGTTGCGGGTCTGCAGCATGTAGACGACGCCGTCCTCGATCGTGAACTCGAAATCCTGCACGTCCTTGAAGTGCGTCTCGAGCCGCTGCCTGATGCGCTCGAGCTCCGCGTACGCCTTCGGCATCACCTTCTTCAGGTCGGCGACCGGCTCCGGCGTGCGTACGCCGGCGACGACGTCCTCCCCCTGGGCGTTGATCAGGAACTCGCCGTAGAACTCCTTGACGCCATTGGCCGGGTTCCGCGTGAACGCGACGCCCGAGCCCGAGTTCTCCCCCGTGTTGCCGTAGACCATGGCCTGGACGTTGACCGCGGTGCCCCACTCGGTCGGGATGTTGTACTTGCGGCGGTAGACGATCGCGCGGTCGTTCATCCACGATCCGAAGACCGCGCCGACGGCGCCGAGGAGCTGATCCCACGGCGAGCTCGGGAACTGCTTGCCGGCGCGAGCCTTCACGAGGGCCTTGAAGCGGGCGACGAGCTCCTTGAGATCGTTCACGCTCAGCCGCGTGTCCTCGATGTCCTCGTGATACCGCTCGTGCTTCAGGGCGTGAATGACCGACTCGAACGGGTCGTGGTCCACGTCGGCACGCTTCTGCACCACGACGACGACGTCGCCGTACATCTCCACGAAGCGCCGGTAGCAGTCCCAGGCGAAACGGGGATTGCCGGTCTTCGTCGCCAGCGCCTCGACCGTCTGATCGGTGAGCCCGAGGTTCAGGATCGTGTCCATCATGCCCGGCATCGAGTCGCGCGCGCCCGAGCGCACCGACACCAGCAGCGGGTTCTTCAGATCGCCGAACTTCTTGCCTGTCTGTTGCTCCAACGCGGCGATGCCGCTCTCCATCTCGGCGCGCAGCGTCGGGGGATAGGTTCGCCGGTTCGCGTAGTAGTAGGTGCAGACCTCGGTGGTAATCGTGAACCCGGGGGGCACCGGCAAGCCGATCCGGCACATCTCGGCGAGGTTCGCGCCCTTGCCGCCGAGCAGCGGCTTCATCGAGCCGTTGCCATCCGTCTTCCGGCCGAAGAAGTAAACGTAGCGGCGCGGCCCCTTCCCGGCGGCGCGGTCGCCGCCGGCCCCGCTCCGTGTGACAGGCTTGGCCGCCTGCGTGGCCTTCTTCGACGAGGGGCCCGTGGCGCGCGTGCTGCGCGTGCCGGGGCGGGACGTGGTCTTCCGTGCGAGCTTCTTCGCCATTCGAGTGCCTACTCCGTCTGAGGAATGATTTCCGAAATGTCCGCGAGATGCAGGATGAGGTCGCGCAGTTCGGCCATGAGCGTCAGCCGCGCGTTTCGAATCCGCACGTCTGCCGCCATCACGAACACCTCGATGAAGAACCGATCGACGGCCGCGCGCAGGCCGGCGATCTCCCCGAACGCCGCTCTGTAGTCGCTGCGGGCGACCGCGCGCTCGAGGCGGGGCCGCCGCAGATCGAGCACATCGAGCAGCGCGCGCTCCGCCGGTTCGGAGAGCGCCTCGCGATCGAGCGGGCTCTCGTCGCGCGGGGCCTGTCCTGAGCCTGTCGCAGGGACCTGCCCTGAGCTTGTCGAAGGGGCGATGTTCTTGACGCGCTTGAAGAGGACCGCGAGCGCCTGGAAGTCCTCCGAGGCGCGCATCCCCTGGATCGCCTCCGCCACGCGGCGGGCGCGCAGGGGGCTGACGTCGGCCCCCGGGGTGGCCGCGCGCACGACCTCGCCGGTGAACCCGCGATGTTCGAGCGCGAAGCGGACGCGCTCCATCGCGAACGCGAGGGCCGCCTGCGCCGCCTCGTCTGTCCACGGGCCGGTGGTGTCCGGCGCGTGCGCCGCCGCGCGGGCCAGCAGCGGCCCGAGCCAGATTTCCCGATCGATGCCCGTGAGTTCAGGCAGGTCCATGAGGATCCGCACCGCGCCCTGCGTCTGCCGTCGGAGCCCGAATGGATCCCGCGATCCCGTCGCCCGCTCCCCTGCCCGCGAGAGCGACACGAAGGTGTCGAGCTTGTCCGCGAGCGACACGGCGGCCCAGGTCGACGCCGCCCCTCCGAGCTGCTGACGGGTCGGCGGCGCGTCCGCTTCCACGCCGACCGGCAGGTACTGATAGTAAATCGCCTTCCACACCGCCTCGGGCAGCCCCTCCTCACGCGCGTAGATGCCGCCCATCGTGCCCTGCAGCTCCGTGAACTCGAACACCATGTCGCTCGTGAGATCGGTCTTCGCCAGCCGCGCGGCTGTCCCGGCATGCGCTGCGTCCGACGCCTGTCCGAGCGGCTCGGACGCGATCCACGCCGCGAGCGCCGAAATCCGTTCCGCCTTGTCGCGATAGCTGCCAAGCTTCTTGTGGAAGAGCAGCGTGTGCAGGCGATCGAGCCGCGATTCCAGCGTGGCCTTGCGATCGGACTCCCAGAAGAACTTCGCATCGCGCAGCCGCGCGGTGACCACGCGCTCCGCGTTCTTCGCGATGACCCGCTCGTCGGCGGGCCGCGTGTTGACGATGGCCAGGAACGCTTCCCTGAGATCCCCGCCGTCGGTCACGACCGGAAAGTAATGCTGATGATGGACGAGCGTCGTCGTCAGCACTTCCTGCGGAAGCGTGAGGAACGTGCGGTCGAAGAATCCGGCGACCACTCCGGGGTACTCGACGAGATCCGCCACTTCCTCGAGCAGCGCCGCATGCTGCTTCAACTGCACCCGGCCGCCGAGGCGGCGGGCGTGGGCCTCGAGATCCCGCGCGATGCGGTCGTGCCGTTCCGTGTGTTCGAGGACCACGAAGTGCTCGGCCAGCCGGGCCCGGTATTCGTCGAAGCTGCGGACTTTGATGGATCGTCCGGCGCGCCCGCTCGTGGCGAGGACCCGGTGGCCGTAGGTCAGCGCTCCGGTCTCGATATCGAGGACCTGCGGTCCGGCGGCCCCCGGTGTCCGCCCGATGGTAAACGGCACGACACGCCCGCCGTACAGGAACAGCAGCCACCGGATCGGACGGCCGAACAGCAACTCGCCGCGCCCGTCGTCGAGCTTCGCGTCCCAGTGCATCTGCTTCGGGAAGGCGAGGTCGCGCAGCACGCCGCCGAGCAGCTCAGGCAGCGTGTCGACCGCGCTCTTGCCGCGGTGCCGCTTGTGGCAGGCCAGGTACTCACCCTTCGGAGTCGTGACGCGCGAGAGCTCTTCGAAGGCCACCCCCTGCTTCTTCGCGAATCCAAGCGCTGCCGGTGTGGGCTTCCCGTCGGAACCAAACGCAGCGGAGACGGGAGGGCCGCTGATCGTCTCGTCGAGGTCCTCCTGGCGCTCGGCGATCTTCCCGACGCGCGCGGTCAGGCGCCTGGGCGTGCTGAAGCTTTCGATCGGAACGCCGGGGGCCGCGATGCGCAGGGCTGCGAGACGCGACCCCACGTGTTCGGCGAGCTGCCTCGTCAGCGCCGGCATCCAGCCGGCGGGCAGCTCCTCGACCCCGATCTCGATGAGCAGCTCTCTATCCATGCGACGGCCGCGCTTCCGGCTGGTCTTCGCCGACCCAGTACTTCGCAATCGCCACGGCCATCTGCCGGACCCGCAGGATGTAGGCCGTCCGCTCAGTGACGCCGATGCCGCCGCTCGCATCGAGCAGGTTGAACATGTGTGAACACTTGAGGCAGTAGTCGAGCGCGGGAAGCGCCAGGCCGCTTCGGAGCAGCGTCTGCGAGAGACCGTAGTACTGATCAAAGAGATTGCGATGGAGCGCGTGGAGCTCGGCGGCTGGCATGTCGATCTGCCCGAACGCGTATTTCGACTGCTCCACTTCGTCGCGGTGGCGCACGTCCCGATAGGTGACGCCGGGCGCCCACTCCAGGTCGAACACGTTGTCCACGTCCTGCAACGCCATCGCGAACCGCTCCAGCCCGTACGTCAGCTCGACCGAAATCGGCGCGAGATCGACCCCGCCCGCCTGTTGAAAGTACGTGAACTGGGTGATCTCCTGTCCGTCGAACAGCACCTGCCATCCGATCCCCCACGCACCGAGTGTGGGCGATTCCCAGTTGTCCTCCTCGAAGCGCACGTCGTGCGCACGGAGATCGATCCCGCACGCCTCGAGACTCTGGAGATAGAGATGCTGCACTTCGTCGGGCGCGGGCTTCAGAATGACCTGAAACTGCTGGTGCTTGAAGAGCCTGTTGGGATTCTCGCCAAAGCGGCCGTCAGCCGGACGCCGGGACGGCTGCACGTACGCTACGTTCCAGGGGGACGGACCAAGCACGCGAAGAAAGGTCTCCGGATGCATCGTCCCCGCGCCCATTTCGATGTCGAGCGGCTGCTGCAGCAGACACCCGCGCGAGGCCCAGAACTCGGAGAGCTTGAAGATGAGCTGTTGCAGTGTGACCATTCAGTATCAAGAGCTATCAGCTATCAGCCGTCAGCTATCAGCGACCGACTACCGACCTTGGGCGCCACGAATCGTTACCTGCTCGAACCCCGCATCTCCCGCAGCACCCGCGCGGATTTCAGGTCTTTCTCGAGGTGCAGCGTCAGGAGCCGGCGGTGCACGGCTTCGAGCTCCCGCGCCGCCCTCGTACTGAGCGGCAGCGCGTCCAGGGCCTCGGGCGCCGTCGCAGCGGCGGCGCTGAGAAAACGGAGCGCCTCGAGGCCGACAGGCGCGCCCCCGCTCGGCGCACACGAACGGCAGACGAACACCTCGTCCCTCGGCGGCATCACCGCTCCGGCGCTGAGCGGCTCGCCGCAGCCGGGACACGCGCCGAGCGCTGGATACACCCCCTGCAGCCGCAGAATCCAG
>JBBWZJ010000154.1:0-2557 GCA_039648985.1 Acidobacteriota bacterium | reverse complement strand
GCTTCCGGGCGACCGGCCACGACGTGGCCATCGCCAACTCGCGGGGGCCCGCATCCCTGCAGGCACTCGCGCGCGAGACCGGCGCGCGTCCGGTCACCATCGACGCGGTCGTGCGGGATGCCCAGCTCGTCGTCGTGACCATTCCCATGGCGAACGTCGCGTCCCTGCCTGCCGGCTTGTTCGCCGATGCGCCGCCCGGCCTGATCGTCGTCGACACCGGCAACTACTATCCGCGCGAGCGTGACGGCCGCATCGCCGAGATCGAAGCCGGCCTGACGGAAAGCGGCTGGGTGCAGCAACACATAGGCCACCCCGTGGTGAAGGCGTTCAACTCGATCCTCGCCCAGCACCTGCTCGAGAACGGCCGGGCCGCCGGCTCGCCGGACCGGATCGCGCTTGCGCTCGCGGGCGACGACGCGGCCCGGAAATCCGTTGTCGCGCGCCTGCTGGACGACATCGGCTTCGACGCCGTCGATGCGGGCCCGATCGCGGAGTCCTGGCGCCAGCAACCGGGCACGCCCGGCTATCTGCAGGACTTCGGCGTCGACGGCGTCCGGACGGCCCTGCAGCAGGCGCGCCGGGAGCGCACCCCGCAATGGACCGCAACGGACTCGAGCCCCGGCACGTTCGAGGCGCCGCGATGACCCGTCACGCCGATTCACTCTTCGACCCCACGGAGGCTCCATGAAACCCGCTCTCCTTCGAACGGCCGTGGCCATCGCCATGGCGATGTCTTCCGTCCTCGTCACGGCGCGGGCCGCTTCCGGCGACTCCCGGACCGCGACCGAGCGCCTGAATCAACCCGGCCCGCAGGCACAGGCGCTGGCGCGTCGGGTCGGAACGTGGGACGTCAGTTTCACCGCCTGGGACGCCCCGGGCGCCGAGCCCGCCGTGGTCACGGGGCTGGTCGCCGAGCGCAGGATGATCGGGCCGATGCTCGAGGAGACGCTGAGGCCGGCACCGGACGCCACCGGCACCCCGTTCGTGCGCGTCGACGACCTGACCTTCAACCGGCTGGAAGGCCGGTGGCAATACATGTCCATGGACAGTCGCGTGCCCTTCGGGCTGATGACCGCGGCCAGCCTCGACGCGGACCCGGAGCAACGCGTCTTCGTCAGCTTCGTGCCTTTCGCCACCACCGGCAGCGGCCCCGACGCCAGCGGCCAGATGTTCCGCATGGAGCAGGTGATCCAGCGCCAGGACGACGACCACGAGACCAAGGACCAGTACTTCACGCCGGCGGGCGGTGCGGCAGTGAAGTGGCTCGCCAAGAGGTACAGCTATACGCGCAGGCGATGACGTGCGGCGTTCGGACGCGACCGCTCCAACAACGTGGGCAGGAACATCGAGGGCCGTCTCGGCAAGATTCTTGCAAGGGCGCGGAACGGCCTCGAGAGCGCCCTGGCGCGACAGACCCTTCTCGAAGTGGCCGGCCCGGTCGGACGCTGGCAGTCGTTATCCTTCACTTGACGGCCGATCGGGCCTCAGTCCCCTGCAGAAACGGATCTCGCCCCAGATGGATTTGCCGCACGAACCCGAGGCGTCCGCGTCCAAACACTTGAGCCTGCTCGGGATCTCCCCGCTCGAGGAAACCGTCTACCGTGCCCTGCTGCGCACGCCCGGCATCACCGCGGAGATGTTGGCGCTGCGCGTGAACGTCCCGCATCCCGAACTCAGCGCCGTCATGCGCGAGCTCGAGCGGATCGGGTTCGCCACCTTCAGTCCCGAGCGCGAGCCGCGGCTCTTCGCGTCGCCGCCCGACATCGCGGTCGAGTCGCTCCTCCAGCAGCGTCAGCGAGAGCTGCAAAGCGCCAGGCTGGCGATCGCGGACCTGCAACGCGAGCACCTGGGTGCGTCCGAGGGTTCGCCGCTGGTGGAGATCATCGATGCCGACCCCGCGGCGCAGGCTCAGCCCTATGCCCAGACCCACCTGCGCGCGGTCAAGGAAGTGCGCTGCCTGATACGTCCACCGTTCCTGGTGTCCGCCCCCAACAAGGGCGAGACGTCCCGCGCGGACGCACGCAATCGGGGAGTTCGATATCGCAACATCGTGCATCCGGACACGCTGGCTCTGCCGGGCTGGACGGAGACGCTGCGGCAGGATCACGAAGCGGGCGAGGAAGTGCGCCTGCTGTCCGACTTCCCGTTCAAGATGATCATCGCCGACGAGGAGTTGGGGCTGCTCCCGCTGAACATCGGCGAGCCTCAGGGACCGATGCTGCTGCTGCGGCGTTCAGCCGTGCTGGATGCGCTCTGCGAACTGTTTGACACCCTCTGGATGAAAGCCGTTCCGATCAGCTTCGCAAGCGACGGGAGCTTTTCCATCGGGACGGCCGCCCTGTTTCCCCCGCAGCTCGAATCGATGGTTCCGCTGCTCGCCGCAGGGGTCAACGACAAGGTCGTGGCCGAGAGACTGGGCATCTCCGAGCGCACGTTGATGCGCCGGATCGACACGCTCTACCAGACGCTGAGCGCAAGGTCGCGCTTCCAGGCCGGCTGGTTGGCTGCGCTGCACGCGACGCGATCGGGCGAGCCGGATTGAACCTGGTTCTGACCA
>JBBWZJ010000021.1:0-14420 GCA_039648985.1 Acidobacteriota bacterium | reverse complement strand
GGCAGATTCGGCGTGTCGGCCAGCAGCGCCCGCAGCAGCGTCGTCTTTCCGAGTCCGTTGCGGCCGACGAGGACGATCTTCTCTCCGCGGTTCACGATCGCGCTGAAGTTCGAGACGACGGGCACGCCGTCGTAGGCCTTGCTGACACCCTTGATCTCGGCCGCCGTCCGCCCGGACGGGCGGTTCATCTGGAACTTGATATAGGGGCGCTGGATGTTCGAGCGTGCGAGCGCTGTCGTCTCCAGACGCTCGACTTCCTTGCGCCGCGACGTCACCTGGCTCGCCCGGGTGCCGGCCCCGAACCGCGCGATGAAGTCGTTCAGCTGCGCGATTTTCTTCTCGCGCTGCGCGTTGTCGGACTCGATCCGCGATCGGATCTGGGTCTTGGCCACGACCATGTCGTCATACCCGCCGGTGTAGGTGATGATCGTCTGGTAGTCGATGTCGGCGATGTGCGTGCAGACGGAGTTCAGGAAGTGTCGGTCGTGCGAGATGACGATGAGCGTCCCCGAGTACCGGACCAGGAACTCGCGCAGCCAGTGAATCGAGTCGAGGTCGAGGTGGTTCGTCGGCTCGTCCAGGAGCAGCGCCTGCGGCCCGCCGAACAGCGCCTGCGCGAGGAGGACGCGCACTTTCTGGCCCCCCTGCATCTCGCCCATCGTCCGCTCGTGGAGGTCGTCCGGAATGTCGAGCCCCTGGAGAAGGATCGCGGCGTCGCTCTCCGCCGTGTAGCCGTCCTCTTCGCCAACGATCCCTTCGAGCTCCCCGAGGCGCATGCCGTCGTCGTGCGTCATGTCGGCCTTGGCGTAGAGCTGCTCGCGCTCTTCGAGCGCGGCCCACAGCCTCGCGTTGCCCATGATCACCGTGTCGATGACGCGAAAGCTGTCGAACGCGAACTGATCCTGCCGCAGAACGCCGAGCTTTGCCGGGCGGACGACCGTCCCCTGCTGGGGCGTGAGCTCCCCGGTCAGCAGCTTCATGAACGTGGACTTGCCCGCGCCGTTCGGGCCCGTCAGCCCGTACCTCCGGCCCGCCGAAAACGTGGTGGTCACGTCATCGAAGAGGATTTTCGACCCGTACCGCATTGAGACGCCGTGGACTGAAATCATGAGTGATCCTGCGGGGTTCCGGCCCTTCGCCCGTCAGCGAAGCGCCACGCGCCAGGGGGGCGTGCTTTCGACCGGAGGGAAACAGCTATTGTAACGCGAAACCGGCCCCGGAGCCTCGACTGTTGTCGCTCCCCGGCCGAGGCGTCAGTGCGGCTGGTCCCGCCCGGTGAGGGTGTCGAGGAACTTGATGAGCGTGTCGAAGCCTTCCGGCTTCTGGAAGACGAACGCGCGGTGACGCCGGACGAGCAGCTGTTCGGCCTCCGACAGCGTCCCGCCCGTGAAGATGAGGATCGGCGCGGCGTTGAATTCGGGTCGCGCGCGGATCGTCTCCAGGAGATCCAGTCCGCTCTCGCCGGCCTGAAGGCCGACGTCGAGGATGAGCGCGGTCACTTCGGTCGTCAGGAGGGCGCGCGCCTCGTCCAGCGTGGCCGCCGTGACGGCGCCGTAGCCGTACACGCGCAACAGCCGCTCCATCGTGGCGCGGACGCCCGGATCGTCGTCCATGACGAGGACCGTCGGAATGGCTGGCATGGGATGCGCGGGAACCTGCCGTCAGCCGCACGCGCGGGGAATCCGCATCACTGCACGTCGAGAAGTTCCACGTCGAAGACGAGCGTCGCGTTGCCGGGCACCGGGCCGTTGCCGGAGGACCCGTACGCGAGTGCCGGTGGGACCACGAGACGGCGGAGTCCGCCGACTTTCATCCCCACGAACCCCTGGTCCCATCCCTTGATCACCTGGCCGGCGCCAAGCGTGAACGAGAACGGGCTGGATCCGACGCTCGTCTGCAGCATCGCACCCTTCTGCTCCGGCTTCGTCGCATCGAAGAGCCACAGCGTGTAGTTCACCGTGATGCGCTTGCCGTTTGCCGCCTCGGCGCCAGTGCCCGCGCGCACGTCGGTCTGGCTGTAGGGCACATTCACGCTCGGAGACGTCGGCGAGCTGCTGGATCCGCATGCCGCCGCAACGACGCCAGCGCAGAGGATGAGCGACAGGTCACGAACACGTGCTCGGCCGAAGGTCATAAGCAACATCATCCAACGGCGAGGCACACACGTGCAACGTTCAGAGTGGAACGTGCAATCAGGTTCCACGTTCTACGTTTTACGTTTTAGGTTTTACGTGCGAATCCCGAATCCCGAGCCCCGAGTGGTGCTACGTCCTACGCGGTTGTGAGGGTCTGGCCCCGCGCGGGACGCGCGATGAAGTAGGACCCGACGACAAGCGCGGCGGCGAGCACCTGCGCGACGAGCGATTCGACGGTAGGGAAGACGGCGAACCAGAGCCCCATCCAGTCGGGGATGATCCGCTGCAGGTGCACGACAGGGGTCGTGGGGAGCCAGCGCGCGAGCTGCATCTCCTGGACCTGCTCGCCGACCATGACGAGCAGCACCAGCCCCAGCATGATGCCGGTGAACACCAGCATCCGCCGGTAGGGCAGGCGCCGGTGCGCGATGAACGTGAGCACTCCGACGACGGTCGTCAGCGCAAGCCCGGTGAGGACGCCGTAAAGAACCGGCGTGTTCCCGAGCTTCAGCCGGTAGCTTTGCAGGAACAGGACGATTTCGAATCCTTCGCGGTACAGCGACGAGAACCCCAGGAGCGCGAGGCCCCACCAGACGCGGGCGCCGGAGCCGTCCTTGAGGAGCGACTGCTTCCGCCGGCTGTGCATGGAAATCCATCCGGCCCAATACACTTTGTGAAAGAACCAGTTCATCACCAGGAGGAGGACGAGGATGGCGAGCAGGCCCGTAGCGGCTTGAATGTCGAGGGCCGGCACGCTGTCGGCAAGGCTGTTCAGGATCCCGACCGCCACCTGCCACGTGAGGAGCGTCGCGAGGACCGCCAGTCCGGCGCCGACGCCGACAGGCCGCTGGAACGTGCGGCGCTCGCCAACCATGTTGGCGGTGATGGCGGACAGCACGAGGATGCATTCGAGCCCCTCGCGGAAGACAAGGACGGCGATGTCGAGCACGCGCGCGCCCAGTTGCCCGTGCGCTGTCGGATCGGGCAGCCCACCAGCGTGCAGGACCTGGAGGACGAGAACGGCAGCGACAAGCGCCCCGCCGAGTATCAGGGTGAGGGCGGCGAGGGGAGCGCGTGTAAGTCTCGGCATTCGATATACGACTGACTGGGTCGGATACAAAAGTGTATATCCGACCGGGAAGGTCGTCAATCTGGCCTCGGCGCTTCGCGCCTCGGCCCGAGGGGATCCGGGATCCGGGATCCGGGATCCGGCTCAGTTCGGAGCTGAACTGTAAACACGGCACTTCCTGTCGCCTTCGGGCCGCGAACGCACGACCTCCGATGAGTTATGCTCCATCCGGTTCCGGTAAAACTCGCGCGGATATTGATGAAAGGGTCTCTCACATGAACTTCTTCGTTGCGGCCGTTGCGCTCTCCGCACTCGTGGCTCAGTCGGCTCCGGGGCAGGTCAGGGTCTGGAAGGCGGGCGAGATCAAGGAGAAAGGCCAGGCGCTGGCGAAGAAGCTCGATGCCCAGAAAGTGGCGAGCGAGATCGTCGCGGCCGATGGAAACCGAACGTTCATGGTGGCCCATCGGGAAGGCTCGGGCCTGGCGGAATGGCACGAGAAGCAGGCCGACGTGATGACGATATCGGTGGGCGACGTGACGATGGTCTACGGCGGGACGATTGTGGACGAGAAGACCACCGCGCCGGGAGAGAAGCGGGGAGCCTCAATCAAGGGGGGCACCGAGGTGAAGCTCGGCCCGGGAGACGTGCTGCATATTCCGGCTCAGGTGCCGCACCAGATGAAGCTCGATCCAGGCAAGCAGGTGACCTACTTCGTGACGAAGGTGGTCCAGTAGCGGAGCACCTTTCAGTTCAATGATTTGGCGGCATCTCCTATAATAGCGTCGCCAATGCAGCCAACGAACGTCGGGAACCCTGACTACTACCACCGGGTCGTGGACTGCCAGTGGGCGTGTCCCGCGCATACGAACGTCCCGGAATACATCCGACTCATCGCCCAGGGGAAGTTCACTGAGGCGTATCTCGTCAACCGCGAATCGAACGTGTTTCCCGGCATTCTGGGCCGCACCTGCGACCGGCCGTGTGAGCCGGCATGCCGGCGCGGGCGGGTGGACGGGAAGCCGGTGGCCATCTGCCGGCTCAAGCGCGTGGCGGCGGATCACCGCGGCGAGGTCAAGCACCTGCTGCCGACGGCCCCCGTGCAGAAAAACGGCAAGAAAATCGCGCTCGTCGGGGCCGGCCCCGCCTCGCTGACTGTCGCGAACGACCTGATGCCGCTCGGCTATCACGTCACGATCTTCGAAAAGCAGCCGCGCCCCGGTGGACTGATGCGGATCAACATCCCCGCATTCCGTCTGCCCGAGCAGGTCCTGGACGAGGAGATCGACTACATCCTCGACATGGGCGTGGACGTGCGCTACGACACGCCGGTCGCGAGCCTCGGGGCGCTCCTCGACTCGAAGGAGTTCGATGCGGTGTTCGTCGGCAGCGGCGCGCCGAAGGGGAAAGAGCTCGAGGTGCCCGGCCGGCACGACACGGATCAGATCTTCATCGGGATCGACTGGCTGGAATCGATTCATTTCGGCCACATCGACTCGGTCGGCAAGCGCGTCCTCATCATCGGCGTCGGCAACACCGCCATGGACTGCTGTCGATCCGCGAAGCGGCTCGGGGCGACCGACGTCAAGGTCATCGCGCGCAAGACGCGGAAGTACTTCAAGGCTTCCCCCTGGGAGCTGGAGGACGCGGAGGAGGAAGGGGTCGAGATCCTCGAGAACCTTCAGCCCGTCCGCTTCATTGTCGAGAACGGCGTCCTGACCGGGATGGAGTTCGATCGCTTCAAGTCGGAAGAGACCGCCTCGGGCCTCAAGCAGGAGGTGATCGGCCGCGAGATCATCCCATGCGATGCCGTCGTGCTCGCCGTCGGCCAGGACAACGCCTTCCCCTGGATCGAGCGGAACATCGGGCTCGAATTCGGCAAATGGGACATGCCGGTCGTGGACAAGACGACGTTCATGTCAACGCGCGAGGGGGTCTTCTTCGGCGGCGACGCCGCGTTCGGCCCGGCGAACATCATCTGGGCGGTGGAGCACGGCCACCAGGCGGCTATTTCGATCCACAACTACTGCCAGGGCGTGCCGGTCACGGAGCGCCCCGCACAGGGGATGACCCTCTCGAGCACGAAGATGGGGCTGCACGAATGGGCGTACAGCAACGACTACGACCCCCATCAGCGCCAGAAGATGCAGCACGTCGACCTGCCCGTCCGCTTCGAACACATGACGACCGAAGTGGAGAAGGGGTTCACGGCGGAGCAGACGCGCGTCGAAGTCGAGCGCTGCCTCAACTGCGACATGGAGACGCACTTCGTCGACGCGCTCTGCATCGAATGCGACGCGTGCATCGACATCTGCCCCGTGGACTGCCTCACGATCACGCCCGCGGCCGATGAACCGGAACTGCGGATGAAGTTCCTCGAGCCCGCGCTCAACACCGATCAGCCGCTCTTCATGTCCGGCCCGCTCAAGCAGACCGGCCGGGTCATGGCAAAGGACGAGAACGTCTGCCTCCACTGCGGCCTCTGCGCCGAGCGCTGCCCCACGTATGCCTGGGACATGCGGAAGTTCGTGCTGCAGATTCCATACGCCGGGGCTCCCAATGTCATTCCCCTGGTCGCGGTGTAGTGAATCAGCGATCAGACGTCAGCTGTCAGCTTCTGATAGCAGCATTCGAATGACTGTCGCCACCAACAAGCACCGATAGCTGATAGCTGATAGCTGATAGCTAGAAAAACTATGGATCGCGTCAACAACTTCGCCTTCAAAATCGCCACGGCGAACGGTACCGGCTCCGCCTCGGCGAACGGCCTGATCATGCAGGCCATTTTCCGGATGGGCGTGCCGGTCACGGGCAAGAACGTCTTCCCCTCGAATATCCAGGGGCTGCCGACGTGGTACGAGATCCGCGTCAACCGCAAGGGCTACACTGCACGAACCCCGGATTTCGATCTGATGGTGGCGATGAACCCCGCGACGTATCAGAAGGACGTGACGGAGCTGCGCCCGGGCGGCTGGCTCGTGTACGATTCGACGTGGCCGCTCGACGACACGCTGGTGCGCCCCGACGTGACGTCGCTCGGGATTCCGCTTGCCCAGATGGTCAACACGGCGTTCAAGGGGGTCCGCGAACGGATCCTCATGAAGAACATCGCGTACGCGGGCGCGCTCGCCGGGCTGCTCGACATGGACGCGGAAATCATCCGGACGCTCCTCGCGGAGAAGTTCTCGCGCAAACCCGCCCTGATGGATTCCAATCGCACGGCGATCGACCTCGGGTACGACTACGTGAAGACGCATTTCCCCTGCCCGCTCCCGATTCGCCTCGCGGCGATGAACGAGACCGCCGACTCGATCCTGATCGACGGGAACACGGCGGCGGCGCTCGGCTGCCTGTATGCGGGGGCGACCGTTGGCGCGTGGTATCCGATCACTCCCGCGACGTCGCTCATGGAAGCGTTCAAGAGCTTCTGCCAGAAGTACCGCGTCGACCCGGAGTCGAAGCAGAACCGCTTCGCCATCCTGCAGGCGGAGGACGAGCTCGCCGCGGTCGGCATGGTGATCGGCGCGTCGTGGGCCGGCGCGCGCGCCTTCACGCCGACGGCCGGTCCGGGAATCTCCCTGATGTCCGAGTTCATCGGTCTCGCGTACTACGCCGAGGTGCCGGCGGTGATCTTCGACGTGCAGCGCACCGGGCCCTCGACCGGCATGCCGACGCGGACGCAGCAGGGGGATCTGATGCTCTGCGCCTACGCGTCGCACGGCGACACCCGGCACATCTGCCTGTATCCGTCCGACCCGCGCGAGGCGTTCGAGTTCGCGGCCGCCTCGTTCGATCTGGCCGAACGGTTCCAGACGCCGGTCTTCGTGCTGAGCGATCTCGACATCGGGATGAACGACTGGATGGTGCCGAAGCTCGCGTGGGACGACAGCTACCGGCCCGACCGCGGCAAGGTGCTGTCGGCCGAGGAGCTCGAAGGCGTCAAGACGTTCTACCGCTACCTCGATGTGGACGGCGACGGGATCGCGGCGCGCACGCTGCCCGGCATCAGCCCCAAGGGCGCGTTCTTCACACGCGGCTCCGGCCACAACCGCTTCGGCGCCTACACGGAAGACGGGGACGAATACGTGGAGGTGATCGATCGGATCGACAGGAAGATCCAGCAGGCGTCGCGCGCGGTGCCGGCGCCTGTCATCCGGCACGCCCCTGGCGCGAAGATGGGGCTCGTCACGATCGGCGGCTGCCACGCGGCGTGTCTCGAGGCCATCGACATCCTGGCCGCCGACGGGGTCCCGCTCGACTACCTGCGGGTGCGCGGCTTTCCCTTCGGCGCCGACGTCACCCGCTTCCTCGAGGCCCACGACATCAACTTCATCGTCGAACAGAACCGCGACGGCCAGCTCCGCAGCCTGCTCATGCTCGAGACCGGCGTGCCGATCGAGCGGCTCGAATCGGTGCGGTATTACGGCGGCTTCCCGATGAGCGCGAACCACGTGATCGCCGGCGTGAAGGCGAAGCTGGAGAGGGCGGCATGAGCTACATCACCAAGCCGAAGGTGCATCACCCGGCGCTCCAGCAGAATGCGATCGGGCTGACCCGCCGCGATTACGAAGGCACGATCACGACGCTCTGCGCGGGCTGCGGGCACGATTCGATCACTGCCGCCATCATCCAGGCGTTCTGGGATCTCTCGATTCCGCCGCACAAGGTCGCAAAGCTCTCGGGCATCGGGTGTTCGTCGAAGACACCCGCGTACTTCCTGCGGGAGGCGCACGGCTTCAACAGCGTGCACGGACGGATGCCGGCGCTCGTTGCCGGGGCGAACGCCGCCAACCGCGACATCATCTACATCGGCATCTCCGGGGACGGCGATTCGCTTTCGATCGGCCTCGGGCAGCTGTGCCACGCCATCCGCCGCAACGTCAACGTGCTCTACGTCCTCGAGAACAACGGCGTCTACGGACTGACGAAGGGGCAGTTTTCTGCCTCGGCGGACCCGGGCTCCCTCAGCAAGAAGGGGGAAGCGAACACCATGGATGCGATCGACGGCTGCCTCCTGGCGCTCACGCTGGGTGCCACATTCGTCGGGCGGGGGTTCTCGGGCGACAAGGCGCAACTCGTCCCGATGATCAAGGCCGGCCTGCGGCACAAGGGATTCGCGTTCCTCGACGTCATCTCGCCGTGCGTCACCTTCAACGACCACGAGGGTTCCACGAAGAGCTACGGCTACACCCGGGAGCACAACGTCGAAGTCGTCCAGGCGGATTTCGTGCCCCCGGCCTCGGCGATCACGGCCGAGTACGAGCCGGGCACCGTCAGCAACGTCATGCTGCACGACGGCAGCTGGGTGCGGCTGCGGAAGGTGGCGGCCGATTACGACCCCACCGATCGCGATCTGGCGTACCGCCACATCCGGGATCGGCAAAAGGCGGGGGAAGTCGTCACGGGGCTGTTGTACCTGTCGCCAGACTCGAAAGACCTGCACGACCAGAGCAACACCGTGTCCACTCCGTTGACGCAGCTGCCCTACGACACGCTGTGCCCGGGCAACGACGAGCTCCAGAAGCTGCAGAAGCGGTTCCGCTAGGAGGGTGCCTGGGGTGCCAAGGGTGCCAGGCGTGCCAAGGTGCCACGGTGCGGGGGTGCCAGGGTCCCAAAGTGGCGGGTTTTGCCGTCACTTGACAGCTCAGCCTGCACAAGCGTAATTTCGGCGACGGGTGTGCCCCGTCCGGGGACATTGAGGGGGGAAGAATGCAAAGGGTGATTCGTTTGTCCGGGTTATGTCTGTTCGCGCTCGCGTGGGTGCTCGTGCTGGCCGCACCTGCCGCAGCGCAGTTCGATAGGGGCCAGATTTCTGGCACCGTGAAGGACGCGCAGGGCGCCGTCGTTCCTGGCGCGACTGTTGTCGTCACCAACACGCAGACCCAGATCACGCAGACGACCGTGACGGACTCGAGCGGGTTCTTCACGGTGCCAAACCTCGCACCCGGCCGCTACGACGTGAGCGCCGAGCTCGAAGGGTTCAAGAAAGCGGTCCGCACCGGCGTGCAGCTCGATGCCGCCAGCGCGCAGACCCTGGAGTTTTCTCTCGCCACCGGTGCCCTGACGGAGTCGGTCACCGTGACTGCCGACACCTCGTCGCTGCAGACCGACACGGGACTGCGCAAGACGATCGAGTCCAAGGACATCGAGCAGCTCTCGTTCTCCGGCCGGAATCCCATCGGCGTCGTCGGGCTGAAACCCGGCGTCGTCGGGGGGAACTTCAACAACTACGGGTTCTCCGACCTGGGCAACGGCGGCTTCTCGATCAATGGCGGCCGGGGTGACGAGAACAACATCACCGTGGACGGCGCCACTGCCGTCCGCACGCGTTCGTCGGGCGCGATTGTCGGCGTCCAGAACGTCGATGCGATCCAGGAGGTGCAGGTCCTCACGGGCGATTATCTGCCCGAGTACGGGCGCGCCAGCGGCGGCCAGATCCGGATGGTCACCAAGAGCGGCACGAACCGCTTCAGCGGGAGCACCGGCTTCTACTACCGCGACGACAAGCTCCAGGCGAACACCTGGACGCGCAACAAGAGCCCCCTCAAGAGCGACAACAGAGGGCCGGCGCCGTTCGACTACAAGCAGTACGGCTACGCCGTCGGCGGACCCATTCAGAAAGACAAGCTGTTCTTCTTCGGTGCACAGGAGTGGGTCAACTATCTCCAGGTGTCGTCGAACAACGTCACCGTCCCGACCGCCGCGATGCGCGCGGGGGACTTCAGCGAACTGCTCGGGCCCAACCAGTTCTTCAGCTCCGCGCAGATCATCAAGGACCCGCTCACGGGACAGCCCTTCCCGGGGAACATCATCCCGGCCAATCGCCTGAGCCACAACGGCGTGGCGCTGCTGAACGCGTACCCGCTGCCGACCCCGGGATTCAATTCCGGGAGCTCGGCCAACGCGATTGTCACGAGCGACAATCCGCAGGATCAGCGGAAGGACAATATCCGCCTCGACTACCGGCTGAACGCGCACAACAACTTTGCCTACCGCTACGGCAAATACAACTGGAAGGCGATTGACGCGTTCCGTGGCTCGTTCCCGTACGCGCGGACGGACTGGGACCGGCCGAACACCACCCAGACGGCGAGCTGGACGAGCACCATCACCCCGACGCTGCTGAATGACCTCACGTATACGAACTCGCTCGACGAGGTCTTCATCAACGTCTATCGCGGCACCGATCTGTTCAAGCGGAGCAAGTACGGCATCGACTATCCCTACATCTTTCCGCAGAACAAGGAAATCGAAGACAAGATCCCCACTATCACGATCGCGAACTTCACCGAGATCGACGGCGGCCCCTATCCGTCCTCGTCGCGCGGTCCGATCCAGACGGTGACCGACACGACCACGTGGGTCAAGGGACGGCACACGTTCAAGGGGGGGGTGGTGCTCGAGTACTCGGGTGAGGACGATTTCGACCAGATCAACGTCCAGCCAATCCCGGGCAGCACGAACAACCAGAACGGCCGATTCCAGTTCACGAACGGCGGCTCTGGTCGAACCGGGGTCGGCGTGGCCGACGCGGCGCTTGGGCTCTTCGACAGCTACTCCGAAATCGGCCAGCGGGCGCTGACCAAGTGGCGCGCCCTCGGCACGGATGTCTTCGTCCAGGATTCGTGGCGTCCCACCGGAAAGCTCACCGTCGAAGGCGGTGTCCGGTACGTGCTCTGGCCGCCCTGGTACTCGACAACGAACAATATCGCGAACTTCGATCCGTCCGCCTACAGCACGAGCAACCAGGCGGTCATCAACCCGGCCAACGGGCAGATCGTCAGCGGCCCGCGCTACAACGGCATCGTCCTGCCCGGATCGGGCTTCCCGTCCTCGGCCAGCAACCTGACCGTCTACAATGACCCGGCCGTGAAGGCGCTCTTCAACGGCGCGCCGCGCGGGTTCGCACAGACGCACAAGAACGTCTTCGAACCTCGGATTGGTCTATCGTACGCCCTCAACGAAAGAACGATCCTGCGTACGAGCGGCGGTGTTTTCCATAACCGCGTCACGCTGAACGACTCGCTGCTGCTCGGCGGCAATCCGCCCTTCCAGCCTCAAGTCGGCGTCAGCAGCGGTTCGGTTGACAACCCCGGCGGATCGGGCGGCGCGGCGGTGCTGCCGTTCGGCATGACCGCCATCGACAAGGTGTTCAAGCACCCGACCGCCTACACGTATTCGGCCGGCATCCAGCGCGAACTGCCGTGGAACTTCATCGTCGACGCGGCCTACGTCGGACGGCGCGGCCTGTATCTCCAGCGCGAGCGGAACATCAACCAGCTGCCCGCCGGGACTCTGCAGGCGAACCCCGGTGTCAATCCTGCGGCGCTCCGCCCCTACAAGGGTTACGGTGTCATCCGGCTGTCGGAGAATGCCGGCTACTCGAAGTACAACAGCTTCCAGCTGGGTGTCGATCGCCGGTATAGCAAAGGCTTCAGCTTCGGCCTGGCCTACACGCTCGGGGAGTCTTTCGACAACGCCAGCGACAAGCGGAACGTGATGTTCAACTCCTATGACGACACCGGGTATTGGGGGCATTCGAGCTTCGACAGGCGGCACGTGCTCAACTTCCACTACATCTACGATCTGCCGTTCCTCAAGAACGAGAATTCGCTCCTGTCGCGCGTGGCTGGCGGATGGCAGATTTCCGGGTCCACGTTCATGCGGAGCGGCACGCCGCTGTGGGTGACGCGAGGCACGAGCGAAGACATCGCCGGCGTCGGCGATGCTTTCGGTCAGCCCTGGAATCAGGTGGGCGATCCATCGAATGGCGCGAACCGGACGTTTTCGCAGGGAGTCGCGAGCGGCACTGCGCTCGACGAGAACTTCTGGTTTAATCCGAAAGCGTTCGCAAAGCCGGCACCCGGCACGTTCGGCAACGCGCCGCGCAACGTGATTTACAATCCGGGCCAGTACCAGTGGGACATTGCGTTGTTCAAGAATGTCCGCGTTCAGGGCGCACGCTCGTTCCAGCTGCGTGCGGAAGTGTTCAACTTCCTGAATCACCCGAACCTCAATGGCCCGAGCTCGGATCCAACGAGCTCGACCTTCGGTCGCGCGACGAGCAAGGACGGCTCGCGCCGCGACATCCAGTTGAGCCTGAGGTTCCTCTTCTAACCCGTAGCCCGGAGCTTTAGCTCCGGGGGAACACGAGCCCGGCGAGGGTCCCCGACCCCGCCGGGCGGTTTTTTGTACATTCCTCCTGGCGGAGCTTCAGCTCCGGCGTCGCACGTCGCACGTGATCTATCCGACCATCCCCGCCAGCAACAACACACCAACGAGACCTCCGATTGAGATGACGCTTTCGACGACGGTCCACGTCGCGAACGTCTGGGGGACGGTCATGTTCAGGTACTCCTTGACGAGCCAGAAACCGCCGTCGTTGACGTGCGACGCGATGAGGGAGCCCGCGCCGATGGAGACGACCAGGAGCTCGCGATTGATGTGCGGCGCGGCGGCGGCAATCGGCACCATGATGCTCGCTGCCGTCACGACCGCGACCGTCGCAGAGCCCACGGCGATCCGCAGCAGACACGCGATCACCCACCCGAGGACCAGTGGCGAGAGCTGCAGACTGCTCATCGCCTGCGCAATTGCCGTATCGACCCCCGCGGCGTCGAGCACGCGCCCGAAGCCGCCCCCGGCACCCACGACGAGCAGGACGCCGGCGATGGGGGTGAGCGATTCCTCGGCGAAGTGGAGGAGCCTTGGCCTGTCGAACCCGCAGCCCCGTCCGAATGTGAACATTGCGACGAGCGTGGCAATCAGCATCGCCATGAGCGGGGTGCCGGTGAAGACCAGGACGCGGCGCGCTGTCGTGTCTGCCATGACCCCTTGTGCGAGCGCTGCGCCGAGCATCAGCAACACGGGGAGGAGCATCGTCACGATCGTGACGAGGAGCGACGGCGGATTCGTGCTCACAGTTGTTCCCGCGAGCTGATCTGCCATGGCGCCAGGCTCGGCGTGCACGTATCGGCTCATCAGTCGCGCCAGGAGCGGCCCCGCGACCGCCGCGACAGGAAACGCGACGATGAGCGAATAGAAAAGTGTGCGTCCAGGGTCGGCTCCGAGCCGCTCGATCGCAGCGAGCGGGCCGGGATGAGGCGGCACGAGTCCATGAACGGTGGACAAGGCGGCGACCAGCGGCAGGCCGACGGCGAGCAGGGGAGTGCCGGTCCTGCGCGTGACTGTGAACAGCACGGGTGCGAGAAGGACGAGACCCACCTGGAAAAAGACCGGCAGGCCGATGATGAACCCGGACAGCATCAGCGCCCAGCCGACCCGCCGTTCGCCGAGCGAGCGCACGAGTGCGTTCGAGACGACGACCGCGCCGCCGGATTCGGCGAGGAGCTTGCCGATCACCGTTCCCAACGCGATGACCATCGCGACAAAGCCGAGCGTGTCACCCACGCCTGCCTGGAACGCCCGCGGAATCTCGACCAGCGGCATCCGGGCGCCGACGCCCACGCACAGCGACGCGACTGTCAGCGCGACGAACGCGGGCATGCGCACCCAGGTGACGAGGAGCACCACGAGCGCCACGCCGGCTGCGGCAACAAGCAGGAGCGGGAGCGGATCGGCTGGACTCATATGTGCGCAGGAGCTTACTCTGAAGACTGCGGAAGGGTGCCAAGGTGCCAGGAGTGCCAGGAGTGCCGAGGGCGGGGGAATGGAAAATACGCTGGTGCGGTCGGAACGGTGCGAGCGGTGCGGGGAGCCGATGCTGTGGACGCAGAACGCCTGGCACGCGGGCGAGACGCACTCGGCGGCGTACCAGTGCCTGAACGCCCACGTCCTCGACCCCGCGCTGACGCGACAGTGCCCGTCGTGTGGCGTGCACGACACGAAGCTGACGGGCACCGACGGGGGCCGTCAGCGGTTCAAGTGCCTCAGCTGCGGCGGCGCGTTCGAGTTTCCGCGCTGATCCCCGTCACCGGCCGGGCGTAGCGTCAGGCACCGGTTGCCGGCTTACCCCGCCGCCGCGAAATGTCAGCGGTCGCGTACCGGCGGCTCCAGTGCCGCGCCTTTCGAGAGCGAGCACGCTGACGCTTTCCCCGAGCGTCCCCGGACCGAGCACCAGTTCGCACGGCCCGCTATTGTGTGCCTCGCACGTACCGACGGTGTGGCCGTTGAGCGCGGCGGCGACGCGGGCGTCACCTTCCCACGACAGATCGAGCGCGATGCGATAGGTGAAGCCTGGAGGAAGCGGAAGCAGCAGC
>JBBWZJ010000125.1:0-9143 GCA_039648985.1 Acidobacteriota bacterium | reverse complement strand
AACGGGGCGCGCCGTCATGTCAGCGTGAGATTTTGGTGAACGCGAGCGGAACGGGCGGCTCTTGAGCGGGGGCCTCCGCCGAGACTTCCTGCAGCGAACAGGTCGCCAGGGCCGCGAGAATACGGTCCTTGATGCGCCAGAGCGGGTCGCGCACACTGCATTTCGAGTACTGCCCGCAGTTCTCGGCTTCCGTGGAGCAGGCGGTGACCGTCAGCGGCCCGTCGATCGCCTGGATGATGTCGGCCACGGAAATCGCACTCGGTGCCTTCGCCAGCCGGTACCCGCCGTGCGTCCCCTGGTGCGACGAGAGCAGGCCGCGCCGGGCCAGGCGCTGCAGGACCTTGGCCATGAGCTCGACGGGGATGTCGTACGCTTCGGCAATCTCGCGCGCGCTCGCCGACATGAGGTCAGTGCGCGTCGCCAGGTGCTTCAACGCCATCAGCGCGTAGTCGGCTTTTTTCGAGAGTCGCAGCATTAGATGATCCTTGTCGTGCGACGTTCAACGTGCAACGTGCAACCTTCAACGTGCAACGTGGCTCACCACATCCCCAGTTGCAGCTTGGCCGCGTCCGACATGCGGTCCTTTGTCCAGCCGGGCTCCCAGACGACGTCCACCGTGGCGTCCGTGATGCCGGGCACTGCCTTGACCTTCGCCGCGACCTCCGAGGGGAGCGACTGTGCCGCCGGGCACCCGGGCGCGGTGAGCGTCATCGTGATCACGGCCGCACTCGAAGCGTTCACGGCGATGTCGTAAATGAGGCCGAGCTCCCAGATGTTGACCGGGATTTCCGGGTCGAACACCGTCGAAATCGCCTGCACGATGGCAGGGCGCAGCGTCTCGGTCTTCTGCGGGTCAGCCACGACAGGTGTCGGCGGCGTTGGCTCGGGTGTCGGCACGGGATCCGGTGCAATCATCGGCAAAGGCTTCATCGTGTGGCGCGTTCCGATCTACTCGGTCGACACGGTCGGCTCGCGGTCGAGCGCCGCTTTCAACGTGTGCCACGCCAGGCTTGCGCACTTGACGCGGACGGGGAACTCGCGCACGCCGGCAAGCACGGACAACTTCCCGAGGTCCTCGACGGGCTGATCAGGCGGCGTCGTCACGACGCGGTGGAAGCGTTCGAAGAGATTGTTCGCCTCGGACACCGTCCGGCCCTTGAGCGCATCCGTCATGAGCGACGCGGACGCTTTCGAAATCGCGCAGCCCGATCCTTCGAACGCGACGTCGGTGATCGTTTCCCCGCTCACCTGGACGTAGAGGTTCAGCCTGTCCCCGCAGAGCGGATTGTAGCCCTCCGCGTGATGGCTCGGAGACTCGATCGTCCGGAAATTTCTCGGCCGCCTGTTGTGGTCGAGAATCACCTCCTGATAGAGATCGGTGAGGTCGGACATCACGCGAATACCGTGCGCACTTTATCGAGCGCGCGGGTCAGCGCGTCGATCTCGTCGCGAGTGTTGTAGAGGCCCAGGGATGCGCGAATGGTCGACGTGATGCGGTAGCAGTCCATCACCGGCTGCGCGCAGTGCTGCCCCGTCCGTACCGCCACTCCTTCCTGGTCGAGGATCGTCCCGGCGTCGTGCGGATGCACACCCTCCAGGACGAACGACAGCACGCCTGTCTTCCGCCGCGCCTCGCCGATGATTCGCGCGCCCGCAATGCCACGGACCTGCGCGGTCGCGTACTCGAGAACCGCATCCTCGTGCGCGAGCGCGGCCTCGCGATCGATGCCCGCCAGATAGTCGATCGCCGCGCCGAAGCCGACGACCCCGCCGATGTTCGGCGTGCCCGCCTCGAACTTATAGGGAACGGCGTTGTACGTCGTCTTCTCGAACGTCACCGACTGGATCATGTCGCCGCCCCCCTGGTAGGGCGGCATCGCCTCGAGGAGCGAGGGGCGGCCGTACAGCACGCCCACACCCGTCGGCCCGTACATCTTGTGGCTCGAGAACACGTAAAAGTCGCAATCGAGCGCCTGCACGTCGATGACGAGATGCGGCGCCGCCTGCGCGCCGTCGACGAGGACCACCGCGCCGCGCGCATGCGCCTGCTCGATGATCTGGCGCACGGGGTTGATCGTCCCGAGCGCGTTCGATACGTGGCCCATCGCCACGATGCGCGTCCGGGGCGACAGGAGCGCCGCGTACGCGTCCATCTCCACGTCGCCGCTCGCGTCGATGGGGACGACCCGCAGCACGGCGCCGGTCTGCTCGCAGAGCAGCTGCCACGGCACGATGTTCGAGTGATGTTCGAGCCAGGAGATGAGGATCTCGTCCCCCGCGCGGAGCGTGGAGCGCCCGTAGCTCTGCGCGACAAGGTTGATCCCGTCCGTCGTTCCCTTCGTCAGCACGATCGCGCGGGGATCGGCCGCGTTCACGAACGCCGCCGCCTTGACGCGGGCCCCCTCGTACAGCGCCGTCGCGCGTTCGCTCAGAAGATGCGTGGCGCGATGGATGTTCGCGTTCGCATGCCGGTAGTAGGCGTCCATCGCCTCGAGCACCGGGCGCGGCTTCTGGCTGGTGTTCGCGCTGTCCAGGTAGACGAGGGGCTTGCCGTGCACACGCTCGGCCAGGATCGGAAAGTCAGCGCGCACCTGCTGAACGTCGAACGCCGATCGCGCCACGGAGGTCGCCACGGGAGTCATGCCGCGTCGAGCTCCGCGAGATCCCTGGCGAGCTGCGCGTACAGCTCCGCCTCGAGCGCGACGCGGAGCGGTTCGATCTTCACCCGGTCCAGGATGTCGCCGGCGAAGGCGTGGATCAGCATGTCGCGTGCCTCGAAATACGTCAGCCCCCGCGCCCGCAGATAGAAAATGGCGTCATCGTCGAGCTGCCCAATCGCCGCGCCGTGCGTGCACTTCACGTCGTCGGCGAAGATCTCGAGCTGCGGCTTCGTGTTGATCGTCGCGTCGTCCGAGAGCAGCAGCGCCCGGTTGGTCTGCTTCGCGTCCGTCTTCTGCGCGTCCTGCCGGACGATGATCTTGCCGTTGAAGATTGCGTGCGCCCGGCCGCCGAGGATGCCCTTGTAGATCTCGTGGCTGGGGCAGTGCGCCTTGGCGTGGTCGATGGCGGTGTGATTGTCGACGAGCCGGTCACCGTCAGCCAGGTACAGGCCGTTCAGCGTGCACTCGGCCCCTTCGCCATCGAGCAGCGCGGCCGCGTCGTTCCGCACGAGCTTCCCGCCGAGGGAGAAGGAGTGCGACGAGAAGTTCGCCGCGCGCGCAGCATGCACGTGCATGCTGCCGACGTGAAAGGCCTGGACGCTCTCCTGCTGGACCTTGTAGTGGTCGAGCACCGAGCCCTCGCCGGCCACGACTTCCGTCACGGCATTGGTGAAATAGGACGTGCCCTGAGGCCCGACATACGTTTCGACGATGCGCGCCTGGCTGCGTTCGCCCGCGACGATGAGCGCCCGCGCGCTCGACATGATCGGTCCCGACGCCGCGGACGCCGTCGTCACGAACAGCAGGTGGATCGGCTGTTCGAGCACCACGCCGTCGGGGATGTAGACGTACGCGCCGTCGGTCGCGAGCGCGGTGTTCAGGGCGGTGAACGCGCGGGTGCCGAAGTCGGCGAGCTGCCCGAGATACCGCTGCACGATTTCCGTATGGTCCGTGACGGCCGCGGCGAGTGAGCCGACGCGCACACCGGCCGGCAGCCCCGTCGTCCGCGACAGTCCCGGCGCCAGATGTCCGTTGACGATCACGATGCGAATGGCGGCATCGCTATAGAGATATCCGGAGAGCTCGGCTTCGGTCGCCAGCGTTGCATCGGCGCCGGCCGGCTTGAATTCCGCGGAGGCAATCGGCGCCACGTTCGTGAAGCGCCACTCCTCGTCGCGAACCGTCGGGAACCCGAGCGCGCTAAACCGCGCCGCCGCACGGTCGCGCAGATCCTGGAGCCACCGGGGACCCGTATGCGGCCGGCCCTCGGTCACGGACAGCCACGGCTGGAGCTTCTCGGCTACCTGCGTCATCGCACTCACGCTCCCACTGGCTGCGCGCCGGTTGCGTCCGTCGACTCCGCCCGCGACGAGCCCGGACCTGTCGACGCGTCAATCCAGCCATAGCCCTTCTTCTCGAGCTCGAGCGCGAGCTCCTTCCCGCCCGATCGGACGATCCGGCCGCCACTCAGCACATGGACGTAGTCCGGAACGATGTAGTCCAGCAGCCGCTGATAGTGGGTCACGACGATGAACGCGCGGTCGGGTCCGCGCATCGCGTTGACGCCCGTGGCCACGAGCTTGAGCGCATCGATGTCGAGCCCCGAGTCGGTCTCGTCGAGGATCGCCAGCTTCGGCTCGAGCAGCGCCATCTGGAAAATTTCGTTCCGCTTCTTCTCGCCGCCGGAAAACCCTTCGTTGACGGCGCGGCTCAGCATGCTCTGGTCGATGTCGAGCAGCGACGACTTCGACTTGATGAGCGCCATGAACTCCATGGCGTCGAGCTCGGGCTCGCCGTGGTGCTTCCGTTTCGCGTTCAGCGCCGCTTTCAGGAAGTAGGCGTTGTTGACCCCGGCGATCTCGACCGGATACTGGAAGGCCATGAAGACACCCTCGCGGGCCCGTTCATCCGGATCCATCTCGAGCAGGTCGCGCCCTTCGAACAGCACTTCCCCGCCCGTGACGTGGTATTCCGGATGCCCGGACAGCGCGCGCGCGAGCGTGCTCTTGCCCGACCCGTTCGGCCCCATGATGGCGTGCACTTCGCCGGCGTTGACGCGGAGATCGATCCCTTTGAGGATCTCCTTGTTCTCCGCGCGGACGTGCAGGTTCCTGATATCAAGCATCGTTATCCAACCGACCCTTCGAGTGAGACGCTCAGCAGCTTCTGTGCTTCGACAGCGAATTCCATCGGCAGCTCCCGGAAGACTTCCTTGCAGAAGCCGCTGACGATCATGTTGACGGCGTCCTCCGCCGTGAGCCCCCGCTGGCGGCAGTAGAAAATCTGGTCCTCGCCGATTTTCGACGTCGACGCCTCGTGCTCCACGCGTGCCGTGCTGTTGCGGATGTCCAGGTACGGGAACGTGTGGGCGCCGCACTTGTCGCCGATGAGCAGCGAGTCGCACTGCGAATAATTGCGGCCGTTCGTCGCGTTCTTCCCGATCCGCACCTGCCCGCGATACGTGTTCTGCCCGTGCCCTGCGGAAATGCCCTTCGAGACGATGGTGCTCCGGGTGTTCCGGCCCACGTGGATCATCTTCGTGCCGGTATCGGCCTGCTGCCAGTTGTTCGTGGTGGCCACCGAGTAGAACTCGCCGATCGAGTGGTCCCCCTTGAGGATGCAGCTGGGATATTTCCAGGTGATTGCCGACCCCGTCTCGACCTGCGTCCAGGTGATCTTCGAGCCGCGCCCTTCGCAGAGGCCGCGCTTGGTGACGAAGTTGTAGATGCCCCCCTTGCCGTCCTTGTCGCCGGGATACCAGTTCTGGATCGTGGAATACTTGATCGTCGCATCGTCGTGCGCCACGAGCTCCACGACCGCTGCGTGCAGCTGGTTCTCGTCGCGCATCGGCGCGGTGCAGCCCTCGAGATAACTGACGAACGATCCTTCGTCCGCGATGATGAGCGTGCGCTCGAACTGACCAGTGTCCTTCGCGTTGATCCGGAAGTACGTGGACAGCTCCATCGGGCACCGGACGCCCTTCGGAATGTAGACGAACGACCCGTCGCTGAAGACGGCCGAGTTGAGCGCGGCGAAGAAGTTATCGGTGTGGGGCACAACCGATCCGAGATATTTCCGCACGAGCTCGGGATGTTCGCGCACCGCGTCCGAGAAGGACATGAAGATGATGCCCTGCTTGGCGAGCGTCGCGCGGAACGTCGTTGCGACCGATACGCTGTCGAAGACCGCGTCCACCGCGACGCCGGCAAAGAGCTTCTGCTCTTCGATCGGGATCCCCAGCTTGTCGAAGGTCGCCCGAACTTCGGGATCCACTTCGTCGAGGCTGTTCAGCACCTTTTTCTTCTTCGGCGCCGAGTAGTAGACGATGTCTTGGTAGTTGATCGGCTCGAACTTCACGTTCTGCCAGGTAGGCTCCTTCATCGTGAGCCACAGCCGGTAGGCCTTGAGCCGCCACTCGAGCAGCCATTCCGGCTCGCCCTTCTTCGCCGAAATGATGCGGACCACGTCTTCGCTGAGCCCTTTCGGGATCGTCTCCGCGTCGACCTCGGTGACGAAGCCGTACTTGTACTCGCGGGTGGCGAGCTGTTCGATCGTTTCGGTGGATGTGGACATTTTGAAGTGACTTGTTAGCTCTCAGCTGTCAGACCTCAGCTCCGGGAACGGACTGATAGCTGACGGCTGATAGCTATCAGCTACCTAGATGCTGAAACTCGTCCCGCACCCGCAGGACGCCTTGGCATTCGGGTTGTTGAAGATGAATCCCTTGCTCACCAGGCTCGTGTCGTAGTCGAGCGTCGTTCCCTGAATGAACTGGTAGCTTTTCGGATCCACGAACACCTTGGATCCGTCGGGTCCTTCGAACACATGGTCGCCTTCTCGCGGGGCGCCTTCCCATCCGAAGGTATAGCTCAGGCCGGAGCAGCCGCCGGCCTTGATCCCGATGCGCAGGCCGCCGCCAGGGATGCCGTTCTTCTCCGTCATCTTCAGAATGAGCCTGGACGCGTTTTCGCTGATTTGCACCATGGTGAGAGCCTCGGATCTGCCCGCGAGTCATCTACGACCAGAACAGTCCTATATTAGTCAGATGCGTCCGGTGAATCAAGCACGACTGAGCTTGAGGTTTCGGCGGACCTTCGCCTAAACTTCGTGCATCGATGATTACCATTCCGATCCTCCTGTTCGCGGCCGGGCTGGCCGTCGGGCTGATGGTGGCGGCGGCCGTGTGGGGTTTCGCCCGCAGCGCGCTCGCGCAGGCCGGCTTGCACCTGGGCGCGCGCGAAACGTCCGAAACCCGCCTGCAGCAGGCGCTCTCCGAGACGCTGCAGCAGTGCGCGAAGCTCGGTGCGGAGCTGGAGGCCGAGCGGAAAGCCGCCGCCGAAAAGCTCGCGGTCTTCCAGGACGCGGAAACCAAGCTCCGGGACGCGTTCGCCTCGCTGTCCTCCGAAGCGTTGCGCCAGAACAACGACTCGTTCCTGGCGCTCGCGCGCACGTCGCTGTCCGAGTTTCAACAGACCGCGAGGGCGGACCTCGACGGCCGCCACAAAGCCATCGAAGAACTGGTGCAGCCGCTCAAGCTGTCGCTGACGCAGGTCGACGCCAAGCTGCAGATGGTCGAGCAGACGCGGATCGGATCGCATGCGGCGCTGACCGAGCAGCTGCGCTCCCTGAACCTGGCGCAGCAGACGCTCCAGACGGAAACCGGGCGGCTCGTCCAGGCGCTCCGCTCCCCCAACGTGCGCGGGCAGTGGGGCGAGCTCCAGCTCCGGCGCGTCGTCGAGGCGGCCGGCATGCTGGAGTACTGCGACTTCGACCTGAAGGAGTCGGCGTCCGGCGAGGACGGGCGGCTGACACCCGACATGGTCGTCCGTCTTCCGGGGGGACGAAACGTCGTCGTCGACGCGAAGGTTCCTTCAGCAGCCTATCTGGATGCGATGGAGGCGGAGGGGGACCCTGCGAAGCAGGCGAAGATGCGCGACCACGCCCGTCAGGTGCGCGACCACATCGTGAAGCTTGGCAACAAGACGTACTGGGCGCATTTTCAGCCGACGCCCGATCTCGTCATCATGTTCGTGCCGGGAGAGATGCTCCTCAGCAGCGCCTTGCAGTGCGATCCGGCGCTTCTCGAATTCAGCCTGGGGCGCGGAGTGATGCTGGCGAGCCCGCTGACGCTCATGGCGCTGCTGCGGGCGGTGGCGTTCGGCTGGCAGCAGGAGAAAATCGCGAAGAATGCCCAGGAGATCAGCGACCTCGGACGGCAGCTGTACGAGCGCATCCGGGTCATGGCGCTGCACTTCGAAGATGTCGCGCGCGGCCTGTCGCGCTCCGTCGAGTCCTACAACAAGGCGGTGGGGTCGCTCGAGAGCCGAGTGCTGGTCACGGCACGCCGTTTGAAGGACAAGGGCGTGATCGCGCCTGACGACCTGCCCGATCTCGTGACGATCGATCACACGCCGCGGCCGCTCGGCGCCCCGGAGCTCATCGGCCTCTTCGACGAGGATCCGGTTGACGGCGTTGTCGTGAAGGACTGAGTCCCCCCCGGCGCTCAGCGGATGGCTGTCGTCAGCGTGACCAGCGCACGGACATCGAGCTCGCCCGGGGTGATGGGCGTCTCTGCTGAATCCGCGACCATCGATTCGCGCTTCATCATCATCGGCCGGGGCTCCTGCACGAACGCGCGCTGCTCCTCGATCCGCATGATGCGATCGATCGTGACGCCAGCGCCCGCGGCCGCGGCTTCTGCCCGTCCGCGAGCGTCCGCGACAGCACGCCTCAGGGCCTCACGTTCGGCGTCAACGTGGTCCTTGAGGTCGAACCGCACGCCGGTGACCGACGTCGCGCCGGCGCCGACCGCCACATCGAGGATGTCGCCCACTCTGGCGATGTCGTCGGCGCGGACCTCGAGCGAGTTCCTCGCGACATAGCCGCGCAGCGTCTGCTTTCCGTTCGCATAATCGAATTCCGGCTGCAGGTCGTAGCCGCTCGTGCGAATCGCGTCAGCCGGCAGCCCGGCGCCCTTCAACCGCGCGAGCACCGCGGTCATCGCATCGGCGTTCGCGCGCTGCGCGTCACGCGGGCTCCGCGCGCGCGATTCGGCGGCAATCGACACCCACGCGCGATCGGCAACCTTCTTCACGAGGCCCTCACCGCTCGTCACGATCACGGGGGTCTCGGGGACCGCGGCCGGTCGTTGCGCGGCAACGGGCGCGGCACTCACCGCCGCAGTGCCAAGAACCATCAACAGCACGCGCAACACAGGGGATCTCCTATCAGCCATCAGCTGTCAGCTGTCAGCTGTCAGCTCTCAGACCTCAGCTCTCAGCTTCCCGCTACCGGCTACCAGCTTCGCGCTTCTCGCTTCCCGCTTCCGGCTACCAGCTTCCGGCTTCCCGCTTCCAGTGTGGTGCCGGGGACATCCTTTACAAAGTAATCCGGCGACATCCTTTACACTTCCGACCCCAAGATCCTATCAGCGCGTTGCGGCGTCAGCCGCGGCGCGCCCACCGTGAAGCCGCCCGACGGGAT
>JBBWZJ010000186.1:0-3530 GCA_039648985.1 Acidobacteriota bacterium | reverse complement strand
GCTAGCAACCCGACAGCGCCGAGCTCACGCCGGCGGCCTCGGCGTGAGACCCACCTTAGCGAACTGCTCACCGGTCAGACCTGCGCCGTTGTCCAGACGAACGCCAATGACAGTCCTCGGCTCGTTTCCTGACGCTACCGCGGCGCCACAGGAATCAGCCCCTTTCGTTGCAGCTCCTCTTGGACGTACGGCTCCTGCCGGTCTGAGACACTCCGATGCTCGCTGCGCCAGTGAGCCAGCAGAGTTCCGAACCGGCGGTCTTGGCGGTTCGCTTCTTTCAGCGCGGCGACAATGACCGCGCGCTCGGATCGGTCGACGCCGTCCCACGAGCCGTCAATCAGCGCATTGACCGGCTCGACCCCCATCTTGATAAACCGATCGGCGTAGTCGTGCACGTCGGCGCGGCGCTCCGTCGCGTGTGCCTCGTCAGCGTCGCGCTGTCCCTGCGCGATGGCCCGGTCCATAGCGATCGCTCGATTGCGATCCAAATCGAGGGGTTTCACCAGCGAGCCCGTCACGAGGTGGCGAACGAGCGCGGCCGCCCCTTCTGCGGTGCCGGTGGACTCGCCGGCAGCCTGGGTGATCTGACTGACGGGGGCGAACCGGCCAGCCACGTGCTCAAGTCTCCGTTGTGCGCGCTCTCCCGCGGTGAAATTCTCGTATGGCGGGACGATCGGATAGCCCGTCCGTAGGTCTGTATTCGTGAGCTGCTCGAATCCCTCGGTAGCGGGCGAGAGCAGGCCGAGCACGTTGTTCCGGATCTGTTGCCCCCTGCGCTCAGCCTCCTCACCGATTGTCGTCCGGCCGCGCACCAGATCGAGGCTGCGCTGCGTGAACCCTTGGAGTCCGACCAGGCCGGCCGCGGCGTTCGCCGGACCGGTGAAGCCGAGATACATCACGCCCTGCTTCCACGGAACCAGCACGTGCAGACGGTTCCGATCGTTCTCGGACAGCGTGTGCTCGGCATCCGGGAAGAACTTCTCGTTGTAGAGCGCGACCATGTAGGCCGGCAGCATCACCTTCCCGATGCGGCCCGCATTCTCCAGCACGCCTGTCGCCCGCGAACCGTCCGCGCCCGCGCGCAGGCCGGGCAGCCAATTCTCCGCGTTCTTCTTGAACGACGTGTAGAACGGCATCATCGCGCCGCGCAGCCACACGCGCTCGAAGTCGGTCAACCGCGTGTAGTCGACGAGTTCCTGGCGCGTGACCTTCGCCGCCGCCTGGGGTGTCGCTCCACGCTCGATTTCGGCCATGAACTTCGCGAGCCGCGGGATGCTCTCGCGGAACTCGCGGAAGTTGTCCTGAGCCGCCGCGGCGCGGGCGTACGCGTCGCCGGGGATCCGCGCCAGCCGCTTCAAGACGCTCTCGCCCAACGGTCGCCGGAGCCTCGCGCAGTTCCGGCCGCTGCGCCACGGACCGGCCGACTTCCGCCGTCGCGCCGCCCGTGCCGAGGTTCAGACGATCCCCGAGGCTCCGCCAGCATCCGCAGGTCATCGAGATGCGGGTTGGAGGTAATCGGCAGCGACCCCTCGACCCTCGTCCCTCGTGCCGCATCGAAGAGGCGACGCGGGGCTTTCGGCAGGTGGCGGAGGGGCTCACCAGTCAGGAAGTTCGCCAGGTCCCCCGTGAAGTTGAGCACATCGTACGGAAGGCCCAGCACGCGCAGCGTCGCCCCCTTCCACCACGACGTCACGCGATTCAGCGCGCGGACTTCGTCCGGCGTGCGCTGCGTGAACTTCGTCAGCCGATCGCGGAGCGCGTCGGGGATCACGTACGTCTGGCCGGCATAGGTCCAGGCGCTGTGCCCCTTCGGAAACGCGCCACCCTCCGCAACGGCCGCGGTCTTGTCGTACTGGCTCGCGAGATCCGTCACAAGATCGTCCCGCATTGTGGCTTTCTTCACGTCGGCCAGATGTCGGCCCATCGCGTCGATGTAGTCCCGGATCGTCTCGCGGGCGCCGCCGCGCGCTTGCTTCAGGAACCCGCGTGGCCCGGGTGTCAGTGGGGTCACCGGCCGGCCGACCAGGCTGGGATCGCTCGCGACATGGTCGAGGACGAGCGCGGGGAAGTAATCCGCGTTGCGGTCCCGAGTCGCCGCCTGCATCAAGCTCCGATCGACGAGGTCGTCACCGACCTGCCGCACGAGCTGCTGGTGCCTGCCTATCGCCTTCAGGATCTCCGGCTGGCTCTGGGCGACCGTCGTCAGTCGATTCAGCTCCGCCCGGGCTTCGAGGGGCGTGAGGCCGCTCTCGAGGTGCCGCTTCGGAATCCATCCCTGCTGCATCGCGTCCGCGAGTTCGAGATCCCGCCGCAACATCACGAGGCGCTGAAAGAGATGGTATTCCTCCGGCCGGCGCAATCCCTGGAGCACGCCGGGCAGCGTTCATCACTTGACGAGGCGCGTCGGAACGCTCACGGTTGAACGCGTCGATACGGTCCGCCGCCTCTGACAGGCCGGCGCGATTGAGGTCGTACTCGAAGGAGAAGGCGCGCCCGAACCCATCGCGCATGCCGTTCAGCACACGACGACCCGTCGCGCCCATGGACTGCACCGTGGACGGCGGCTCGAACCGGCGTTCAATGGCGGGATTCGGCGAGCGCACGTCGGCGGCCGTGATCGCCGGCTCTCGGAGCGCAGGATGATGTGACCCGCTTCGCCCAGCCCGCGGCGAGGCGCAGCGCCGGCGGCCGCGTCGGCGAACGTGCTGGCGTAGCGGTCGAACGCGACCGCCGCGGCTTCCTGAGCGTCCGGCGTCTCCGTGTCTGCCAGCAGCCCTGGTTGTTCGTCAGCGTGCCGACGTGCGGTGGCCGTGGGGCTCTCTTCGTGTTCCAGACTGAAAAACCACCCGGACGCCTGTTGCGGAGCCTTGAAGCTGGTGTCCGCGATCCCAGCCTGGCGGGCGGCATCGGCGCCTGGCCTGGCAACCGCCCCTGCGACTCGCCGGTGTCGCTGTACGTGTCCGCGCGGGTCTGCGCCGGCAGGTCGATGTGTTCGCGGTTGTCCGTGGGCGCCGGCGCATCCTCAAGGACGTTGCCCGCGCTGCCGAGCACGCGCCCGTCCGGTTCCACTCGGAGGTGCGGGCCCTTCGGCCTTTGCGCCGCGACGGCGTCGATCTCCCCGGTCCGCGAGATGTAGTACGGCGGCCCTGTTCGGCTGCGTACCGCCGCGCCGCTTGGACCGCGGCGTTTGGTGCCGACGTGTGGCCTGACTCCGGAGGAATTGCGGAGGGACGAGCGGTTACTTGCCCGAGAGCGGTTCGTCTGGCGGGTGGTGCTTCGCGCGGGACTTCTGGAGCGCCTCCGTCGCCTTTCGGCTCAGGAACTGCTTCCGCGGATTCGCCTTGTGCTCCGCGGCCGCGGCCTTCAGGGCTTGAATCGCCGCCTCCACGATCTGCTGCCGAAGCTCCTCCAGTGAGAGCCTCCGGGAACTCGGCGGGGAGGCCATCTAGGGTGCCTTCGGCGCTGGCGCGAGCGGTGACGTGGCCGGCTGCTCCCGCTGCGCCTGATGCTGATCCACCAGCTCCATCACC
>JBBWZJ010000043.1:0-3505 GCA_039648985.1 Acidobacteriota bacterium | reverse complement strand
TCGCAGGTTCGAATCCTGCCGGGGGCACTTCGAGCCGGCCGTTTCCGGCGCGGATAAGGTTTTCAGTAGTCGACCGGTGCTTCGTGAGATCGCGTGTGACGCACATCAGCCGCGCGCCAGGCTTACTGCTAAGCCAAGTTGTGCGGCCGCAGGTCGATGTAACTTGATCCACAGGGCCCGAACTGTCGGCCACCCGGTTCGAATCAGTGGCGCTTTCGGAGACGCCCGGCTGCGACGCCCGGCCGCCGAATTCGTTCTCCGCACAATAAGGACAACCCACGCGACGCGTGAAGCTCGGAAAAGTCCCCAGTCAGCTGGGCGACCGTCAAGGCCGGCAGGGGGGCAGAATAAGCCTGCGACTGCCGAGGAGGCGCCGATGGACCCGGCTGATGACTCGTCTCGGCCCGACCTGGAGGCGGTCCGGCAACGCCGCACGACGCTGCGGGTCTCGACAGGACACCTCGAGCAGGCATTGACTTCAGCTGGCGCCGACCCAACAGACAGATCGTGTGCAGACGTATTGAGCGCCGCTCAGCGACTCCAGGCGTGCGTTGTCGCGCACATCGAAGCCACCGAGGGGCTGAACGGATTTCACGCCGAAATGGTGACGGCCGCGCCGCGTTTAGCCCATGAGGTCGAGGTTCTGGTCAAGGAACACGCGGAACTAGCGACCATGGCGGCAGACATCGCCGCGCGCAGCGGCGCAGAGTGCGCGCTCGAGGACTTGGACGCGACCCGCCAGATCGGAGCGCGGCTCGTCGCCGCGATCGGTCGACACCTACAGCGGGGCTCAGACCTGATCTACGAGGCGTTCGAGTCCGAGATCGGCGGCGAAACCTGACCGGGTGAGGAATCGACCGCGGGACTCCCCCGGGCAATGCTTCGGCAGTACGGCATCGCGGCGGCGACACTATCCGTCGTTACCTGCGGTGCCGTCGGCCAGGGCGGCGTGCACATATGGGTGAATCTGGCCGCATCGGTAAGCAGGGTGGCCGCCAGTGAGATGGACGCGAACCGTCGACCGCGGCACGCTGCTCGCGGGCGTCGATTGACTGCTCGGCGAACTCGACGTCGAGCAGCAAGCCCGTCACCGCGACCAGCGGCGCCGCGAGGCCGCGGCGGCACGACGCCCGGCCGCCCAGGCCGCCGCACGCGTCCGCGCGACGACCCAGCGGGAACTGCAACAGCGCGGTGCTGTCCGGCGGACCCGGCGCGGCGGGCCGCCGGTGGCGCGCCGATGACGGCTCAGGAATGACATCGGCCTACCGGCTGGAAGTAGTTCTCCGCCGTGTAGCGGGCGACGCTCTCGCCGAGACGCTCGGCCTGCACGTCCGCGGTGCGGAAGTGCAGGCCTGCCCAGATGCGGGCTTCGACGATCTCGGCGATGGACTGCGAGAGTGTCATGAAGCTGCGGGTAGCTGAATCGCTCGGAAGGAGGAAAGTGCTGCGGCTTGTGATTTGGAATCCACCATCGATTACGTCGCCGAAGAACATTCGCAGTACGCCGATGTTCGCCGCGTCGAGGCAGAGATGTCCCGACGGGTGCTCGGGGTACGGCGCGGTGATGAGCGCCGTCCAGGTGGGGTCTGGTGTGGTCGCTGGATTACCGTCTTCCGCTGCCCGCTGAATTGCGGTCCACGGGCGCCACGAATTCCAGTAGTACTTGTCGTTCCAGCAGTTGATCGACGCGTCGGCTCCACTCAGGTTCTGCATCGCGAGCAGACGGGCGGTGTCGGCGGCATCAAGGTCCTGGCGTGCCACCAGCTCGCGACCAACAGCGTTCCAGATCGCCACCGGGTTACTCTGCCACCACCGCGCGATATACGTCTGCCTGCTCGTCCGGACGGTGCTGTTGACCGCGCCGAGCATCTTGACCTCGTTGAAGTCCGCTGCGTAAGCGGCGCTGCTGAGCGCGTGCGGCCCTGCCGTCCTGAATTGCGAGGAATTCAGCATGACGAAGGGCTTCACTCCGCCGACCCACGGGGTCGGATCAGGGATCGGCAACGCCGTGGCCGGATTGATGAGCGGCTGCCAATATCCGGGCGCTGAATTAGGCGTCGATGGCGACGGCGCGAAGCGGCCGTCGTCCTGCCGGAAGGCAATCATTGCGTCGGCCGCGGCCTTCCCGGCTGCGGTTCCCTGCGTCTTGCGCGGTCCGTCGGACACCGCGCCGAGCGAGGCGCCGTACTGCGTCGCAAGAGACTGGAGCAAGCCGGCCCGGGCCGGGAAGGGGACGCTTTCGGGCACGGTTGAGATGATGTTGTACAGCACGGAATACGCGGCGGTCGCGACGGCGGCCGCTTCGGAGGCCGTCGCGGCGAACCGCCTCGTCAGTAGGTACGGCTGATGGTGCTTGGGTTCAATCGCATTGACCGCGTCGTAGACCGCCCCCTGCACCATCGCAACATCAATTGCTGATGCCGGCGGTGCGCCTCCGGCGGGGCCCGGCAAGCCTGTGAGCGTGTCCACCGCGATCACGTTCCAACTCGCGACCTCGCCGGCCGCTGCGGCGCTCGGTGCTGCGACGGCAGCCGCCGCCGGAACCATATGTGCGGCTCCGGTGAACTGCGGAACAATGATCACGGCGGCGACGCCGACACTCAGCCAGCGGCGAGACGTGGGATTAGTTTGTGTGGTGAATGTGACGGTGCGAGCCGTCTGTAGTAACCGCTTCATCCCGGATCTCCTGCTATCTGGCTGCGCCGTAGTAGGAGGCGGCGGTAGGGATACCCGGAATACTCTGGTGATCAAGGGCGTGCAAGAGAAAAGCGGTCATCGAACACATCCAATTCTATCTTGGCGTTGGCGGACGCCCATTTCTCGAGCAGGCCCGCCGAGTTCGGCCAGCCACGACAGCCCTGGCTCGACGAAGATCGGACCTCCCTTGCTCCGAACCCACAACGACAGGTCCGGGCCACCTCGGTACGCCCGCCGCCTTCATCGTGCCCGGGTGGCCGCCATCAGGCCTAGACCCCGAGGTTCCGATAGTCCTGACCGCAGGGCACCACACCGCCGCCGCCGCAGCAAGCGCTTCGACGTTCGCCGGCTCGCTCGACCATCAGCTCGATCATGAGATTGTGACGACGGGGGATGTTAGCGTTTGACCTTGCGTCTCGTAGGCCTGCTGCTCGTGGGAGTTGCGTCCAGGGACGTGGTGTCCGATGTCCTCGCTGTTGAGCGTGGCGTCGTGAGCTGAGACGGCCATCGCGTGATCCTCAAGAGAACCGAGCAAGGATCGCGAGCGAGGAGCACGACGATGACCGCTGGACCGAGTATCGACCTTTCCGGCTGGCTGGACGAGCAGCTGTCCCAGGCGAGCCCTGCCTTCTTCGGGGCATGGTCAAGACGTTCGCCGAGGCGCTGATGGGTGCCGAGGCTGACGCGATCTGCGGCGCGCCCTACGGCGAGCGCAGCGAGGAACGGATCACCAAGCGCAACGGCTACCGCGACCGGGGCTGGGACACCCGGGCCGGCTCGATCGAGCTGGCGATCCCGAAGCTCCGCT
>JBBWZJ010000040.1:0-28532 GCA_039648985.1 Acidobacteriota bacterium | reverse complement strand
CGACGGAATGCGCGAGTCGTACACGAACATCTCCGAAGAGCAGCCAGGGGAGGTGATGTCCGTCTTCGACCTGCGGCTGCACATCCTGAGCGGCGGCGATCAGTTCGATCTCGAGGGTCGCCGTCCTTCACGCGCCGACTGAGCGCGCGCACTAATACACTTGCGGTCGAGGTCGACTGGAGCGTGACGGGGACGTGACGCGGAGCTTCAGCTCATCGTGTACGTAGGGCGGAGCTTTAGCTCCGACTGAGACGCGCTAGCCGGCTGTTACCTGCGCTGGCCGGGAGGCGGGTAGTGCTTCGACGCGTCGTCCAGCACGAGCACCCAATCCACCATCTCGCCGGGGTCCGGAGAGGTGAACGTGCGGACGCCGGTGTTCGGGAACGTGCCGATTCGCGTTGCCGCACCTGTGCGCGGATTGAACCACGAGGCCGTGACCTGCGCCCCCGTGATGGTTCCCATGCGGACGCCGAAGGGGCGGCCCACAGGTGTGTAGACCATCGCGTAGGTTCCGGCCTCGTCGCGCGTCGCGGCGAAACGGTAGCGGCCCGCGCCGGGCATGCTGGTGGGCACCGGCCCTGTCACGATGATCTCGGCGTCGGGGACACGCGTCAGGAATGGCCGCGACTCGATCAGGGTGCGTCCATGCTGCATCTGCGCCGCTCCCGGCTGATTGATCGCGTCGTCCCACGGCATCAGCGGGTTGTTGATCGGCACGCGGGACGGCGTCCACATCTGCCAGACCGAATGGTGACCGTAAGTGTGTCCGAAGGCGCCCGAGAACAGATCCCAGTACAGCGCTCTGCGGACGTCGCTCGCGATCGAGTGTCCCAGCATCTTTGCGTTGAACGAGACCGGGTGGTCTTCGTAAATGGGCTCGCCATCTATTACCGGCTTTGCAGGGACGCGATCGTAGTCCACGCGCGTCTGATCGTAGCGGCCGGTGAACTCGGGGCTGTGACCGTTCTGCCGCATGTTGAAGTCGAGCCAGTCATCCGTGTGGAACCAGGTGGAGGAACTGTTCCCGCCAGGAGGGTGAAGGGTGATCAGGTGGGCTCCGCCGTCCCCGGCGCGCAGCCCGCGGGCCATCGCGCGGATGATCGCGAGCCGCGTCTCCGTGTCGACCGGACGGTCGCCACCGAGGATCCAGATGACGCCCGCATCCTTGTAACGCCTGCCGAGCCATTCGCCGTACCGTTCGGCGTTCTCAGGCGTGAAAATCTCCGGTCCGGCGCCGCGCTGCTGGTTCCACTTGTCTCCCCATGTGGGGAGAAACCCGACGTACATCCCGAGCGCGTTCGCGCGGTTGACGATCCAGTCCACGTGTGAAAAGTAGTCTTCGTCCGGCTGCGCGGGGTCGTTCCCCCGAAGGGGCGTGCGCCCGTACGCATTCGGCTGGGTGAGGCCGTCGAATTCCGCAAGCGCGACCGCCTGGAGGACGGTGAAACGCAACCGTGCCCGGTTCTGCAGGTAGCGTTCGGCGTCCTCGCGATTGAGGCGGTGGAAGAGCTCCCAGGCCGTGTCCCCCAGCCAGAAGAACGGCCGGCCGTCGGCGGTGACGAGAAATCGCCTGTTGTCCGAGACCCTCAGCCGCGGCAGCGAACGACCTGGTTGCGCATCCGTCATCGGCGCAGACAGCGCGATGACGGCGAACGCGCAGACCACGCGCAGGAGGAGTGTCGGCATGGCGCCATCCTACGGCGGCAAGGGCCGCAGCACCAGCGCCGATCTTCGAAGCGGCGACGCGACCTTCAGTCCGCCGTCCTGGCAACGGCAACCGAGGCCGGCCTCAGGATCTCGGACCCGATGGTGTAGCCCTGTCGCACGACTCCGACGACGTGTCCGTCTTCGTCGGCCGTGCGGGCAGGAACCGTGGCCACGGCTTCGTGCTGTAAGGGGTCGAACGCGGCGCCGCCGGCATCGATCCGGCGCACACCGAGCCCCTCGAGCTTCGCGAGGAACTGCCGCTGCACCATCTCGACCCCTTGCAGGAGCGCCTCGGGCGACGGCGACTGCCGCGCGGCGTCGAGCGCGCGATCGAGGTTGTCCACGACGTCGAGGAGATCCGCCAGGATCTCACGCCGTCCACGCTCGACGTCCTTCGAGATCTCCCGGCGGAGACGAAGCCGCGATTCCTCGAACTCCGAGGCGGCCTGCCGGTATTTCGCGATGTATTCCTGCGCGATCCGATCCTTCTCGGCCAGCTGACGCTCCAGCTCCTCGACGTACGTCGGCTTCGAGCCGCCCCGCGGCTCGGGCGCGGTGCCGTCGTCCGGCCGTGCCCACCATCGGCGGTCGACGACCTTCACGGGAATTTCGTGCTCGTTGTCCATGGCGGCGCCTCAGTGGGCCGGCGCCGGGGCAGGCGGCGTGCGCGCATCGAACCCGAAGCCCAGGCGGTCGCCTTCCAGACGAATCGTTACGGTTCCGCCGTGTTCCAGGCGTCCGAAGAGAATCTCGTCGGTGAGAGGATCCCTGACTTCCGTCTGGATGACGCGCGCCAGCGGCCGCGCGCCGTAGACGGGATCGTAGCCCTTGTGCGCCAGCCACAGCCGTGCCTCAGGTTCGAGGGTGATGGCAATGCTCCGTTCCGCGAGCTGCGCCTCCAGCTGCAGGATGAACTTCTCGACGATCGTTTCCATCACGGCCGGCGTCAGCGGATCGAAGGACACGATTGCGTCGAGGCGGTTCCGGAACTCGGGGCTGAAGACCTTCTCGACCGCTCCCTTGGAGCGCTGCTGGGCGGCCTTCTGCCTGGCGCCGAGCACGTGCTCGGACGCCCCGGCCTCCGTGAACCCAATCGTCGCATTGCTCAGTTCCCGCGAACCGGCATTCGACGTCATGATCAGCACCACCTGCCGGAAGTCCGCCTTGCGGCCGTTGTTGTCGGTCAGCGTTGCGTGGTCCATCACCTGGAGCAGGATGTTGAAGATGTCCGGATGTGCCTTCTCCATCTCGTCGAGCAGCAGCACGGCATACGGATGCTGACGGATGCCGTCAACCAGAAGGCCTCCCTGCTCGAACCCCACGTAGCCGGGAGGCGCGCCTATCAGCCGCGCCACCGCATGCTTCTCCATGTACTCGCTCATGTCGTAGCGGATGAACTCGTTTCCAAGATGCAGCGCGAGCTGCCGGGCGAGCTCCGTCTTGCCGACACCCGTCGGTCCCGTGAACAGGAAGGACCCCGCCGGCCGATCGGGCTGGCCGAGGCCCGCACGCGAGCGTTTGATCGCGCGCGCCACGTTGCGCACGGCTTCCGCCTGGCCGAACACCACGCGGCCGAGCGACTCCTCGAGCCCTTTCAGCCGGTCCTTGTCAGAGGAGGACGCCTGCTTGGCCGGAATCCGCGCAATGCGCGCCACCACTTCTTCCATGTGATCGGCATTGATCTCCGCGCGCTCGGGATCGGCAGCCTCGCCGCCCGCACTAGCCGCGGCCGCGGTGCGCTGCGCCGCTCCGACCTTCAGCCGCATCTTCGCACCGGCCTCGTCGATCAGGTCGATCGCGCTGTCAGGCAGCTTGTAGTCCCGCAGGTGCCGGGCCGCAAGCTTCGCCGCCGCTTCCAGCGACTCGTCGGTGTACCGGACGCGGTGATGCCCCTCGTAACGCGATCGCAGGCCCTGCAGGATCCTGACGGTCTCCTGCGTCGACGGCTCATCGATCGTGATCTTCTGCAGCCGGCGCGCGAGCGCCCGATCCTTCTCGATGTGCTTGAACTCTTCGTGCGTGGTCGAACCGACGACGCGCAGCTGGCCGGTCGTCAGGATCGGCTTGATGAGTGTCGCGAGGTCCATCGTGCCGCCAGTCGTCGCGCCGGCGCCGACGGTCGAATGAATCTCGTCGATGAACAGGATCGGCATCGGCCGCTTCGCCAGCGCGTTGATCACGGCCTTGAAGCGTTCCTCGAAGTCTCCACGGAACCGGGTGCCGGCGAGCAGGGCGCCGGTATCGAGCGAGAAGACCTCGGCTCCTTCCAGCAGATCCGGCACATCGTCCTGCAGCAGGCGCGAGGCGAGCCCTTCGGCGAGCGCCGTCTTGCCCACACCCGCGTCACCCACGAACACCGGGTTGTTCTTCCGCCTGCGACAGAGAATCTCCATCGTGCGCTGGAGCTCGTCGACGCGGCCGATGAGCGGATCGAGCTCGCCGGCCCTGGCGCGTGCCGTCAGGTTCATCGCGTACGCGGCAAGCGGATCGCGCGCGGCGGCCGGTCCGCGCTCTCCCTGGCCTCCTTCCGCCTCGCCGGCCTCTCCCTCGTCCGCGGGCGTGCCGCCGGAGGATGGCACCTTGCTGATGCCGTGGGTGATGAACTCCAGTACGTCGAGCCGCGTGATGCCTTGATCGGCGAGCAGCTGTGCGGCGTACGACTTGTTCTGCTGCAGCGTCGCGGCAAGCACGTCCCCGGACTGTACTTCCTGCCGGCCCGCGCTCTGCACGTGCAGCACGGCGGTCTGCAGTACGCGGCGGAAGGCCAGCGTCTGTTCCGGCTCCTTCTGCTGCCCGCGGCCGTACTGCTCGACCGATTCCTTCAGATACTTGTCGAGGTCCCGGCGAAGCTTCGGCAGATCGGCGCCGCAGGCCGCGAGGATACGCTCGCCGTCGTGATCGTGCGCGAGTGCGTACAGGAGGTGCTCGAGGGTGAGGTGCGTGTGACGCCTGGAGGTCGCCTCGCGGTACGCCACCGTCAGGACGATCTCTAAAGCCTGGCTGAACATCGTCGGGAGTGTCCTTTGTGTCTAAGACCCGCGGACGCGCTATTCAGGTTCCATCGCGGCACGGAGCGGGAATCCGTTTTCCCGCGCCCGTTCCATCACGGTCTCGACCTTCGTCTCTGCGACTTCGTGCGGATACACTCCGCAGAGGCCCTTCCCCTGCGTATGCACGGCCATCATGATGCGGAACGCTTCGGCTGGGCCCTTGTTGAAAATCGACTCCAGCACCTCGACCACGAAGTCCATTGTCGTGTAGTCGTCATTCAGGAGCAGGACCTTGAACAGTTCAGGCTTCTTCGTCTCCTGCCGGGTGCGCTCGAGTGTTTCGCCCTCGGTCTGGCGATCGGTTCCGGCCATGGCGGTCTTATGATTCTAACAGGCTTGGTTCCGCGCGGCCGTCCCGGTACGCGGGTCTTGCGCATCAGCCGGTCGCCGGCGTTCCCGGAGTGAGATAGCGAATGACGATGCTGGCGTCCGGCGTGGATTACGTGGACCTGAATTTCCTGGGTATTCCCGAGGTCATCGCGACCGGCGTCCTCCAGAGTCCTTCCGGTGTCGCGCTGATCGATCCCGGTCCGTCCACGACCGCTGCCACTCTGAGATCCGCGCTGCAGCGCAAGGGGATCGGCATCAGCGACGTGCGGCAGATACTTCTGACGCACATCCACCTCGACCACGCAGGCGTTGCGGGCACGCTCGTGCGCGAGAACCCCGCAATCGAAGTGCTGGTCCACGAACGGGGCGCTCCGCACATGGTCAACCCTGCGAAGCTGCTCTCGAGCGCGACACGGTTGTATGGGGAGGACATGGAGCAATTGTGGGGCGAGTTCCTGCCCGTCCCGCAGGAGCGGATTCGCGCGCTCAAGGGTGAGGAGATCGTGACTGTCGGCGGTCGTGAGCTGAACGTGGCCTACACGCCGGGCCATGCCTCACATCACGTCAGCTTCTTCGATCCGTCCAGCCGTATTGCGTTCGTGGGAGATGTCGCAGGCATCAGGCGAGGGGACCGCCTGTGCGTCATGCCACCGACGCCCCCGCCCGACATCGATCTCGAAGCCTGGAACAGCAGCATCGACCGCATCCTCGCGTGGGAGCCCGACACGCTGTTCCTCACGCACTTCGGACCGTTTCACGGCGCCCGCCTGCACTTCACAGATCTCAGTGAGCGGCTCGGGCTCTGGAACCGTATCGTCAAGCGGCTGCTCGCCGAACCGGGCCTCGATGATAGCGAGAGGCTTGCCGCGTTTTTGGACGAAGCGATGCGCGAACTGCGGCGCCAGGTGGGGGAGCAGGAAGCTGAGCGATACAGCCGTGCCGGGCGGCTCGACTATTCCTGGCAAGGCCTCTCCCGGTACTGGACGAAGAAACTCGCGTCCTGAATTCTGCGATGGCACGCGGCTGGTATCAGCTGAACCGGAGGAGCGTGTCATGAAGCGAATACTCGGTTCGCTGCTGGGCTGTGTGGTGGCGGTTTCGACAGCGCAAATCGTCGAGGCGCAGCCGATGATTCGGGACAGCCGCCCGCCGTCGATCACGGCGGAGTCGGAATTCTGGTACCTCAGCGGGACGCCGATTACCTATGAAGGGCATTTCTATTACCCTGCGGGTCCGCGTGTTCACTTCCTGCCCTCCGAGATGATCCGCAGTGGAGACTTCCGGGGCGTGCCGCTCTACGCGCGAACGACGATCGAGCCATTCAGTATCGTGTTCGTGCCTGTCGGGGGCGGAATGATGCAACCGTACGAACGCCGCCGTGAGGGCGAGCTTGCCGGGACCGTCGGCAGTTCGGCGCCGTCCTTTCCGGTCGCGCTCGCCTCGGATTCCGGGCTGGACGACGTGGCGTTTGGACCGCAGGCGCCAGCACCGCCGCGACTCGCCGAGCTCGCGGAAGGAACACAGGCGACGACCCTCACGCCAGTTCGCACTTACGGGGATGGCCGGGAACTCGATGGCCTGAACCTGAGTCTGGGCGAACGCGCGGCTCGCGCCGGCCGCTTCCCTCGTCGGGCGGACTCCCCGAACGCGATCTTCCTCGAGTACTCCGACAGCCGGTGGTACAGCAGCGGCCCACCCGTGCCTTACGACCCTGCGCGGTTCACAGCGGCGGGCCAGAAGGACGGCTTTCCCGTTTACCGCGAACGTGGGGGCGATCCGCTCACCATCTACGTTCCCATCGTGAAGGACGCGACAGCCGTGGCGCCTTACAGGCGGCACTGACGAACTCCGCGTCAGCTCCGTCACACACACGGCGCCGCACAGACCTGTCCGGTCCCTGCCGGACGGGTGTGCGACGTGCGCGGTATCGACACACGACGCCCCCTCGCCAGACTCTCTCGTCCGAAGGATCGCATCAACTCAGACCTGCTGTTCGCCGGCTGCGTGCTCTGCTACTCTTGACGCGGATGTCCGTGTGACCGACCTGCGACGCATCGTTTTTGGATCCCATCCGCGCCGCACGGCCGTCAGGATCCTCGTCCTGGCGGCGATCAGCTTCGTAACATTCCGATGGGTGCTGATCCCTGTTCGTACTCAGGGGATCAGCATGCAGCCGACATACGAGTCGGGCGTCCTCGAATTCGTGAACCGGCTCGCGTACATCCGGCGGCCGCCGGGCCGCGGCGATGTCGTCGCCATCCGCCTCGCCGGGCCCCACGTGGTGTACGTCAAACGGATCATCGCGCTGCCGGGCGAGCGTGTGCAGATTGTCCATGGGCAGGTGCTCATCAACGGCGCTCCCCTCGACGAGCCGTACGTGCGCAACCGCCGGCCGTGGGATGTGCCGGAGGTGGCGCTCACCCACGCCGAGTACTACGTCATCGGCGACAACCGGGGCATGCGGGCGAGCGATCACGATTTCGGCCGCGTGGAGGCGACCCGGATCCTGGGGAGAATCATGTTTTGAGCACCCGCTCACGCCTCGGCGCTGTCGCAGTCGTGGCGGTCTGCGCCTTCGTGGCGTGGCGGGCGTGGCCCTCGAATGACGAACAGGTCATTCGACGGCGTCTGGACGCGTTGACCGCCGATCTGAACATGACCGTCGCCCAAGGCTCGAGTACCCTCGCACGGGCGGCCGACATCGGCAGTTACTTCGCGGACGATGTGGTGGTCGATCTCGGCGAAGGAGCGGCGCCGATCGTCGGGCGCGCCACGCTCGTCGGCATGGCGTCACGCCTCGAACGGCGCACGTCGGCCTTTCGTCTGCGGTTCGACGATGTCGGAATCCGCCTGGGGCCGGGCGCCACGACGGCGGACGTCACCCTGACCGCGAGCTTCGTTCAGCGGAACGGCGTCGACGGCGCGGAGTCGATGGATGCGCGGGAGTTCACGCTGGCGCTCGTGAAAGCGTCTGGCGTGTGGCGGATCACGCGTGTGGCGGCAGTCGACACCCTCAAGTAGTTCCGGAAGAACGAAGGCCTTTAGGAACGGGCGAACGACGACCGTGAAGGATGTGGTGCCGGAGAGGGAAGGTTGAGCTTCCCTCTCCGGCAAACAACGTGGCCGCGGGCGCGTGGCCCGGGAACGAGGATGCGAGCCGGCATATCTGGCTGACGAGGTAGGTGGTCAGCGTACCGGCACCGGGGGGAACCTTACGAGGCGACAGCCAGCGTCGGCCCGTGGCCTGACGCAAGTTGGCTTGAACGCGCCCCTTCCGTGCGAATGAACGCGCCGTCCCGTGTCTGGGAAAGAAACCGCGCTTCCACGAGCGCCGCGAGCAACGCGCCGCAAAACTCCGCGTCCAGACCCCAGAGGCGCTGCGCCTGTGCCGCAGTGAGCCGCAGTCCAGGCATCTCGAGGAATTCGCCCTGAATCCGCTGAAGCATCTGGTCGACACGCATGGACTCACCTCCACCCGGGTTGCGCTGATGACTGTGCAATTCAGAACAGCAACGCGCGTACCCGCCCGTCGGGCTCCGACTGGGCTCGAGTGCGGACGGCGGCGCGAGGCGCTCGGAAGTGAGCTAAGTGGTTAGTCCTTCGGGACTTTCCGGTGACGGGCGGTCGCAGGCCGAACTGCGGCGGTGATTGGAGGCGCGCAGGAACCGGGGCGGATCGTGTCTAAGCGTGAATCGCGATTGTAAAAAAACGCTACGCAGCCGCCGCGGGGTCAGAGCTGCCGCAGGGCGGTCGCGATCGGCAGGCGGGCGGCCCGGAGCGCCGGAAGGAGCCCTCCAAGGAGACCCATCAGAATGGCGTAAAACAGGCCACGGGCCAGCAGCGCCGGGGTGACCGCGAATGCAAACGCCACCTGGCTGAACGACTGAAAATTCATGGTGGAGGTCTGATAGCCGTCGAACGCGGCCCAGGCGAGCAGGCCCCCAATCAGCCCGCCGACAAGACTGAGCGCGACAGCTTCCGCCAGCACCGAGATCACGACAGGAATGCTTCCGAACCCGAGCGCGCGCAGCGTCGCGATTTCCCGTCCGCGGCTCGCCACCGCGTTGTACATCGTGTTCACCGCGCCGAAGACCGCGCCGATGCCCATCAATCCGGCGATCGCGAATCCAATCGTGCGGATGACGGTCTGGAGGGTCTGTGACTGCCGCGCGTAGTACTCCGGTTCGCGGATGACGCTGACGGTCAGCCGCGGATCCGTCGTCAGCGCATCCTTGAGCTCGTCGAACGACTCATGCGAGGCGAGTTTGGCGTACACGGACTGGTACGAGTTGCCGCGCCTGTACGCGGGCTGCAGCACTTTGGCATCGCACCAGAGCTCGGATTCGGCCGCGGAGCCGCCCGCCTGGAAGACTCCGACAACGTGCCACTCGTTTTCGCCCCACTTGACGGTCGACCCCACGGTCAAGCCTTCGAACTGCCCGGTGGCTGCCCGGCCGACGATGATCTCGTTCCGCCCCGGTTGAAAGTTGCGCCCTCCGACGATGTGCAGGTTCTTGTGGACCCTGAACGCCGCGGGCTCGACGCCGCGCAGCGGCACGTTCGCGTCGGTGCCGCTCCGCCGGAGCGGGTGGTTGACGATCACGAGGAGCTCCGGCGAGGTCAGCGGCCCGGCCGCGTCCTTCGCGATGCCCGGCTTGTCCTGGACCAGGCGGGCATGTTCGCCGCTGATGCCGCTCGTCATCTCGCTGTCGGCGCCCGAGCGCATCACCATCACGGTGTCGATGTCGCCGGTTGCCTGCATTGCGCTGCGGAACCCTTCCGCAATCGACAGGACCCCGACGAAGACGATGACGACCCCGACGATGCCGAAAACCGCCACGGCCGACGACCCGAGCCGCTGGGTGATCGACCGCAGGTTGACGCTGGTGACGGCGATTATCTGAGAAATCATCAGCCCCTCCGAAGCGCATCCACGATTTTGAGCCGGCTCGCCTGGAGGGCGGGGATGAGCCCCGTCGCGACCCCGAGCGTCAGCACGATCGCCAGCCCCAGAATGACGTCCCGTCCTGGCAGGTAGAGCGGCGGCATCATGCCGTGCGTGGGATCCCCGGCGTAGGACACCATGAACCACGAGAGGCCCAGCCCGACGACGCCGCCCAGAAATGCGACGAGACAGGATTCCGCGAGCACCAGCGTCAGGATCCGCCCGTCGCTGAACCCGAGCGTTTTCAGCACCCCGAGCTCGTTCGTCCGCTCCCGGATGGCTTGGGCCATCGTGTTCGCCGAGACCAGGAGAATGGTGAAGAGGACGGCTGTCGCGATCCACACCATGATCTGGCCGATGTCGCCGATCTGCTTCGCGAACCCGGCGACGAACGCCTTCTCGGTGGACGTCTTGGTTTCATACGGCGAGTTGGCGAACATCGCATCGAGCTTCTGCGCGAGCGCTTCCGACTGGCTCGGATCCGCGACCTTGATGACATACCAGCCGACCTGGTCGTGCCCATAGGCCTGCTGGCGCAGCGTCTCGTTGACGTACTTGTAGTGAAAGAAGAACTGCGTATTGTCGAAGCCCTTTTCGGGCGACTGATAGATCCCGCGGATCGTGAACTCCCACGGGCCGCCGTCGGGGCGGCGGTAGATGACCCCCTGGAGCGGCACGCGGTCGCCGATCTTCCAGCCGAAACGCTTGGCGGTTTCCACGCCGACAACCGCGCCGGTCCGATCGGCGAGCCACGCCTTCCGCTGGTCCTCCGGCATCGCCACTTCGGGATAGATGCGCAGCCAGCTTTCCGGATCCACGGCCATGTTCGCAAAGAAGTTCTTCGGGTCCTGGTAGATGCCGTTGAACCAGTTCGCGTGCGTGACGTCCTTGACCCCTTCGACGGTCTGGATCTGCGGCAGGTAGCTGAGTGGAAGCGGGTTGATGAGCGAAATCCTGTCGATCATCACGAGCCGCTCGGCCCCCGAGATCGTGATCGTGCCGCTGAACGCCACACGGATCGCCATCAGGATGCCGAAGAGGACGAAGGCGACGAACACCGACAGGAGTGTGAAAATCGTGCGGATCTTCCGCCGCCCCAGATTGCGCCAGATGAGCGGGACGAACTTCATGCGACCACCTCGGGCACGAGCGTGCCCTTTTCGAGGTGCAGCGTGCGCTTGGCGCGGACCGCCGCGTGCGGATCGTGCGTGACCATCACGATCGTCTTGCCGTGCTCCCGGTTCAGCGTCTGCAGCAGGTCCAGGATTTCGTCGCCCGATTTGCGATCCAGGTCGCCGGTGGGCTCGTCGCAGAGCAGCAGCGTCGGATCCGTCACGATCGCGCGCGCGATGCCGACGCGCTGTTCCTGACCGCCCGACAGCTGACGCGGATAGTGCTGCGCGCGGTCAGCCAGGCCGACCACCGACAGCGCGACGTTCACCCGCCGCTTCCGGTCCGACGACCCGAGCTTCGTGAGCAGCAGCGGGAGCTCCACGTTCCGCGCCGCCGTCAGGACCGGCAGCAGGTTGTACATCTGAAAGACGAATCCGATGTGTCGCGCCCGCCATGCCGACAGCCTGCCGCCCGACATCTTGTCGATGCGGTCACCGGCGACCTCCACGGTTCCTTCGGACGGCGTGTCGAGCCCGCCCATCAGGTTCAGCAGCGTCGTCTTGCCCGACCCTGATGGGCCCATGAGGGCGAGAAAATCCCCCGAGGGGATGTCGAGCGTGACACCCGCGAGCACGTCGATGCGCTCGTTCCCGCGCCGATAGACCTTGTGCAGATCCCTGATCTTGACCAGCGTGTCCATTCACCGCTCCTTGACCGTCACTCTGTCGCCGTCCTTCATGGCCGCCGGCGCATCCAGGACCACACGTTCGCCGGCCGTCACGCCCGAGACGATTTCCACCTGGTCGCCGTCCGTCGTACCTGCCTTGACCGCCCGCCGCTCGACCCGCCCGTCGTGCACGACAAAGACGATGTCGCGTCCATCGGCGGACCGGACCGCGGCCTTCGGGGCGAGCAGCCGGGGCCGTTCGGGTACGTTCTCGCCGGCCGGCGCCCGCTCCGAGAGGAACGACACCTTGACGCCCATGTCCGGAAGGATCCGCGGATCGAGCTGTTCGAACCCGATGCGCACCCGTACGGTGGCCTTCTGCCGATCCGCCGACGGTACCGTCGTGATCACGTGGCCGGGAATGCGCCAGTCGGGGTACGCATCGAGGACGGCTTCCACCGGCTGGTTCGGGTGGACGCGGTTGATGTAGCTCTCGCTCACGTCCACTTCGATCTCGAGCGAGGACATGTCCACGATGGTGCCGATGCCGGATCGCGTGAAGCCGCCGCCTGCCGATACCGGGGAGATCATTTCGCCGGGCTGTGCATCCTTCGAGATCGCGACGCCGTCGAAGGGGGCGCGCACGGACATGTCCGCGAGGTCGGTCCGTCGCTGCGCGACCAGACTCTCCGATACTTTGACCTGCTGCTCCGCGAGCGCGATGCGCGCCTTGAGCGACTCGACCTCGGCGCGCGCCGAGTCCAGCTCCGCCCGGCCGATGACCTGCTGCTGGATCAGTTGTTCGCGGCGGCCGAGCGTCAGCTCCGCTTCCCGCAGGCGGGCTTCGTCCTCTGCCGCACCCCTCCGCGCGGATTCGAGCTGGGCCTCGGCAACCGCGAGCGCCGCCCGCACCTGCGCATCGTCCAGCCGTGCCAGCACCTGGCCCGCGCGGACCGGTTTGCCCTCCTCGACGAAGACCTCGAGGACCTTGCCGGTGACTTTCGACGAGACCGTCGCGCGGCGCCGGGCAGTGACGTAGCCGGATGCGTTCAGCACCGACCCGGCGGACCCGCCGGTGCCGGTCGTGGCGGCGATCGCAGCTGTCCTGACCTCAGCCGCCTCGACGCGCTGCGACCAGTACCATCCGGCGCCTGCCAGCGCGAGCACGAGGACCGCGACCGCCACCCAGACGCCGCGGCGGGTGCCTCCGGCACGCGAGCCCTGTTCGATACGAAGCGAGGCGAGGTCGTTCAGATTTGTCACTGGATTGGGGATGTCCGCGTATTCGGGTGGGTCACGTGGCGAGTCCACATCACCTGCCGGCCCGGCCTGACCCGGTCTGTTCAAAACCTCAGTATATCGACAGTCTACGTTGTCGCCGCAGCCCCGGTTCACCCGGGTCCGGCGAGTGGCGGGCCGGCACCGGTGAACTGTGGCGTCGAAGGGTGCCAGGAGTGGCCAGGGGTGCCAAGGTGGCAGGGGTGCCAGACTGCTAGAGTGCCAGGTGCGAGGGGTGCGGGGGTGTGGGGCGTTCCGCTCGCGACACCCTCAACGCTCGCCGGCTCGGGATCGGGGATCTATCGCAGCGTTCCAGCCACCCAGCCGCGTGTCATGTAGTCGGCCATGCCCAGTCCGAAGAGGATGAGGAGCCAGAAGAAGCCGGCCATGGCGACGACCCAGGTCAGCCTCGTGCTCCATCGCACGTGCATGAAGAACAGGACGACGAGCGACGCCTTCACCCCCGCGATCGTGAGCATGACGACGTTGTTCATCGGTCCCATGTCGACGAACGCCGCCGCAACGGTCAGTCCCGTGCCCAGCAGGAGGGCCAGGAAGACCATGCAATACATGCTTTTCGGCGCGACGTGACCAGCAGACATAGTCCCTTGTTCTCGTTAGGCCGCGTGATAGTGCCGGCCGATTAGATACAGCAGCGGAAACAGGAAAATCCAGACGATGTCGACGAAGTGCCAGTAGAGGCCGGCGACTTCGACAGGGGTGTAGTACGCGGCGTTGTAGCGGCCCTTCAAGGCGGTCAGGGCGAGCCACGTCATGATCCCGAGGCCGATCACCATGTGGATCGCGTGGAGGCCCGTCATGCAGAAGTACAGGGAGTAGAACTGCTCCGCGCCGCGCGGATAGAGCCCCTCCCACCGGAAACCCGGGCCCGGAACGATATGGTCCCGGAACTTCTCGGTGTACTCGATCGCCTTGATGCCGAGAAACGCCGCGCCGAACATCATGGTGATGACAATCCACATCACCTGTGTCTTCGGGGGAGCACTCGTCTGCGCCGACCGCACGCCCAGCGCCATCGTCAGCGAGCTGACGATCAGGATCGCCGTGTTCAGCGTGCCGTAGAACACATTCAGGTGGTGGCTGGCCTCCTGGAATGCCGACGGGGCCGCGTGGCGGTAGACCAGGTACGCCATGAACAACCCGCCGAAGAACATGATCTCGGTGACGAGGAACACCCACATCCCGAGCGTGGACGCCTCGGCCTGCTGGCCCATGTCGTCGAAATGGTGCTGCAGCATCGGATGATGCGCGTGCTCCGACGCGAGGTGGCCCCCCTCGACGTGGCCCGTGGTTCGATAGCTCGGTCCCCGGAGGGGCTCTGCGTGCGCGTGACCGTCAGACAATGCCGACCTCCCGGCTGGGCGCGTACTGGTGCGTCCCGTGCGTCACGATCGGCGTCACCAGGAAATTCTCGGTGGGCGGCGGCGAGGGAATCTCCCATTCCAGCCCCCTGGCGCCCCACGGGTTCGCCGACGCCTTTTCACCGTAGAACATCGAATACGTGAAGTACACCATCGGCAGGAGGTACCCCACCGCCAGCACGGTCGCGCCAAGCGTGGAGGCGATGTTAAGCACCTGGAATTCCGGCGGATACACGTGATAGCGCCGCGGCATCCCGAGGTAGCCCAGGATGAACTGCGGGAAGAACGTCAGGTTGAATCCGATGAAGATCAATCCGGCGGCGAGCTTTGCCCAGCCTTCGGAGTACATCCGGCCGCTGATCTTCGGCCACCAGTAGTGCAGGCCGCCCATGTAGCCCATGATCGCGCCGCCGACCATGATGTAGTGGAAGTGCGCGATGACGAAATAAGTGTCGTGGACGTGGACGTCGAGGCCCACGGCGGCGAGGAAGAGCCCCGTGAGCCCGCCGATCGTGAAGAGTCCGATGAAGCCGAACGCGTAGAGCATCGCCGAGTCGAGCAGGACCGATCCCTTGTAGATCGTCGCGGTCCAATTGAAGACCTTGACGGCCGAAGGGATCGCGACGAGGAAGCTCAGGATCGAGAACATGAGCCCGGCATAGACCGACTGCCCCGAGACGAACAGGTGATGGCCCCAGACAAGGAAGCCGATGATCGCGATCGCCAGTGACGAGAACGCGACGAAGGAATAGCCGAAAATGTTCTTGCGCGAGAACGCCTGGACGATCTCGCTGATGACCCCCATCGCCGGCAGGATCATGATGTAGACCGCCGGGTGCGAGTAGAACCAGAACAGGTGCTGGAAGAGCACCGGGTCACCGCCCAGCGCCGGGTCGAAGATCCCCATGTGGAGCGTCCGCTCCGCCGCGACGAGCAGGACCGTGATGGCGATCACGGGCGTGCCCAGGATGAAGATCAGGCTCGTCGCATACATCGACCAGACGAACAGCGGCAGGCGGAACCAGGTGAGCCCCGGCGCCCGCATCCGGTGGACGCTCACGATGAAGTTGAGCCCCGTCAGGATGGACGAGAACCCCGTGATGAAGATACCGAGCGCCGCGGTGATGACGTGGCTGTTGGCCGCCGCGGTGCTGTAGGGCGTGTAGAAGGTCCAGCCGGTGTCCACGCCGCCGCTGAGCGCTGCGACGAGCGTGAAGAGCCCGCCGAGCACGTAGATGTACCAGCTCAGGAGGTTGATCCGCGGGAACGCGAGGTCTTTCGCCCCGATCATGATCGGGATCAGGAAGTTGCCGAGGACCGCCGGAATCGAGGGGATCAGGAAGAAGAACACCATCACGACGCCGTGCATCGTGAACATCTTGTTGTAGGTGTCGGACGCCATCAGGTCGCCGGCCGGCGTCAGCAGCTCGAGCCGGATCATGAATGCGAACATGCCGCCCAGGAAGAAGAAGGCGGTAATCGACACGAGGTACAGCAGGGCGATCCGCTTGTGGTCCTTCGTCAACAGCCAGGAAGCGAGCCCGTGACCGTTGTTGAGATAGTTCAGGGTTTCCATAGGGTCCTTCGCGGAACGGGGGCACCGGGGCCCGCTCCCTGGCGGAGCTCGCGCTCGGCACTTCGTTCAGTCATTTACCTGGCTCCCGGGCGGGCCTGTCGCTGCTCTGGGGCATGGTCGACGAGGCCGGCGCCGCCGAGCCGGGGGAGCCCGGCTGCGCGCTCAGCGAGCGCAGATACGCAATGAGCTGCAGCAGCTGTTCTTCGGTGACGAGCCCCTGGAACGTCGGCATGATCGGCTGGAACCCCGCGACAACCTTCGCTTGCGGATTCAGGATTGATTCCCGGATATACGCTTCGTCCGCGACAACGGTCGTGCCGTTTGCGAGGGTAACCGTACTGCCAAAGGCTCCCTTGAGCTGAGGCGCGCGCGCTGTCGCGTCATTGGTGTGGCACGACGAGCACGCCAGATCCGTGAAGAGCTTCTCTCCCGCGGCGGCAGGCGTATCGGACGCGTTGCCCCCTCCAAGCCAGGTTTGAAAGTCCTGCGGCTCCATCGCGACGACCGAGCCGACCATCCCCGAGTGTTTCGTGCCGCAGTATTGGGTGCAGAACAGGTGATAGGTGCCGGCCTGCGAGGCCGTGAACGACAGCACCTGGTAACGTCCCGGCACGACATCGGCTTTGACGCGGAACGCGGGAATGAAAAAGCTGTGGATGACGTCTTCCGACGCCATGATGAGCTTCACCGGCCGTCCGACAGGCACGTGCAGCTCGTTGATCTCCCGCTGCCCCTCCATGTGCTGGGCCTTCCACATCCACTGTTTGCCGACGACGTAAACTTCCATCGCGCCGGGGGTCGGGCGGAAGATGGTGAAGAAGATCTTCGCGCCCCAGACGAACATCACCATCAGGATGAAGAAGGGGATGACGGTCCAAAGCAGTTCGAGCGCCAGCGAGCCATGGATCGCGACGCCGACCTCGTCCTTGTGCCGCCGCCGGTACTTGACCGCAAAGAACACGACCAGCACCGCGATCAGCAGCGAGAAGAACGCCGTGACGGCAAGCATGAAGAAATAGAAATCGTCGACCTGAACGGCCTCGATCGATGCCTGGCGCGGAAACAGCGGAAAGTTCGTGAACATCTTGGGTTCGGTTACGCTCACACGGACGCGTCGCGGTGCGACGACGCGCGCTCGCGACGGAGGCTGATGAACATGAACGACAGCAGCGCCAGCAACGTGGCGACGCCGCCGATCCGGATCGCGTCAATCGCCGCGGCGCCGTACTTCCCCGTCGCGGGATCGTAGTGATAGCAGAGCATCAGCGCGGTATCGATCGCCGTCCCGATGCGCCCGTCCGACGCTTCAATCAGTCCGAACCGGAGATCGCGCGGAGAGAACTCGATCCCGTAGAAGTATTTCGACAGGACCCCCTCGGGCGTCAGAATCTCGATTCCGGCGCCGTGCGCGTACTGCTGGATATCTTCGTCGTACGCATACCGGAACCCGACCGCTGCCGCGAGCCGTTTGATGTTCTCTTCCCTGCCCGTCAGGAAGTGCCAGCCTGCCGCGGTCTGCGGCCGTTTGTACCGTTCGAGGTACGCCTGCTTCTTCTGAGCCGCCAGGCCGGGTGACTCCTTCGGGTTGATGCTGACCGCGATGACGTCGTACTCCTTGCCGACGTCGAACGTGAGGATGCTCAGCGCGCTGACGGCCCCGTTCAGCACCTGCGTGCAGAGCATCGGGCACTCGTAATACACGAGCGCCAGCACGACGGGGCGCTTGCCGAAGAACTCGCCGAGCCGCACGTCGCGGCCGGTCTCGTCCTTGAACATCAGGTCGAGCGGCACCCGCTCATTCAGCCGCTGGTCGATGCCGATCTTGTTCAGGAGCCCGGGCTTCGCGTTCGCAGGGCTGCCCGCTTCCATTCGGGCAGCCGAGGGCTCGGCCGGCTGGGCGCCTGCCGCCGCGGCGATGGTCCCGAGGGCAGCCGTAATGATGAACGCCCGCGCCGAATTGCTGAACAATTTCACCTTCGTGTGCCTTGCTTCGTGGTGCCTTCCGTCGGAACCGGACGCGCCGATCTATTTTGCTCCGGCCGGTGGTGCCGTACCCGGGGCGGCGGCGGCGTCCGGCTGCGCGCCTCCGGCGGTCGCAGCTGCGCCTGTCGCCGGCTTCGATGGAATCGTTCGCCCGCCTGACGCTTCTCCCATCGCCGGCGCATGCGTGCCTTCGAGCGGGTCGGCGGCTGTCGCCCGCGCCGGGAGGCCCCGCTGGGCGAGGAGTCTCTTCGCCTCCTCCACCGGGATGCGAGCGACGCCCCCGAGCTGGTCCACCCACCCGTATCCCTCGAGCGTTTTCGTCTCGTCGACGCGGAACGTCGTGAGCTTCGCCCGCTCGTTCGTCTCGAGGCGCGGCTCTGTCGGCAGCTGCCCCGCCGGGCGGGCGAGCGGCGAGATTGGCGGGTCGCTCGCGCGCGCCTGTCTGTCGAGCACGCCGAAGAGCACGCGGATGATCACCGCGCAGGTCACCGCGACGACGACCATCCCGGCCCCGAAGCTGAGCACCGTCCGGACGTCGATGTCGGTATCCTCGTGCCCGACCGTGGGATTCTGCATCGGTCCGCTCACGGGGGCGCGCCCCTGTCCGGGCGAACGGGGATCAGTGGACGTCATGCGCGAACGCCTCCTTGAAGGACGGGTCGTTCAGCGGCAGCAGCGGACGGCTGCGCAGCTGGCGCGCGAACAGGAAGAACCAGACGCCCAGCAGGCCCGCGGGCAGCGCGATGTCCATCCAGTGCAGCGGAAACCTGTCGTGGCCGAACATCGGCTCGACGAGCCACATCAGATCGATATAGCGGAAGAGGAGAATGACGACAGCGACCTGCGCCAGCAGGCGCGGGCGCCGCTTCAGATCGCGCGACAGCAGCAGTGTGAAGGGGAGCGCGAAATGCCCCAGCAGGATCGCCGCCGAGACATATTGCCACCCGCCCCGCAGCCGCTCGAGGAAGAACGTGATTTCTTCCGGCAGATTCCCGGACCAGATGATCAGGAACTGCGAGAACGAGAAGTACGCCCACAGCATCACGAACGCGAGCAGCAGCTTCCCGAGGTCGAGGAAGTGCCGCCTGTTCAGGTACGTCGCGTACGGTTCGGTGAGCGTCAGCATCGAGAGGACGACAATCACGAGCGCGAACGCCGCCAGCCCCTGGCCCGCCACGAAGATGAATCCGAAAATCGTCGAAAACCAGTGCGGATCGAGCGACATGATCCAGTCCGTGGACGCGAACGTCATCGTCAGCACGTACACGATGAGGCCCGGTGCGCTCACGACGCGGAAGCGGCGTGAATCGGCGGGCGTCATCGCGAGCTCGCCGCGATCCTGGGCTGCCGACCAGCCGTTCAGCAGCCACGACATGCCGATCCAGATCGCGAAATACAGGACCGCGCGCCCGATGAAGAACGGCACGTTCAGATACGGCGCCTTCATCTGGAGAATGTGATCCGCACGCACCGCCTCGGGTCTCGCCCACTCGTAGAGTCGCGGCAGGCCGACGAGGAGCGGAATGAACATCAGCGCGACGATCGGCAGATTGCGGCTCGCGGCTTCGAACACACGGCGGCCGACCAGGCCCCACTGCCCGCCGGACATGTGCTGCAGCATCAGCAGGGCGAGCGAGCCCAGCGACAGCCCGAGGCAGAACATGAACCCGATCAGCCATGACCGGAAGAACTGATCGAGGTTGAACACGGCTCCGATCGCACCGGCTGCGAGGCCGAGGACGCCCACGATGAGCGCCCGCTGCTGGAGCCGCGCAAGAGCCGGCACGTCGGTGTTGACAGCGTGTGTATCCATTCGTCAGTGCTTCTCAGGCGCCTTCTCTCCGCCGCCCTCCGCGCCGCCCGCCTGCGGCACCTTGGCCGGATCGCCCCCCGGGACATCGCTCGATGCCGCGTGCTGACTCAGTTGCAGTGCGCGGATGTACGCGACGATGTTCCACCGATCGCGCGGAGAGATCTGCGCGCGGTAGTCGGGCATCGCGCCGAATCCGTTCGTCATCACGTCGAAGAAGTGGCCGGCATCCGCCTGGCGCAGCCGATCGATGTGGAACGACGGCGGCTGGCGATACCCGCGCTGCACCACCATCCCGTTGCCGACGCCGGTCCGTCCGTGGCAGGGCGTGCAGTAGATGTTGAAGCGCTCCTGACCGCGGTCGAGCACCTGCGCATCGACCGGAAACGGCAGCTCCTTGACGTCCACCTTGTTGACCTTGCCCGTGAAGAACGCCTCGTCCTCCTGGAGCGTCCCGCGCGCGACGGTGCCCTCGACGAGCGGACGCGCGGACGATCCGTCCGCAAAGAACGCGCTCGGCCGAAGCCCGCGGTACTTGGGCTGGTTGTGCATGTCCTGCCGGCAGGCCGTCGCTGCCACGAGGCACACCGCCGCGAGGGCAATCTGCATCCCGCGCTCACAACGCGAAGCGGCTCCTGCGCGGCGGGCGGATCCCCGATCCCCGATCCCCTTAATGCGCGACGTCATTGATCTCTCGTGCGCCGAGGCTCTGGAGGAAGGCGCGCGTCGCCAAGTGATTGAACTTCGGGTCCGTCGATTCGATCGCGAGGAAGAACCGGTCCTGGCTGGCGTGCTCCGCAAACCGCGCCACGTTGAACACCGGGTGATAGGGCATCGGCAGTCCATTCAGGATGAACATCCCGAACACCGCCGCGAACGAGGCGAACAGGATCGTCATCTCGAACGTCACCGGGATGAACATGGGCCAGCTCAAATAGGGTCGCCCGGCGATGTTCAACGGATAGGCGTAAGCCGAGACCCACACCTGAAGGCCCAGCCCGGTCAGCAGGCCTGCGATCCCGCCGCCGAGCACGAGCAGCGGCACCCGCCGGTCCTCGATGTGCATGGCCGCGAAGGTCTCGTGAATCGGGAAGGGCGAGTACGAATCGAACACCCGGTACCCCTCGTCGTAGGTACGGCGCGTGGCCTCGACGAGCGCCGTCGGGTCATCGAATTCCGCCATGACGCCGTAAAGCGCCGGACGTGCTGGTGTGTGCTCCATGGCTCAGCCCGCGCTCAGTGCGCTTCGCCTCCCCGGACCTTCGCCTCTGGCACCAGGGTCCGCATCTCGAAGATGGAAATCATCGGCAGCACCCGGATGAAGAGGAAGAAGAGCGTGACGAACAGGCCAATCGTGCCGACGAACGTCATGATGTCCCACCGCGTCGGCCAGTACATTCCCCACGACGACGGCAGGAAGTCGCGGTGCAGACTCGTGACCACGATGACGAAGCGCTCGAGCCACATGCCGACGTTGACCACCATCGCGATCAGGAACAGCGTCGCCGGGGTCGTCCGGATCTTCTTGATCCAGAGCAGCTGCGGCGTCAGCCCGTTGCAGAAAATCAACGTCCAGTAGAACGGCGCGTACGGGCCGGTCATCCGGTTGAAGATCATGAAGCTCTCGTACTGGTTGGCGCTGTACCAGCCGTAGAACGCTTCCATCGTGTAGCCGTAGAAGACGATGAGCCCGGTGACGAGCATCACCTTCGCCATGTTCTCGAGGTGCCGGATGGTCAGGAAGTCCTCGAGGTTGTAGAGAATCCGCAGCGGGATCGCAAGCGTCAGCACCATCGCGAACCCGGCGTAGACGGCGCCGGCGACGAAGTACGGCGGGAAGATCGTGGCGTGCCAGCCGGGGACGATGCCCACCGAGAAGTCGAAGCTCACGACCGTATGGACCGAGAGCACGAGCGGGGTCGACAGTCCGGCGAGCAGCAGATAGGCCGACTCGTAGCGTTCCCAGTGCCGCGCGGAGCCGCGCCAGCCGAGCGCGAGCATGCCGTAGAGCCGCTTGATGTGGATCGTTTTGGCCCGGTCCCGCAGCGTCGCCAGGTCGGGGACGAGACCGACATACCAGAACATCAGCGACACGGTCAGGTACGTCGAGACGGCGAACACGTCCCAGATGAGCGGGCTGCGGAACTGCGGCCAGATGTTCATCGTGTTCGGGTACGGGAACAGCCAGTAGGCCGCGAGCCACGGACGGCCGGTATGAATCAGCGGGAAGATGCCGGCGCACGCGACGGCGAACAGCGTCATCGCTTCCGCAAACCTGTTGATCGACGTGCGCCAGTCCTGCTTGAAGAGGAGCAGGATGGCCGAGATGAGCGTGCCGGCGTGGCCGATCCCGATCCACCAGACGAAATTGATGATCGCGAAGCCCCAGCCGATCGGGATGTTGACGCCCCAGATGCCCGTCCCTTTGAGGAGCAGCCAGGTGATCGACATCAGCAGCACCATCGTCAGCATGAAGCCGACCGCGAGGCCGAAGAACCAGCTGTATGGATGGCGCCGCGTCAGGACGATGGCGGCGACCTGTTCGGTGACCGAGCCGAACGTGTGGCCCGGCGCGATGATCGGGACCGGCGCGTAAGCGGGTTTCGAGTCCATCAGTGTTCCGTCGGCGACTGCCCGGCTGCGGGTTCGAGCTCGGGATTCGGGTTCCGCAGCGCCGCGAGGTACGTCGTCCGCGGCCGCGTGTTGAGATCGTCGAGGAGCCCGTAGTTGCGCTCCTGCTTCTTGATTTTTGCCACCTGGCTCTCGGGATCGTTCAGGTTGCCGAAGACGATGGCATCGGACGGGCAGACCGCCTGGCAGGCCGTCACCACTTCGCCGTCGCGGATGGCGCGGTCTTCACGCTTCGCGTCGATGCGCCCCTGGTTGATGCGCTGCACGCAGTAGGTGCACTTCTCCATGACGCCGCGGCTGCGGACCGTGACGTCGGGGTTGCGCATCGGTTCGAGGCTCGTCGTGGTCCAGTCCTGGTAGAGCAGGAAGTTGAAGCGCCGGACCTTGTACGGGCAGTTGTTCGAGCAATAGCGGGTGCCGACGCAGCGGTTGTAGACCATGTCGTTCAGGCCTTCGCTGCTGTGGGCCGTCGCGGCAACCGGACAGACCAGCTCGCACGGCGCGTTTTCGCATTGCATGCAGGGAACGGGCTGGTGGTACGCCTCCACGGCGGTGTCGAAATCGTTGCCGGCGAAGTAGTGATCGACGCGGATCCAGTGCATCTCGCGCCCGGCCGCGACCTGATCCTTCCCGACGACCGGGATGTTGTTCTCCGCCACGCACGCGATCGTGCACGCGCTGCAGCCGGTGCACGTCGTCAGGTCGATCGCCATGCCCCACTTGTTTCCGTCGTACACGTGATCCGGATACAGCGTCAGGGTCTTCGGCGGCTTCTCGCCCTGTTCTTCGATGATGCGGGGATTTGCCTTGTACTGCTCGAGGGTCGCGACGCGGACGGGCTCGCGCCCCTCCATCATGTGGTGCTCCTGAGTCGTCGCGAGCAGGTACCGTGCGCCCGTCTTCGAAATCTCCAGACCATCACCGAACCAGGGGGCGTCGGATGTCCGCAGCAGGTTGGCGTTGAAGGCCTCGGCGTCCTTGGCGGCCGTGCCGACCCGGCCGGACATCCGTCGGCCGTACCCAAGAAATACCGTGACCGACTGCGCCGGGTGACCGGGCACACGGAATACGGGCAGGCGCATCGTCTGGCCGCGATACTTCAAGTCGATCAGATCGCCGTCGCTCAGACCGCGGTCCTTGGCGAGCTGCGGGCTGATCCAGGCTGTGGGATCCCACGTCACCTTTGTCAGAGGCTTGGGCAGTTCCTGCAGCCATCCATTGTTCGCGAAGCGGCCATCCCACACCGTCGGGTCGGGCCTGAAGATGATTTCAAGTCCGCCGCCCGCCGCAGCGGCCGTGGTGGGCGCTGACGGCGCGGGCTGCGCAGGAGCCGCCGCAGTGGCGCCCTGGGCCGGGGCTGCCGCCGCTGCCGGGGGATTCGGCACGGCCGGCGTGTTGGCCGGGGCGGGCTGGACTCCCGGTGCCGCCGCCGCGCCTGCCGCCGTCGCCGCTGCAGCCGGTCCTTTCGGTGCGGGCGCGAACGGAGTAGCCGGGCCGCCGTCCGCGAGAGCCGTCCCGGCGATGAACCCGTCGTGGAGCGCACGCCGCCAGAACGTGTCGGCGTCCTTGAACGGCCCGCCGGCCCCCGCGCGCACGGACCAGCCGGCGCCGCCCGCAAAGGCGCGCGTCCAGTAGTCCTTCACGATCTGGTAGCCGCGCCGATCGGGTTGCGAGGTGAACGCGCCCAGCAGTTCGTACACGGAACGGCCTTCGTACAAGGGCGCAATCAGGGGCTGGACGATCGAGACTGTGCCGTCGTGCGCCCGCGCGTCGCCCCACGTTTCGAGCGCATGGGTGTCCGCCACGGCCCAGTGCGCCAGATACGCGGTCTCGTCCAGGTACATGCCGTGATAGACAACCGTCCCGACCTTCGCGAGCCGCTCTGCGAACTTGAGATCGACAGGCGCCGAATAGACGGCATTCACGCCGGAGATGACGAGGAGCTCGACCTGTCCCGCGTCCATCGCACTCACGAGATCGTTCAGCGAGCCGGCGCGTCCAGCCGACGCGTCGATGGAAGCGCCGTAGACGACCGTCGTCCCGACGTTGCCGAGCGCCTGGTTCATGGCCTGCGCGAGCGCATGGACCGCGGCGGGCTGGTAGTGGCCCGCCACCACGACCGATGTTCCCCGATGCGCCTGGAGATCCTTGGCGACCGCGCCGAGCCACTTCGAGACGTCGGGGCCTCCCGGGGGGGGCGTCCCTCCGTTCGGCTGCGACGTCGCGCCGCCCGACCCCGCACCCACACTGCCGGCAAGCTGCCGGGCGAACGCCTCGACGTCCGCCGCACGCATCGACAGGCGGTGATCCGCCTTCGATCCGGTGAGCGACGGCGTGCTTTCGACCATGTACAGCCGATTCATGTCCTTGCGGTCTTCGGTCACCCGTCGTGCCGCGGCGAAGTCCTTCTGGTACCTGACGCTTCCAGGCCCGCACAGGAAGTCCGCGTCGAGCGAGACCACAATCGCGGCTTTGTCGAAGTGATAGACCGGGTCGGACGCGGCCTGCGGCCCGCCCGATCGGGGCGCCGGGCTGGCCACGGGATCGTACTGGTGCCACCTCGCGCGCGGATTCTCGGCGAGGATCGTGGCCATGAGCTCGGCGAGCGCCGGGGACGTGATCGGCCCCGTGAGGAACCGAATTCCGTTTCCCTGCTGCCCTTTGCGACGGCTCAGGATCGACTGCATCTCCGCGAGGAACCCGCCCCACGCGGCGACCTCTCCCCGGTGGTTCACGGTCTTGGCGCGGTCGGGGTCGTAGAGATCGAGGATTGCCGCCTGGGTGATCGCGTCAGTCGCGCCCAGACTCGCAGGGTGCTCCGGGTTCCCTTCGATTTTGGTCGGTCGCCCCATATGGCTTTCGACCAGTACGGGCTGCGCGACGCCGGAAAACGGGATGGCGCTCGCGAAGAAGAGCGGCCGTCCAGGAACCAGATCCTCAGGCTGCTTGACGTAAGGGACGATCTGCTCGGGCGGCTGTTTCGTGCAGGCGCCGACGCCCGCGAGCGCGAGCGAGGCGCTCATCAGCTTCAGGAATTCGCGGCGCCCCTTCGGGTCGTTCCATTCCGAGGCCTGTTCGGGGAATTCGCGGTGCAGATACTCGCGGAACTGCGGCGTATCGGCCAGCTCGCCGAGGCTGCGCCAGTACATGCGGCCGTCGGAGCCGGCGAGACGTGATCGGACAGCGGAAGAATCCATGCTCGTTCAGCTTCCAGCTTCCAGTTGGCAGTTTCCAGTCAAGTTCATCATTGGTAATGGGTTACGGTCAGCTGCTCCTGGCGACTGGATACTGGAAATGTCACCGATGGCACGTCGAGCAGCTGGTGAGCTGTTCGACGCTCGCGATCTTGTATTCCTTCACCAGCCGCGCTCCCAGCCCCGGGTCGTCCGAGGGCCGCTCCCACGCCATGTTGAAGACCTGCTCTCTCGGGCGCACATAGTTAGCGGGGTTGCGATGGCAGTCGAGGCACCACGACATCTGGAGCGTCGCCTTTTGGTAGACCAGCGGCATCTGATCGATGCGCCCGTGGCAGGTCGCGCAGCCCACGCCTTTGCGGACGTGGATGCTGTGATTGAAGTACACGAAATCCGGCAGGTCGTGCACCCGCGTCCAGTGGAGCGGTGTGTTGTCGCGGAAGCTTGCCCGGACCGGCTCGAGAATCGGCGCGTTCGCCCAGATCTGCGAGTGGCAGTTCATGCACGTCTTGGTGGGCGGAATGTTCGCGAAGGCCGACTCTTCCACCGACGTGTGGCAGTAGCGGCAGTCAAACCCTTCGCCGCCGACGTGATGAGCATGGCTGAACTGGATCGGCTGCTCGACGAAGACGTCCTGATTCGTGTTGTACCCCGACACGTTGATCAGTGCGAGTACGCCGCCGAGCCCGGCGACCAATCCAACGAGGGCGAGGATGCTCAGTCGGGAGTAGATGTTCGCGTGGCGGTTGAAGATCTGACTCATCGTGGCGACGTCCGGGCGGCGTTCCCCAAAAGACTACTCGAAACGGGGGTGATTGGAGAAAACGGGTGTCTGCACACGCCGCGTTCGCCTCGCGAAATGTACGGACCAATGATGTGAAACTTTTCACAAAGTGTCAACCGATGCGCTGATACGTACCAATCGTCTCGTGAACGCGCAGCTGAACGTGCGTGATGGACTGAACGCGCAGCCGAAGCTGCGCGCTACGTGCCGATGCCGTGATGTACCTAGCGCGGGGCTTTAGCCCCGCGGACGCGCAGGTCCGTACGCGCGTGAGCGTACCCCGCGCCCCCGTGCTACTGTCTGCCCACACTCGAATCTGACGCACCGCCGGCGTGGAGCGCTGAGATCTGCCACCCCCATGACTGACGCGATCATCCTTCGTCGAGTCACGAAACGGTTCAACGGCATCGCCGCCGTGAACGACCTGTCGCTCAGTGTCCCCACCGGGTCGGTCTACGGTTTCATCGGTCCGAACGGCTCCGGAAAGACGACGACGCTCAGGATGATCATGCACATCCTGCTGCCCGACGAAGGGACCATCGAGGTGCTCGGGTCGCGCCACACCGGCGCGGCGCGCGATCGCGTCAGTTACCTGCCCGAGGAGCGCGGCCTCTACAAGAAGATGACGGTTCGCCGGCTGCTGCGGTACTACGGCCGGCTGAAGGGGTGCCGGCTGCCGGAGATTGACCTGGCGATCACCGAATGGATGGAGCGCATGGAGCTGCGCGGTCTCGAGGATCGGCATATCGAGACGTTGTCGAAGGGCATGTCACAGAAGGTGCAGTTCATGGCCGCTGTCATCTCGAAGCCGGCGCTCCTGATCCTCGACGAGCCGTTCTCGGGGCTCGACCCGGTCAACGCGCAGGTCCTGAAGGACGCCGTGCTGGAGATGCGGCGTCGCGGGACGACAGTCGTCTTCAGCACTCACGACATGTCCACGGCCGAACGCATGTGCGATCGGATTTTCATGATCTTCGGTGGCCGGAAAGTGCTCGATGGGTCCCTGCAGAGCATCCAGGACGAGTACGGCGCCGACACCGTGCGGCTCCGCACCGGCGGTGGGTCCGCGGCGCTCAGCGGTATGGCGGAAGTGGAGGCGGTCAACGACTTCGGGCAGCTGCAGGAGGTCCGTGTGACGGGCGATCCGCAGCAGTTCCTGGCCCGCCTTGCCGCGCGCACGCCTGTCTACCACTTCGAAATCACCCGGCCGTCGCTGCAGGACATCTTCGTCAGAATCGCCGCGCCCGCGAGTGAGCCATGCAAAAAATCCTGATAGTCGCGCAGACCGAGTTCCTGACGCTCGTCCGCAGCAAGGGGTTCATTGCCGGCGTGCTGCTGCTGCCCGTGATGATGGGTCTGTCGATCGGCCTGACGCGCGCCTCGAGGCGCGTGACGGACAACAAGGAGCGGCGGTTCGCGATCGTCGATTACACGGGCGCGATCGGCGCGCCGCTGGTGGCGGTCTCGAAGCTGTTCGGCCCCGGCTCGCTCCCCGGCGACGCGCGTCCGGGCGGCACGTCGGACGCCCGCTTCATCCCGGTCGAGATCGACCCGCGCGGGCGCCGGCCCGACGACCTGCGGCTCGAGCTCTCGGACAGGGTCCGGACGGGGGAGTTGTTCGCGTTCGTCGAGTTCCCCGAGAACGTCATGGATCCCGCGGGGCAGGCGCGCATCCAGTACTACTCGGACCACCCCTCGTATCCGTCGCTTCCCGCCTGGCTCCAGGCGATGGCCAACGGCGTCATCATCAGCGAGCGGTTCAAGCGCGCATCCATCGACCGCGCGCTTGTCGCGCGGCTCAGCAAGCAGGCGCCGGTGGACAACCTGGAGCTGTTCGAACGCGAGGCGGATGGACGCATCAGGGCCGCCCGCAAGGTGGACACGGCGCGGGCGATTGGCGTGCCGGTCGCCATCATGGGACTGATGTTCATCACCATCATCTCGAGCGGCCCTGCGCTGCTGAACAGCGTGATCGAAGAGAAGATGACCCGCATCAGCGAAGTGCTGATGGGATCGCTGACGCCCTTTCAGCTGATGGTCGGAAAGCTGATTGGCAGCGTGAGCGTGTCGGTGCTCCTGTCG
>JBBWZJ010000017.1:0-6167 GCA_039648985.1 Acidobacteriota bacterium | reverse complement strand
CCCGATCCCCGATCCCCGATCCCGATCCCTGATCCCTGATCCCCGATCCCCGATCCCCTCCCCGCCTTTTGCAATATCCTCACACCGTGAAATTCCCATACGAAGAGTTCGATCTGTCCGGCGTGCGCACGTATCCCCTCGCCTCCCGCAAGAGCAAGGCGAACGCGGGCGACTTCGCGACGCCGTACATCGCTGGCACTGGTGTCCGTGGTCTCGTCAGCTCGTTGCCGTCGATCCTCGCCGCGGCGGATTTCACGGCGGTGGTGGCCGCCATCCGGGCGGCGCGCGATGCTGACCGCGGCATCATCTGGGGCCTCGGCGCCCACGTGATCAAGACCGGCCTGTCGCCGGTCATCATCGATCTGATGGAGCGCGGATTCGTGTCCGCCATCGCGACGAACGGCGCGGGCGTCATTCACGATTTCGAGGTGGCGCTCTCGGGCGCCACATCGGAGGACGTCGAGGAAGCGCTCGGGCCGGGGCGTTTCGGGATGGCCGAAGAAACGGGCCGTCTGCTGAACGCGGCAATCAACGACGGAGTGGCCGGGGGTCTGGGTCTCGCGCAATCGGTCGCGCAGCGGCTTCGGGAGATGAACCCGTCGCACGGCCGCCTGAGTATTCTGGCGAGCGCCGCGCGCCTAGACATCCCCGTGACCGCGCACGTCGCCCTGGGCACGGACATCACCCACATGCACAAGGATGCGTCCGGCGCCCGCATCGGCGAAGGCAGCCTGCGCGACTTTCGCTACTTCTGCTCGAGTGTCGCCAGGCTCGCGGGGGGCGTGTACCTGAACTGCGGGTCCGCCGTCGTCCTCCCGGAAGTGTTCCTGAAGGCGGTGGCGCTCGCGCGCAACCGTGGTGCGTCCCTCGATGGACTCACGACCGTGAACCTGGATTTCGCACGCCTGTACCGTCCGCAGACCAACGTGGTCTCGCGACCGGTCGCCGGAATCGGCAAGGGCTATTCGCTCACCGGCCATCACGAGATCATGATTCCCCTGCTCGCCGCGGCGCTCATCGACGGCGCGTGAGTCATGCTAAAATCGGTGATTCTGGCGGTGTAGCTCAGCTGGTTAGAGCACGCGGCTCATATCCGCGTTGTCCGGGGTTCAAGTCCCTGCACCGCCACCACTTCCGCTCTCGCAACCGGGGTTCCGCCGGCGGCGGCCACGTGCTGCCCGGGTGTCGAACAGCGTGCGTCGGTGTCGTGCATCACCCGACCCGCATCAGACACGTGCCGCGCCGCGCGGCACTCACCTTGCGGCGAGACACTTGTGATGACCCTCGCCCTCTCCGTCCTGCGGACCATCAGGCGCGATGCGCTCGTCGAGCCTGGCGGGCGCGTGCTTGTCGCGTTTTCAGGGGGTCCTGATTCGGTCGCGCTCCTTCATCTCTTGCGCGAGCTCGAGGTGAGTGGACACGTGCGGGTCGCGGGTCTCGCGCACTTCAACCACCAGCTGCGCGGCGGTCAGTCGGACGCGGACGAGGCATTCTGCCGGAACATCGCGGCGGGGCTTTCGTTGCCCATCGAGTGCGGATCCGGCGACGTCCGGGCTGTGGCGCACGAGGAGCGGCGCTCGATTGAGGACACGGCGCGCGAGCTGCGCTATGCATTCCTCGAGAGGGCCGCCGATCGGCTCGCGGCCGACACCATCGCGGTCGGGCACAGCCGGGACGACCAGGCCGAGACGTTCCTGCTGCGTCTGCTTCGCGGGTCTGGCCCGCGCGGGCTCGCCGGAATCCTGCCGCGCGCCGGCCGGATCATCCGCCCGCTGCTCGACATCTCCCGAACCGACCTGCGCACTTACGTTGCCGAGCGGGGGCTCGAGTTCAGGGACGATCCGACCAACGGCGACGTCCGGATTCCACGCAACCGCGTGCGGCACGAGCTGCTGCCGTATCTCGAGCGCGAGTTCTCGCCTGGGATCATCGCCGTCCTGGCGCGCGAAGCGTCCATCGCGCGGCAGGACGAGGAGCAGCTGCAGACCGCCGCAATCGATCTCGCCCGTTCGATCGTCTTATCTAACAACGGCGGTGGCGATCGGGTCGAGGTTGATGCGCTCGCGCTCACATCGATCCACCCGGCGCTGGGCGCGCGGGTCGCCCGTCTGGCGCTGCAGCCCCGTGCGGGCCGGCGCTTCATCGGCTTCCAACATGTCGACCGGTTCATGGCGTTCGCCAGCCATGCCAAGCCCGGCGCCGCGCTCAGCCTGCCCGGCCAGCAGGCGGTCCACACAGGCACGCGCATCGTGCTCGGGCCAGAGCCCGCCCGCGGGCGCCGGGGCGATCCCGCCGCCAAAAAGGGCTTTGCGAACTCTTTTTCGTTTCCGTTGTCTATTCCAGGTGAAGTCCGGCTCGATAAACAGGGATGGGCGGTCGCAGCCGAACAGGTCGAGCTCCTTGCATGCACAGGTCGCGAGGCGGCGAGCGGGGTGCTCTCTGTCGAGGTCTCCGCAGGGGCTCTGCGCATGCCGCTGACGATCCGGTCGCGCCGTCCCGGGGACCGGTTCCGGCCGCAGGGTCTCGGCCACCGGAAGAAGCTGCACGATTTTCTGATTGACCGGAAAATTCCGAGGGAAACCCGCGATTCCCTCCCGCTTGTCGTCGATGGCGAAGACCGCATTGTCTGGGTCGTCGGCCAGTCCGTCGCGGAGGATTTTCGGGTGACGAGCGGTTCTCGAGGCGTGATACTCTTGAAATCAAGGCGGTTAGGAGGACTAGGTTGAATTCGACCCTCAAGAGCCTGTTGTTCTGGATGGTCCTCGTCGTCGTCGGGGTCCTAATCTGGAATTTTTCCCTGAATCTGTCCGGTAAGTCGGAAACGACGATGCCGTTCTCTGCCTTCCTCAAGAAAGTCGAGGCAGGCGAGGTTCTCGACGTAACGATTACCGGTAACGAGATTACCGGGACCCTTGCCGGCACCGCCGGCAACGGGCGCGACAAGTTCCGCACCTACGCCCCCCCGCAGTACGAGCGCCTCGGCAACAAACTCGACGAAAAGGGCGTGTTGATAAACGCCAAGCCCGAGACGACAAGTCCCTGGGCCAATCTGCTCTACTCGTGGGCTCCCATCCTGCTGATGATCGGCTTCTGGATCTTCATCATGCGGCAGATGCAGAGCGGCGGGAACAAGGCGCTTTCCTTCGGAAAGAGCCGGGCGAAGCTCTCCTCCAGCTCGCAGAAGAAGGTCACGTTCAAGGACGTGTCCGGCGTCGACGAAGCGAAGGAAGAGCTCCAGGAAATCATCGAATTCCTGAAGGAACCGCAGAAATTCCAGAAGCTCGGTGGGCGGATCCCCAAGGGCGTCCTGCTCATGGGATCCCCCGGCACGGGCAAGACGCTCCTGGCGCGCGCGGTGGCTGGCGAGGCCAACGTGCCGTTCTTCTCGATCAGCGGGTCGGACTTCGTCGAGATGTTCGTCGGCGTCGGCGCGTCGCGCGTCCGCGACCTGTTCGAACAGGGTAAGAAGAACGCACCCTGTATCGTTTTCATCGACGAGATCGATGCCGTCGGCCGCCACCGCGGCGCGGGGCTCGGAGGGGGTCACGACGAGCGCGAGCAGACGCTCAATCAGCTGCTCGTCGAGATGGACGGGTTCGAATCGAACGAGGGGGTCATCCTGGTCGCCGCGACCAATCGCCCCGATGTGCTCGATCCCGCGCTGCTTCGCCCGGGCCGGTTCGATCGGCGGATCGTGGTGAATCGCCCCGATGTGAAGGGGCGCGAAGGCATCCTTGCAGTCCACACCAAGAAGATTCCACTCTCGGACGACGTGAACATCCACGTGCTCGCACGCGGCTCGTCGGGGTTCTCGGGCGCGGATCTCGCCAACCTGGTGAACGAAGCGGCGCTCAACGCGGCCCGGTACAACCAGAAAGTCGTTCGCATGCTCGATTTCGAGTTCGCGAAAGACAAGGTGATGATGGGCTCGGAACGCCGGTCCATGATCATCAACGACGACGAGAAGAAGGTGACGGCCGTGCACGAGGCGGGGCACGCGCTGCTGGCGGTCTTGCTGCCGCACGCGGACCCGGTCCACAAGGTCACGATCATTCCCCGCGGGATGGCGCTTGGCGTGACAATGCAGCTTCCGGTCGAGGACAAGCACAACTACACGCGCGACTACCTGAACGACCAGATTGCGATCCTCCTCGGCGGCCGCATCGCCGAAGAGATCACGATGAATGGCATGACGACAGGCGCGGGCAACGACCTCGAGCGGTCGACCGAGCTCGCACGCAAGATGGTCTGCGAGTGGGGCATGAGCGACGCCATGGGGCCGCTGACCTTCGGCAAGAAGGAAGAGCAGATTTTCCTGGGCCGTGAGATTGCGCAGCACCAGGACTACAGCGAAGACACCGCGATCCGGATCGATCACGAGATCAAGCGGTTCGTGACGACCAATTACGAGCGCGCCCGCAACGTTCTCGAAAGCAACAAGCCCGCGCTGCGCCGGATTGCCGAGGAGCTGCTGGCGCGCGAAGTGCTCGACGCCGAGCAGGTGCGCCGCATTCTCGCCGGCGAAGCGCTCGAGGAGCACACGCCGCGCAACATCGTGTCGGCGACAGACGACGGCTCGAAGCGCCCGGTCAAGGAACGGCCCTCGATGGTGCCGCCGCTGCCGCCGCTCAACAAGCCGCTGCCGCAGGAATAATCAACTCGGGATTCGGGAGTCGGGATCGACAGGCCACGAAGATGTGCTCTTCGTGGCCTGTGTCCTGTACGCATGAACGATCGTAAGCGCTACACCGTGCCGCTGCCCGGCGGAAGGTCGCTCGAGCTGGGCACCCGGACGCTGATCATGGGGGTCATCAACGTTACGCCCGATTCCTTCGCGGATGGGGGCGTGCGCTTCGATCCGGAGCGTGCGATCGAGGACGGCCTGCGCATGGTCGCGCAGGGCGCCGACATCCTCGACGTCGGGGGTGAATCGACCCGCCCCGGTGCCGCCGCACTCGACGCCCGCGAGGAGCTGCGCCGCGTCCTGCCTGTCGTCGAGCGGCTCGCGGCGGCAGGCGCGTCGGTCTCGATCGATACCTACAAGGCCGTGGTCGCGCGCGAAGCCGTCGCGCGCGGGGCCGTCATCGTGAACGACATCAGTGCGCTCCAGTTCGATCACGAGCTCGGGGACGTCGTGGCTCGAACCGGTGCCGCGGTCGTGCTGATGCACAACCGGGGGCGTTCGGACGACATGTACCGGCACGCCGACTACCTGAATGCGCCGCTCGAGATCGCCGCCGAGCTGCGCCTCGCGCTCGCGCGGACGGCGGACGCGGGCATCCGGATCGAATCGACAATCGTGGACCCCGGGCTTGGTTTCGCGAAACGCGCCGCCCACTCGTACGCCGCGCTCGCGCACCTGGCGACGCTCGCCGCCCTCGACCGTCCCATCCTGTCAGGGCCGTCACGCAAGTCGTTCCTCAAGGAGGCCATTGGCGACAGGGTTCCGGCGGCCCGCGAGTGGGGCACGGCCGCCGCCGTCGCCGCGAGCGTGCTCCTCGGCGCGCACATCGTCCGCGTGCACGGCGTCGAAGCCATGCTGGACGTGGTGCGCGTGGCGGATCGAATCCGCTCGGCGGCCGAATCGCCGGGAAGGCCCTGACAATCAGCGATCGGCGGCTTCCGGTGTGCGTCCCGACGGACCCGATGCACCCGCAGTTCAGATAAGCTAGGCGCGCATGATGCATTTCCTCGGGAGCGTGCTGCGGCGTCCACCCGTAGGCTGGTGGGACCTGCTCGACATCGCGCTCGTTTCCGTCCTGATTTACGAGTTCCTCAAGCTGATCCGCGGAACCCGTGCCGCGCAGATGGCGGTCGGGTCCCTGCTCATCGTCGCGCTCTTCTATATCTCCAGGCTCGCGCCGCTGCAGACCGTCAACTGGATGATCCGCAACATGCTGGTGTACCTGGCGTTCGCGGCCATCGTCATTTTCCAGTCCGACATCCGCCGTGCGCTGGCTCATTTCGGGCAGGCCCCGTTTTTCCGGTACCTGAACCGCCAGGAGGCCGCCGACGAGACGATCGAGGAGATTGTCGTGGCCGCGACCATGCTCGCGGCGCAGAAGATCGGCGCGATCATCGCGATCGAGCGGGAGATCGGGATGCGGAATTACATCGAGAGCGGCATTCCGCTCGATGCGACGCTCACCTACGACCTGCTGATGACG
>JBBWZJ010000010.1:0-2564 GCA_039648985.1 Acidobacteriota bacterium | reverse complement strand
ACGTCGAGGCCGGGTACATCCTGCGCACGTTCGCGCACTACGTCCGCGACGGGCTCATCCCGAACATGTTCCCGGAGGGGGAGCGGGATGGCCTGTATCACACGGCCGACGCGACGTTGTGGTTCTTCCATGCCGTGGACCGCTACGTCGCCGCCTCCGGCGATCAGCTGACCCTCGCCCTCCTCTACCCGACGCTCAAGCGCATCATCGACCATCACGTCCGCGGCACCCGGTTCGGCATCCACGTCGACACGCGCGACGGCCTGCTGATCCAGGGGGCCCCAGACGTGCAGCTCACGTGGATGGACGCCAAGGTCGACGACTGGGTCGTGACGCCGCGCCGCGGCAAGGCGGTCGAGATCAATGCGCTCTGGTTCAACGCGCTGCGGTTGATGCAGCGCTGGGCCCCGGTCCACGGCGACGACGGCGACGACTATGCGGCGCGCGCCGACCAGGCGGCGCGATCGTTCAACGAGCGCTTCTGGTTCGCCGACGGCGGCTACCTGTACGACGTTGTCGACGCCGAGGGGGGTGGCAACGATCCGAAGTGCCGTCCGAATCAAGTGTTCGCGATCGCGCTGCCGCACCCGATCCTGGCGCGCGAGCGCTGGACGGCGGTGATGCAGGTCGTGCGCGAGCGTCTGGTCACGCCGGTCGGGTTGCGCTCGCTGGCGCCTGGCGACCGCGACTACAAGGCGCAGTACTTCGGCGACCTGCGGACGCGCGATGCAGCGTACCACCAGGGGACGGTGTGGGGCTGGCTCGTCGGCCCGTTCATCGACGCGTGGCTCAAGGTGTATCCCGATGATATCGATGGCGCCCGTCGTGCGCTCGACGGCTTCGTGCCCCACCTCGATCAGGCCTGCATCGGATCGATAAGCGAAGTGTTCGACGCCGAATCGCCGTTCACGCCGCGCGGCTGCATCGCGCAGGCGTGGAGCGTGGCGGAGCTGCTGCGCGCGTGGGTAAAGCTCGATATGGTCCGGCTCACACCTGAGGTGGCAGTCGACCCGGTCTCCGTGGCACCGCACTTGCGGTAGCAAATGTCAGAGGTGAGACATATGGCAGACGACAACCGCATTCAGTCGGGCATACTCGGCGATATCAGCCCTAAAGCGGGAACCGAAGATCACATCCCGTCGAAGCACGAAAGCGGCGGCAATAGCGAGGACGAGAGCTCGATGGTCGGCGGCTCGCAGCACGATCAGACTGAGCACTCCGGCTCGCGCGACATCACCGAAGGCGTGACCGGCGGCCTCGGCACCGAAACGGGCGGCAGCCGGAATTTCCGTACGGGAACCGGACACACCGGCGGCGATATCGGCAACAGGCCGGAGTAGAGACTCGAGGGCGTAGGGCTTATGACTCAGGGCTGAGGGCTCAGGGCTCAGGGCTTCGGCCGGGGCTGGGAGCTGGAGCTAGGAGCTAGGTGTGTAGTACCAGGACATTAGTCTCATTCGGCCTGACGGAAGTAGAGCTTACGTCGACCGACCGGCGTCATGCCGGCGAGGCTGAAGTGCGGCCGTTCATGGTTGTAATACCAGACGAAGTTCTCCACGGCGCGGTCGCGAGCGGCAAAGGTGAAGAGGGGCCGGACGTGGAGACATTCGTCGTTTACTGTGCGAAAGAACCGCTCCACTTTGCCATTGGATTGCGGCGCGTACGGACGGAGCAGGTGATGCGCGATGCCCATCCCGGTGCACGCTTGTTGAAATCGAGTCCGGCGATCGGCGTGCTGGGCATGACGCATCGTGAACGCAAAGGCGTTGTCGGTCAGCACGGCTTCGATCGGATACGGCAACGTCCTCGCGACCTGCTCCAAGAACGCCGTGGCTGCCGCGCTCGTGGATTCGGTCGTGATCCACACGACGGCCTCGCGGCTGAAATCATCGATCGCCGCAAATTCGAAGTCATGCCGGGCGTTCCGCAGGGCGGGCAGGTACTTGAAGTCGATGTGGACCAGCTCCCCGGGACGCTGTTTTTCATACCGCTTCGCCTTCGCGCGCGGCGGCCGTGGCAGCTGATTGACGCCATGCGCTTCCAACACCCGCTGCGCCGTGCCATGGCCGACGCCGACCGCGTGCGCGATGCGCGCGGCGCTCAGGCGCTGGCCACGCAACCGCAGGATGCGCGCCTCGAGCCGGGGCGCGATCTGCGTCGGGGACGTCTGCGGACGCCGGCTGTGCGGCTGCAAGCCGGCCAGGTCGTCGGCCTGGTACCGGCGCCACCAGCGCGACAGGACCTCCCGGGCCACCCCGAACTCCGCCGTCAACGCCGTCAACGTCACGCCTTGCTGATGCATCGCCATCAGCTTGGCTCGGAGCACCGGGTCATGAGCCACTCCACGCATGCGTCGCCTCCCTGCGACCGCATCTTACGGATGTGACTTATGTCCTGGTACAACACACCTAGCTGCTAGCCCGTAGCTCCGGGCTCCGAGCCCCTACTGTTCGAGCAGCGATTTCAACGATGCGAGCGCGCGCGTCCAGCCGACATCGATGACCTCGTAGTAGCGCCGCCAGCGCTCGCTCTCTTCGAAGCCGGTCTGCGTGACGCGTACGCGC
>JBBWZJ010000341.1:0-6814 GCA_039648985.1 Acidobacteriota bacterium | reverse complement strand
ATTTCTTCATGCACGGTGTCGGGTTCGAGGGTCATGCCGCTTCCGAGCCCGGCGGCGGCCTCAGCACCTTCTTCCGGCTCGCGGTCGTCGGCTACAGCCTGGCGCTCGTCGTCAGCGCCTTCCTGCTGTATGTGTTCGGCCGCTTCGACGACACGCAAATCGCGCCGGCCATCCACACCACGGTCGCGCTCGGGCTGCCGGCGACCGTTGGTGCGGCCGCGGCCCGATTGATCCTGGACGCGTGATGACCGACAGGCCGGCGCGCATCTCCAGGTGGGAATGGATCGCCGCCGCGGTGGCGACCGCGATCGTGATCGGCATGGTGGTGACGCTGTTCCTGGCGGGACGACGGGAGCAGACGCCGCCGCGGTTTGCCGTCACGATCGACGCGATCGCAGCGTCCGGTCCGGACTTCCTCGTCCAGTTTTCGATAAGGAACGACGGACGCAAGACGGCCGCGGAGGTGATGGTGGAAGGACGCCTGGAGCGGGGTGACGGTTCGCCGGAAACCGGCTCCGTCACGTTCGACTACGTGCCCGGCGGCTCGGTCCGGCGCGGCGGCCTTCTCTTTCGACACGATCCGCACTCCGGCCAGCTGACGCTGCGCCCCCTGGGTTTCCGCGAGCCGTGAGTTGATGTCGTGGCAGACCTCGTCACCGGGGATCCGCCGCATGTGTCGACGATTGACGGCACCACGAGCCGAGATAATTTGTCGGATCCCGTTTGATGACGGCGGGAAGCCCGAACGACACAGCGTAAATCACCAGCGACGCAACGAACACGCGTCCCGTCGTCCATCCGCCCCGCTCTGTGATCGCCGCGCGCACAGTGGAGCTCATGTTTGCCCAAATCCGCGACGGTTGGCCGAACCTGGGCTGTAAAGTTGCGCTCTCGACGGGCGCGCCGGGTGCTCTTATCGTCCGAGGGCATGGCGGAGGTCTTCACTCCAGTTCAGAACGAAATGGATCTCGTCTGGCGTGGCGGCGGAGCCTCGGACAGCAAGGAAGCGGCCGTCCGGCGCCGTATCGAAATCTGCGAAGTTCTGATCCATGTTGTAAATCCCGGCCGGAAATTCAAACAGCCTTCGCGGCGGCCCGGGGCGGAACGGATCACGCGTTATGGACACTGCCATCATCCACTCCCCTTCTCGATAGAACAGCTCGCGGCCGTCGCGTGCCCACATCGGCTGCAAGCCACCGTGGTTCGAGATGGTGACCTTGGCACCTGGCCCGGGGAACGGTTGAACGTACACCTCGGCACGGCCGGACTCGTCGGTGACGAGCGCAGCGGACGAGGAACGCCGCCCGGTGCCATCCTCGCGAATCTGTGGTGATGGTGGGGGACCGCGACATGCCTGGCGCCGAAGGCGGTGGCTCTTGCACCTGTGCCAGGCCGAAATCGAGCACCTTTACGGTGCCGTCCTCGGGAATCTTCACATTCGCCGGCTTGAGATCCCGGTGCACGATCCCCTGCTCGTGCGCGACTTCAAGGGCCTCTGCGATCTGCCTCGCGATCGGGAGAGCTTCGTCGAGTGGCAGCGCACCGCGCGCGATCCGCTGCGACAGATCCTCGCCGGACACCAGCTCCATCACGAGAGCGTGGACTCCTTGGGCGTGTTCGAACCCGTAAATCTGCGCAACGTTGGGGTGGTTCAGCGACGCCAGGGTCCTCGCCTCGCGCTCGAAACGCGCAACGCGGTCGGCATCCGCAGCAAACGCCTGCGGGAGAATTTCGATCGCGATATCGCGGTCGAGCCGAGTGTCCCGCGCCCTGTAGACCTCGCCCATGCCGCCGGCGCCGATCGCCGTCAGGATTTCGTAAACGCCGAGACGTGTGCCGGATGGCAGGAACAAGTGTCCTGAATTATAGGGCCGGACGGCCGCGCGGTGGCGAGGGGGCGAGGGGTGCCAGCCGTCGTTGGCAATGCTTCGAGTCCAGCAGATCTTCCAGATCGCCGTGAGGCGGCCGCGCACTTCCCGGGAAGACACTTCCCGGGAAAATATTGCGCGGACGTGCCCGGCTCAGACGACCATCGCTGCGCCGGCCCACCACATGGCGCTATCGTAGCGGATGATGTCCACCCTGTCTGGCGTCGTCGCTGTACTCACTCTGGTGATTGCCGGTCTCCAGTCCACCCCGCCCCGCGATCTGGTGATCACGGCGCGCATGCATCACCTCCGGTCCGGCGCGGAGCGGGAGTGGGCGGAGTTTCCCGCCAATGCCGAAGGCCGGGAACTCGCGCTGGCGTTCCCCGCCAGGCTGAACCAGGCGGAACAGACCCTGCGGCTGCGTCATCGCGATCTGAAACAGCCCTGGCTTGTTCTGCTGAACGGGACGGAGATTGCGCGGCTGCCGCCCGACGAAGCCGACATGATCACGTATTGGACGGTCCCACCCGGGTCGCTGAAGGACGGGCGCAACGAGTTGCGAATTCGCTGCACGGGGGGTGATGCATCCGACGATGTGCTCATCGGGCAGGTGACGCTGGTGGCCCGTCCGAAGGCGGAGATGCTGTCGGAGGCGACGGTGGACGTCTCCGTCACAGAAGCGCCGGACGGACGCCCTGTCCCGAGCCGCATCACCGTCGTGGACCAGCACGGCACGCTGGTCTCGCTCGGGAACGCGTCAGGCCCGCAGCAGGCAGTCAGGCCGGGCGTCGTGTACACCGGCACTGGCGCGGTGCGGCTGGAGCTGCCCGCGGGCGGTTATGTGATCTACGCCGGACGGGGTTTCGAGTACAGCGTGGCGAGCGTCGAAGTGAAGCTCGCCAGGGGCACCAGCGTGTCGCGGCGGTTGACGATCCGCCGCGACGTGGACACGGCCGGGTGGGCGTCGATGGACACGCACGTGCATACCGGCGCGTTCGCGCGGCATGGCGATGCGGAGCTCGACGAGCGGCTGTTGACGATCGCGGGCGAAGGCGTCGAGCTGCCCGTGTCGACCGAGCACAACATGCGCGTCGATCTGGAGCCCCGCGCGCAGGCCACGCGTTTGCGGGACTACTTCACGCCGATCCTCGGGACCGAGGTGACGACGCCGTCCATCGGCCACTTCAACGTGTTTCCGCTGCCGGTCGCTGGCGCGGCCATTGACCCGCGCGTTCCGGATTGGAGCGCGCTTCGGGACGCAATCGCACGTGCCGCCACCGGGCCCGTGGTCGTGCTCAACCACGCGCTGGACCTTCACGGCGGCTTCCGGCCGCTCGGCCGCCCGCGGCACCTCAGTGTCACCGGGGAAGATCTCGACGGCTGGAGACTGCCGGCGAATGCGATGGAGGTCGTCAACTCCGGCGCCATCCTGAGCGACGGGTTGTCGCTGCCGCGTGACTGGATGGGCCTGCTCAATCGAGGGGTGATTCTCAGCCCCGTCGGGTCGAGCGACTCGCACGACGTCTCGCGATACATCGTGGGGCAGGGCAGAACCTACGTCCGGTGCGACGATCGCGACCCCGGCCGGATAGACGTGTCACAGGCGATCGAGGCTGTCCGCGCCGGCCGCGTGATGGTCAGCTATGGATTACTGACGGAAATCGACGTCGCCGGGAAGGGGCCCGGTGAGCTGGCGCGGAGCGCGGGCGGGCTCGACGTGAGGATCCGGGTCATGGGTCCAGGCTGGACGCGCGCCTCGCGGGTGGCGCTTTACGTCAATGGTGTGAAGGCACGCGAGGAGGCGATCGCCGGCGGCTCGAGGCCCGGGTTGAAATGGCAGGCCATGTGGCGGCTGCCCGGACCATCCCACGATGTGCACCTCGTGGCGATCGCGACAGGCCCCGGTGTCGCCGCGCCGTATTGGCCCACCGCGAAGCCGTATCAGCCGTCGTCGAGTGCGTTCACGCCGTATGTGCTGGGTCTGAGCGGAGCGGTGTTCGTGGATGCGGATGGGAGTGGAACGTTCGAGAGCGCCTTCGAGTACGCGCGGCGGGAAGTCTCGGCGGCGAGTGACAGGCGGGCCCTCATCACGAGACTCGGCGCTTACGACAGCGCCGTCGCTGCGCAGGCGGCCAGCCTGCTGCGCGTTCAGGATCCTGACGGCTTCGAGTCGGCACTCCGCGCGATGATCCCTGACGCGCCACCGCAGGTGGCGCAAGGGTTTGCCGCGTATCTTCAGGCCTGGAAGCACAGCGCACCGCAACCGGGCCGGTGATCGCGCCCCGTGGCCCGCGTACTCCGGCGTGCCGAGTGGGTTACTTTGTACGCCTCTTTCCCCTTGACGCGCATGGCAAGTCATTGAGCGCGCTGCTGCTGACGATGGAGATACCGGATGAGACCGACACGCGTTGGATGGGTGCTCTTCGCCTGCGTTCTTGCGTCGAGCGTCACGCCGGCGCGTGCGCAGGTGATCCATCTGGAGATCACGTCGCGCGAGCCCATGAACAACGCACAACCCGTCGGAGCCGCGGGACCGTTCGAACTCATCCGGGGCAAGGTCCACGGCGAGATCGATCCGAAGGATCGGCACAACACGATCATTCAGGATCTCGAGCTGGCGCCGACGAACGCACGAGGGAAAGTGGAGTACGTCGCGACGTTCGCGATGGCGAAACCCATGGACATGTCGAAAGCGGCACGCGTGCTCCTGTACCAGGTCGTCAACCGCGGGAATGGAGAGGCGGTTGCGAGCCCTGAAGGTTACGTGTCGCTCGTCAGCGGCTGGCAAGGGGATGTGATCCCCACGGCGAACAACCAGACGATCGTCGTGCCGATCGCGCGCAATCGGAACGGCTCGCCGATAACCGGTCCCGTCGTCGCGCGCTTCTACGACGTGGCGGAAGGCACCCGCACAGCCTCGATCCGTCTCGCGTCGCTCGGGACCCCGCAGCCGTATCCCCCTGCCGGTCTCGAACAGCCCGATGCGCGCCTGACCTGGCACACACGGGAGAACTATTCCGTGGAAGAGGACGCGGCTCATCCTGTCGCACGAGGCGACTGGGCCTTCGCCAATTGCGATTCGACGCCCTGGCCCGGCACTCCGGACCCCACGCGCCTCTGCCTGAAGGACGGGTTCCGGGCCGGCCGCCTCTACGAGCTTGTCTACACGGCCAGAGACCCGCTGGTGCTCGGCGCCGGCCTCGCCGCGACACGCGACATCGTCTCGTTCTTCCGCCATGCCCAGACGGACAGCGCGGGAACGCCGAATCCCGTCGCCGGCGCGATCGATTACGCCGTCAGCGTCGGCGACTCGCAGTCGGGAAATCTCATCCGCACGTTCATCCATCTCGGCTTCAATCGCGACCTGCTGAACGGCATGGTGTGGGACGGGGCCTTCCCACGCATCGCCGCGCGCCAGACGCCGATGAACCTCCGTTTCGGATTGCCGGGCGGTGCCGCCGGCGTGTACGAGGCCGGCAGCGAGGGCGCGGTGTGGTGGAGTCACTACCAGGATAAAGTCCGCAAGCTCCCGGCCGCCGGGCTGCTCGACCGGTGCACCGCGACGAGAACCTGCCCGAAGATCATCGAAGCGTTCGGCTCGTCAGAGTTCTGGGGCCTGCGCATGTCTCCGGATCTGATCGGCACCGACGCGACCCGTGACGTTCCGGTGCCAGACAGCGTGCGCCGCTATTACTATCCCGGGACCACGCATGGCGGCGGACGCGGCGGGTTCCGCGTCGACACGACGCCGAACACCGCATGCGTGCTGGCTGCCAATCCGAATCCCGAAGCCGATCAGACGAGGGCGCTCACGCGTGCGCTGGTCGAATGGGTGAGGAAGGGCACACTGCCGCCCGACAGCCGTTACCCGCGTCTGGCGAACGGCGATCTGGTGCCGGCGACGCGGGCCGCTGTGGGCTTCCCCGATATTCCCGGCCTGCCGTTCAGCGATCGCGTGCTCAACCCTGTGGTCCGTTACGACTTCGGTCCCGGCTTCAAGGCTGTCGATCTGTCGGGCACGATGTCGATCGTTCCGCCGCGCGTGCTCGGCGTGGTGCCGACCTACGTGCCGCGGGTGAACGAAGACGGGAACGAAACCGCGGGCATCCCATCGGTGCTGATGCAGGCGCCGCTCGGCACCTACCTTGGCTGGAACGTCTATCGCTCCGGATTCTTTGCCGGCCAGGGCTGCGGATTCCAGGGCGGCTGGATTCCGTTCGCGAAGACGAAGGCGGAGCGGCTGGCGAACAGCGACCCGCGGCACTCGCTCGAGGAACGCTACGGCTCGCTCGAGAACTACGTCTCGATCGTGAAGCGCGCGGCCGAGCAGGCGGTGCGCGACCGCTTTCTGCTGCCTGACGATGCCGAGCGGATCGTGCACGAGGCTGAAGCGAGTGACGTCCTTCCACATGCGGCGGTGCGGTGAACGGGTGCGAGAACGGAAGGCTTGGATAAGCCGGCGCCTGTCACACATATAATCCTGGACATCAGAACCAGGACGGAGGCGCGATGAGGCAGGCTGCGGCGCTTGTGACGATTGCGATCGCGTTAGGCATCGGGTTCGGCCCGGCTCCGGTCGACCCGACCGCTGCAGTCGTTCAAGGCAGCCTCGAGGGCACGACCGACAACGGCGTGACGGCGTTTTTCGGCGTCCCGTTTGCCGCGCCCCCTGTTGGTGATCTGCGGTGGGCTCCCCCGCGGCCCGCGGCCAGCTGGGGGTCTCAAATCCGTTCTGCGAAAAAGTTCGGCACCGCGTGCACCCAGACGCTGCGGGCGAGCGGGTCGGGACAGTGGACGAGCGAATACATGAGCCCCGAGCCGCCCGGGGTCTCTGAAGACTGCCTGTTGCTTAACGTCTGGACTCCTGCGACGCTCACCGGTGGCGCACGTCCGCCGTCCACACTGCCCGTTCTCTTCTGGATCTACGGCGGCGGCTTCAATGAGGG
>JBBWZJ010000334.1:0-20100 GCA_039648985.1 Acidobacteriota bacterium | reverse complement strand
CTCGATCATCGTGTCGAGATCGATCGGCGGCTCCGAGTCGGGTCCCTTGCCTACGAGGCCAGGCCACATCGCGTTATGGACTGCCGGGTATCTGTGTGTCGCCACTGTTGTCTTGTTCCTCTCCGGGACAGGTCCTGATAACGGAACGCTCCTCAGCCCTGCCTGCCCTTTCCCTTCAGCTTCGCGGCGTCGGGGTTCCCGGGGCCGAAATGTTTGAGCATCACGAGCGGTTCCGTCTCGCTCTGGTTCTCGATCCGCACGCCGGCGGAGGCCGCGGCCGCCGTCACGAACAGTTCGTCTTCCGTCATCTGTCCGAACCGGATCATCGCGGGGGTCGAGACCTGCAGGCTGCCGAACCGGCCGTACCCCTGCGTCATGATGATCCCGTACGCGGCCGCGTCGCGGATCGTCACGGTGCGCTTCGGCAGCACGGTCAATTCCTTGGCGGAATACCAGCCGGTGCCGTACGTGACCCACTGCTCGCGATAGCCTTCGGGCTCGGTCTCCGCGAAGGCTTTCACCGGAACCGGGAACCGCTTGTTGCTCTCGCCAAATCGCGGATTCACGTTCGCGTCCCAGTCGAGCATGCCGATGATGTAATCGAGGTCGTGGTGGTTCTCCTTCGGCACATCCTTGACGAGGAGGCTCCAGTCGATGATCCGTCCCTCCACCTCGGACTGGAACATCGCGAACACGTCGCTGTTCACCTGGGGCTCATACGTCAGCAGCGACCCCGGCGCGTGCAGAATCCCGGGGTCGATCTGCCAGCCGGCGCCGGGCTCCAGCCGGTACGCACGCGCGAGAAACAGGATGCCGTTGTCCCCCCGGCTCCAGTTCTCGAGGCACCGCCGCACATCGTCCTTCGTCGTGCCAGGCTCGAGTCCCATGAACGTGTGCGGAAAGTTGTTCGACGCCGGGTTGTACTGGGGCGGGAAATAGTACGCCTCGGGTTTGCCGCGCCGGCCGACGCGGGCAGCGGCCTCGTCGCTCTGGTGCATGTGGTGCGGGATGGGCCCGAGATTGTCGAAGAACTTACAGAGCAGATTCCAGCCCTTCTCACGCGCCATCACGTCGGCGCCGATGAGGAGGTCGCCCGCCGTCTCCACCGCGTCCTTCAGCAGGAACCGTTTGCCGCTCCCGAGCCGGACGTAACTGAGCCCCTCGTCGGCGGGGGTGCCGGGCCCGTTGTCCGCGTTGGTCGTCGACGAGAACCACCGCTCGTTGATGCCGCCGCGGTGCCCCCCGAAGGCGTAGTAGTCGTCCGGGTGCAGGCGCAGGCGCCGCCCCGGAATCATGAACGACCGCGGCACCCAGGCCGGCTCGAGCCGAAGGAGCCCGGCACCCGCGTCAATGGCTTCCTGCACCTGCGATCGTTCGAGCATCTGAATCCCCGCTGAGAGCTGTTGATTGTGACGACGCCGCGGCCACACCGGCGACCGCTAACTCTATAACAAGACAGCTTCCGCTTCCCGCTTCCGGCTTCCCGCTTCCGGCTTCCCGCTTCCCGCTTCCCGCTTCCGCCTTCCCGCTTCCCGCTTCCGGCTTCCCGCTTCCCGCTTCCGGCTTCCCGCTTCCCTTCAGTCGCCAGTCGCCAGTCCCCCATCCCGAATCCCGAATCCCGAATCCCGAGTCCCGAATCCCGAGTCCCGAGTCCCGGATCCCGAGTCCCGAATCCCGAGTCCCGGATCCCGAGTCCCGAATCCGGAGTCCCGGTTTAGACTACCCCGTGCCTGTGCAGACGTTTCGCGGCCGGCGCGCCGCCAGCATCGAGAACAGTGCGCTCCGAGTCACCGTTGTCGCCGGGGGCGGACATATCGCGGAGGTCCTCGACAAACGGACTGGAGTGAGCCCGTTGTGGATCCCGCCCTGGCCGTCGATCGAGCCGGCGGCATTCGATCCGCAGACCGACGCCAGCTACGGGCAGAATTCCGAGGCGCGGCTGCTGGCGTGCATCATGGGGCACAATCTCTGCCTCGATATCTTCGGCGGCCCTTCTGCGGAAGAAGAAGCCGCGGGTCTCCATCCCCACGGCGAAGCGTCGATCGCCCTCTATGACATCGAGCCCTCGGCGACGCACCTCGTGATGCGCGCGGACCTGACGGAAGCGTCGCTGCGGGTGGAGCGCCGGATCGACATCGACGACCGCGCCGTCCGCATCGTCGAGTCGGTGGAAAACACGACCGCGACCGATCGGCCGGTGGCCTGGACGGAGCATGTCACCCTGGGTCCGCCGTTCCTGGAGCGAGGCTCGACCGAGTTTCGCGCGTCGGCGACGAACTCCAAGGTCCTGGAGGGGAAATTCGGAAGTGCCGACTACCTCGCAGCCGGCGCCGAATTCGACTGGCCCCACGCGCCGCGGCAGGACGGGCGGACGGCGGATCTGCGTGTGTTCAACGATGCGGCGGTCTCCGGCGGGTACACCGCACACTTGATGGACCGAACGGCGCTCAGCGCGTGGTTCGTGGCGTTTTCCCCGGCCCTGCGGCAGGCGTTCGGCTATGTCTGGAGGCAGGCGGATTTCCCCTGGATGGGGATCTGGGAAGAGAACCACAGCCGCGCGGCGCCGCCGTGGAACAGCGCGACGCTGACGCGCGGGATGGAATTCGGCGTCTCGCCATTTCCGGAGTCCCGCCGGCGCATGATCGAGCGAGCGCGGCTGTTCGGCGTCCCGACGTACCGCTGGATCCCTGCACGGACCCGAGTGGAGGTCGAATACTGGATCCTGGCCCTGCAGGCGGACCGGATTCCGGAACGCCTCGAGTGGCCGCGCTGATCGTCCGGCTTGTCTCGCCGCGCGGCTGAGCATAGACTCGTGGTGAGGCCGAAAGGTCTCGTCTCCCGGGGCAGGTTCGCACCGACGGGACGTCAGCACGTCATCAAAATCGTTCAACAAGGATCATCAATGATGCGACTTTTCTGCACCGTGTCCATCGCAGCCGCCCTCACGGCGGCCTCCATTGCCCCGCTGGCCGCTCAGGGAGCGGCAGCGCCCGCCGGCAAGACGGCGAAACCCGCGGCGCCCGCCGCGAAAAAGGCAGCCGGCGCCGGACGGACGGTGGAAATCAACGGCGGCGACGACATGAAATACAGCATGACGGCGATCCAGGCGAAGCCGGGCGAGACGCTTCACGTCGTCCTCAAGAACGTCGGCGCCGTGCCGAAAGTGGCCATGGCGCACAACTTCGTCGCCCTCAAGGCGGGCGTGGATGCGGCCAAGTTCAGCCAGGACGCGATGACCGCGCGCGACAGCGATTACGTGCCCGCGGCGCGGAAGGCGGACATCCTTGCGTCCACGAAGCTCGCCGGCCCGGGCGAGACCGTCGACGTCACGTTCAAGGCGCCGGCGAAGGCAGGCGTGTACCCGTACATGTGCACGTTCCCGGGGCACTACGCCGCGGGGATGCGCGGCGACCTGACGGTCAAGTAACAGGCCTCCCCATACTGCTCGATGGTCCGCCATCGAGCAGTATGGCGGTCGCCCGGGATACGGTCCGTCCGCGGCCCTGCGCGCCGCCTGCCCTTGGGCCCCACGCTTCTCCAGCTTTATAATGAATCCCCTCGATATGGATGGCGGCGACCCCTCGCGTGGCCACGCATCGTCACAGGCGGCCGGCTCCGACGAAGGGCTCCGTCGAATGCTCAAATGGGTGTTCGCCGCACTCGTCCTGACGGTCCTGTTCGCGCTCGTCGCCGTTGAGCTCACGATGCGGTGGTTCTCCTGACGCCGTGCGGGCATGACGATCATCGATCCCAACGCACCCGGCGCCGGGACCCTGGCAGAGAGCGCGCAACTGCGTGCGCGGCTCGTCGCGCTCACGAGCGGGGCCGACAAGCTCCTCGCCGCCGTACGGACCGGCGCGGTCCGGAGCGCGATCTGCGACCTCGCGCAGCAGGTCTCGGACGCTGATGCGCTCGCAATCTGGGCGCTGAATCCTGCGCTCGGCGAATGGCGGATCGTGCACAGCGTCGGGCTGAGCGACGCGTTCGCCGGGCAGATGCTCAAAGGCACGACGCTGCCGTTCGCGGCGCCGCTCGTGGCCGACGATCTCGAGGTCGCGCCCACGCTCGAGCACCGGCGCCCCGAATACCGCGCGGAAGGGATCCGCAGCCTGGTGTCGGTGCCGCTGCCCGTGCATGGCAACCGCGGCGCGACGCTCGTGCTCTACTACCGCACGCCGCACCAAGTGTCGGAAGGGGAGCTGCAGGTGGCGATCGCCCTCGGCCATCTCGCCGCAGCGACCATGGGGCACGCAGAGTCGTTCGAAGAGGAACGGCGCCTGCGGAACGAAGCACAGCGACAGGCCGCGCGGCTGGCGTTCCTCGCCGACTCTTCCTCCCTCTTCACCTCGCTGGACTACGAGACGACTCTGCGGCAGGTGGCGCAGATGTCCGTCCCGCTTCTGTCGGACTGGTGCGCGGTGGACATCCTGACCGACGGCAACCTGCAGCGGCTCGCCACGGCTCATGTCGATCCGGCGAAGGTCGAGTTCGCGGAGCAGTTCCTCGCGCGATATCCGCCGAATCTCTCGGAAGATACCGGGCTCGGGCACGTGCTCCGCACCGGCGAACCGCTGCTGATCGCGGAGGTGACCGACGAGATGATTGCCGCGGGGGCGAGGGACGCTGAGCACCTCGCCAGCCTCCACGCGCTGTCACTGCAGTCGGTCATCATGGCGCCCCTCAACGCGAGAGGCCGCACGCTCGGCGCAATCACGTGGGTCAGCTCCACCCCCGGTCGCAATTTTTCCGAGACCGATCTGTCCCTGTTGATGGACCTCTCGGGCCGCGCGGCGCTGGCGATCGACAACTCGCAGTTGTACGAAGCGGCGCAGCGCGCCAACCGCGTGAAGGACGAGTTCCTCGCCGTCGTCTCGCACGAACTGCGGACGCCGCTCAACACCATTCTCGGCTGGAGCACCATGCTGCTGAGCGGCGACTACGGGGCGGTGATGCTGCGCAAGGCGCTCCAGACGATCGAACGCAATGCGCGGACCCAGGCGCAGCTCGTCGACGACCTGCTGAACTTCGCCAGGCTGGGGTCCGGGCGTATCGAGCTCGCGCGCGAGCCGGTGGACGTGTGCGGGACGGTGGCCGCGCTGGCCATAGAGTTACGCCCGGAGGCGGAGCGGCTCCACATCGCGCTCGAGGTCGACATCCCGGCGGGGCCCTACATGGTTGAAGGAGATCCCCAGCGCGTGCAGCAGATCGTCTCGAATCTCGTCTCGAATGCGCTGAAGTTCACCGATGCGGGCGGGCGTGTGCAGCTCAAAGTGGAGCCGGCGGCGCATTCCGTGGACGTCATCGTCTCCGATACCGGCATCGGGATCAGCCCCGCGCTGATTCCTCGCGTCTTCGACCGCTTCCTGCAGGGCGATCCGTCTTCGACGCGGCGCCACGGCGGACTCGGGCTCGGGCTCGCGATCGCAAAGGAGTTCACGGAGCGGATGGGAGGGACGATTAGTGCCCGGAGCGACGGCCCGGGAACGGGCGCGACGTTCGTCGTGACGTTCCCCCGGCTGCCCTCGGCAGCGTAGGGCTGGTCGCCGGTCACAGTGAACAAGGACCGGATCGCGGAGCGCGGCGCCCGGCCGCTAGGAGTTCCGGTACGCGTTGCAGGCGTCGCGAACGACAGACGTCAACTGGTCCGGGTCGATTGGTTTCTGCAGCATCGCGAAAGGCCTGAGGAGCGCGGCCCGCGACGACAGGTCCGACACCGCCGAGACGAGGATGACCGGCACGTCCGCAATGTCGGGGTCGGCGAGCTGGCGCTGCCTGAACTGCGGACCGCTGCAGCGCGGCATCATATAGTCGAGCACGATGACGGACGGCGACCGCGGATCCTGTTCCCGCAGCTGCCCGATCCGGGTCAGCGCGTCGAGACCGTCACGCGCAACGGCCACTTCGATGCCGTCGGACTCGAGGATGAGCCGCAACACTTCCCGCGTATCCTCATCGTCTTCGACGAGCAGCACCTTGAGCCGGGGCTGGATCGTCATCGACACCCGGCCACCCCGAGCTGCTGAACAGGCCCGTAACCAACCCCCTGGGCACCGGTCCGTGTGCGCACACGCGTTCGACGTGTTTCTTCCACTTTTTCGCCTGAACTGTATCTCTGGGATACGGAAAAGGACGTGAACCGGCCCTTTGGGCCTACCTCCCGCAAGATGAGTGCCGTCCCTATTTCTTCTCCGGCATCAGCGTCACGACAGTGAAACGGTCGGTGGGAAAGTACGTGCGGAACGCGGCCTGGATGTTCGCCGCGGTCAGCGCGTCGATGCGCTCCTCGCGCTTAAGGATGAGGACGGGGTCCCGTCCGAGGAGCTTTGCGGACTGCAGCCGCCCGAGCCAGAAGCCATTCTGCTTCAGCGCCGTTTCGTGCTCCCGGCGCGCGGTCTCCTTCGCGCGGGTGACGAGATCCTGCGAGGGCCCCTCCTGCTGCAGCCGCTTCACTTCCTGCAGCGTGCGGTCGATCATCGGGTCGATGTTTTCCGGCGACGCGCCGAAGTTGATGCTGATGTGTCCGGCGCCGCGCTGCGGCAGGGGCTGCGAGAGCCCGGCCGACACGTTGTACGTTTCCCCCATCTCCTCGCGCAGGATGTCCCGCAGCGCAATTTCAATCACATCGGCGGCCGCCGCGACGCGCGTCTGCTCGGTTTCCTCGATCGGCGGATCGGCAAAAAAGCTCAGGACCGTCTGCGCGCGCGGCTCCCGCCCCTTCTCGACGACGGCGCGCTCGATGGAGGTCGGAAAGGTGATGCCGAGATCGGCGAAGCGGCTCGCCGGCTTCCCGGTTGACGGGAGCGAGCCGACATACCGCGCCACGAGCGGCACGGCGGTTTGGAGGTCGAACGCGCCCACGACGAAGAACGTGAAGTCCGCGGCGTTCGAAAAGCGCTCCTTGTAGAAGGACATCATCGCCGCCGGATCGAGCTTCGCGATCCGCGCGAGCGTCAGCGGCTGCGAGGTGAAGTGATTGTTCGAATTCACCTGCGAAACCTTCTCGCGGAACAGCAGCCCCGGGTTGTTGTCGCGATTGGCGTATGACGCCTCGAGCTGCCGGCGGATGAGAACGAATGCCTGGGGATCGTTGCCGGGTGCCGTGAACGACAGGTTGAGAAGCTGCAAAGCGGTTTCGAGGTTCGCCGGCGTGCTCGATCCCGAAATGCCGTGTGACGACGCGGACACGAACGGTGTCGCTGCGGCGATTTTTCCCGCGAGCAGCTTCTGCAGGTCCACCGCGGTGTGACCGCCCACGCCCGAGAGTTCGACGATCGCGGGCGCGAGCGTCGCTTCCGGGTACAAGGGCGGGGGCGCCAGCGACGCCCCGCCCGAGGCCGTGAGCGAGAACAGGACCTGGTCGTTCTTGAAGTCGGTGGGCTTGAACCAGGCCTCCACGCCGTTGCTGAAATGGACAATGGTGACGCCGAGCTCGGGGATAGTGCGGCGATCCGCGACGGGCCCGGGTTCGGGCACGTGCTCCATGAGCACGGCGGACCCCGCCGCGTCGTTCCACGCCGTCACCGCCGTCGCATCGGCGGCCTTGAGCGCGTCGCGCAGCTGCGTATCGGTCGCGACGGCTACGCCGGCGCGCTGCGGCGAGACCGCGAGAATCACGCGGCTCTCGTCCGAGAACAGACGGCGTGCGGCGTCGCCCACTTCGGCAGCCGTGATTGCCGGCAGCATGGATTTCGCGATCCGGTACTCGACATCGATCCCCGGACTGGGTTCCCCCTCGAGGAAGTAGTTCACATACTCCTGTGCGTAAGAACCGCTTTCGGTCTTGTCGCGCTCGCTGTAGGCGCGCTCGTAGGAGGCCAGCATCCATTTGCGGGCGCGTTCGAGCTCCGCCGCGCCGAAGCCGAATTCCTTGATGCGGTTGGACTCGATTGCGAGCGTCGACAGGCCTGCGGCAAGCTTGCCGTCCTCCACGGTGGCGCTCATGCTGAACGTCGCAACGGTCGGGCTCAGCCGGCTTTCGTCGGCACCAGCCCCGAGAAACTGCGCGTCGGGCTTGCGCGACAGCTCGTCGAACCGATCGTTGATCATCTGGAACACGAGCCGATGCACGAGGTCGCGCCGGTAATCGGCCACGCGGTCCTGCGGCTCGCGGACCTTCTTCCTGACGAGCGACACGGACGACCGCTGCGCCTCGGGATCGGTCGCCACCTTGATGAGCAACTCAGGCTGGAGCGGCACCTCGTACACGCGGTCGGGGGCTGTACTGGCAATTTTGGCGAGCCCCGCGAACTCCGCGCGAATCATCGACTCCATGACCGCCGGCTCGACGTCGCCCACGATAACGAGCCCCATGCGATCCGGGCGATACCACTTGGTGTAAAACGCACGGAGCCGGTCCGGCGTGAAGCTCCTGAGCACCTCCGGCTTGCCGATCGGCAGCCGCTCGGCATATTTCGATTTGTAGTACAGCACCGGGATCTGCTGGTCGCGCAGCCGCGATGCCGCGCCGAGCCCGCCGCGCCACTCCTCGATGACGACGCCGCGCTCCTTGTCGATCTCGACCGGATCGAGCGTCAGGCCCCCCGCGAAGTCCGAAAGCGCCTGGATGCCCTTCAGCACGATGCCCTCACGGTCCGTCGGCAGCGTGAACATGAAAACCGTCTCGTCGAAGCCGGTATACGCGTTCACGTGGGGCCCGAGCCTGGCGCCCGTTGATTCGAAGGTCGAGATGAGCTCGCCCGGCTTGAAGTGACGGCTCCCGTTGAACGCCATGTGCTCGACGAAGTGGGCGAGCCCCTGCTGATCGTCTTCTTCGTCGACCGATCCCGCCTTGACCGCGAGCTGCAGGCTGACGCGCTTTTCCGGCCGGGTGTTGCGGCGGATGAAGTACGTGAGTCCATTCGGCAGCGTCCCGGTGGTGACCGCCGGGTCGAATGGCAATTTGTCGGTCGGCGCGAATGCGGCGGCCGCGGCCGTACCGGCCGGCTGGCTCTGGGCCCAGAGAGGATCCGCCGCGGCTAGACCAATGAAGAGAGCGAGCGCCGCACCGACGCGGCGGAAGGGGATGCGCATGCGCTTAATGTACCGCAAGTACGTAGGCCGGAGCCGTGGGCCGGAGCTTCAGCTCCGGCGATCCCCGCGCTGGAACGCGCTGCTAAAGCAGCGCGCTACGGGCAGCGCGGTACGAGGCGGAGGTTAGACCGGCACTTGTAAATCGGGCATTGGGGGGGCGGAGAACAGGCGCCGGCACGGGGCGGCAATGACCCGGGCCCACCGGGCTGACCGGTTGACGCGCGCGCTGTCGGTTGCAATCCCCGTGTTCGCGTACATCTGACGATAGAGCTTCGAGATGAGCACGAACGCGAGCCGCGACTTCAGCGACTGCACGCAGTTGGAGCGCTCCCAGATCTTGGACAGGCTGTAGAAATCGTCCCACACGGCCTGCGTGCGGCGTCGGATCTCGTCCGCTTCCATCACCGGATGCGGCGTGTACACCTTGGGTCGCAGCGCCTGCGGGATGAGCCAGTGGCGCGTGAGCGGCACACCCGCGATACGGGTCGTGTCCGACTCCATCGTTTTCTCCCACGCGGCGAAATCGACAGTGCCGGGGAACGGGGTCAGCATCACGAACTGCGCGAACGTCACGCCGGCGCGCGTCGCGATCGCCGAAGTCGCCTCGAAGGTGTGGGGGCGATCCGACGGGAGCCCGAAGATGAAGGAGCCGAGCACGTGCACGCCGGCGTCCTTGAACGCCCGCAGCCGTTCGACCAGCGTCTCGCCGGCGTAGTTGAAATCCTTGTAGACGTCCTTGAGGCCCTCGGGCGTCACCGCCTCGACGCCGACGAGCGCGCCCTTGATGCGGGCGGCCTTCATCGCGGCGAGGAACGCCGGGTCCTCGGCGGCTTCCATCGTGATCTGCGTGAAGAAGATCATGTCGCTCGGCAGCTTGGCAAGCTTCTCCATCAGCTCGAACCGCTCCGCGCGCAGGCCCTCGAGGTACTGCCGCTGGGCGGGATCGGCGCGCCGCCCCGCCATCTTGATGTCGGTCAGGGTGACTGTGTAGAAGTTGTCGTCCGCGAGCGCGATGAACCGGAAGCCGAGGCGCCGGAGCTGCACGATTTCTGAAACCACCGCGTCCGCTCCGCGCTGCCGCGGCTTCTGACCGTCCGTCCTCCACACCGAGCAGAACGAGCAGTGCTTCGGGCAGCCCCGAACCGTCTGGACCGACGCCCACATGTACTTGTTCGGCGGGATCAGGTCCCAGCGTGCCGGCACGAATGAGTCGGCGTCGATCTTCCCGCCCTCGTAGACCAGCTGCGGAGCGCCCGCCGCGCAGTCGTTCACGGCCCGGCCCCAGGCGACGTCGCCGTCTCCCTTGACGACAGCGTGAGCGCCGCCCAAGGTATGGGGTTCTTCCGGATAGAGCGTGGCGTGAATGCCGCCAAAGACCACCCAGGCGCCGCGTTCACGGGCGAGCCGGCCCACTTCGTACCCACGCAGCGCATTGCCTGTGTGAATGCCGATGCCCACGATGTCGCCGGGCTGGATCCGGGAGGGATCCAGAACCTCCAGCGTTTCGTCGGTAATGATGGGGTCGCCGAAATTTCGCGGCGTCGCCGCGGCCAGCACGTAAAGCCACCGAGGGGTGATCACGCCGACACCGAACGCGAGATGGCTGGGATTAATCAGGTGAACGCGCAAAAGGGAATCTCCTCTACCGCGGGTTCCTCAACCCGCGCCGCCGGGGTGTCCAACCGGACTGCCGAAGCCTGGAGGCGAATGCCAACGATACGTCGCTGCCGCCCAAAAGACCACTCTATTATGCACGGCGGATACGCACGCGCGGCCAGGCCCGCGGCCCTGGCCGACTCTGCCGTGTGCCCACCGGCAGCGCCCCGGTGATGCTGAGGCACGGCGGTCCACGTCTATAATGACGCTCGATGCGCCCAGCCCGACACCCCCGCGCCCGGCGGCCATTCGTGATCTCGACTGGCGGCCACCCCTGATGGACGTTGTCGGCCTCGGCGCCAGCTCCGTCGATTACGTGAACCTCCTGCCCTGTGCGCCCGGGGGCGCGGCGGCCGAAACCAAGCTCCGGATCAACGCGCATTTCGTCTCGTGCGGCGGGCAGGTGGCGACAATGCTCGCGACCTGCGCGGCGCTCGGTCTCCGCACCCGCTTCCTGGGCCCGGTCGGCAACGACCCCAACGGCCGCCGCGTGCGGGAAGACCTCGCCGCGCGCCATGTCGATCTCGCCAACGTCATCGTTCGCGAGGCCGACAACCAGTTCGCGGTGGTCCTTGTCGATCAATCGACAGGCGAGCGCACGGTGCTGTGGCATCGCGATCCGCGGCTGCTGCTCGGCGATGCGCCGATCGACCCGGCGATCCTGCGCGCCCGCGTGCTGCACGTGGACGACGTCGACGAGGAAGCGTCGATCCGCGTGGCACGGCTGGCGATCGCAGAGGGCGTGACCGTGACCAGTGACCTGGACCGGATGACCGATCGGACCGCGGAGCTCGTGAGGAGCGTGTCAATCCCGATCTTCGCCGAACATCTGCCGCCGCTGCTCACCGGCGAGCGCGACCCGGAACGGTCGCTGAGGAAGCTGCGGAAGCTCCACACAGGGCTGCTCTGCGTCACGCTCGGCACCAACGGTGCGATGGCCCTCGACGGCGATCGGATCATCCACTCTCCCGCCTTCGCGGTCAACGCGGTGGACACCACCGGCTCCGGTGATGTGTTCCGCGCCGGATTCGTCTATGCGACGCTCGCCGGCTGGCCGACGGCCGAGGTACTCCGCTTCTCGAACGCCGCGGCGGCGGTCAGCGTCACCCGCCTCGGCGCGATGGCAGGCGCCCCGTCGCTCGCCGAAGTCGAAGAGCTCCTCCAGCACGGCCACTCTCTCGCGTTCACAGCGCCGCACGCGTGAACGACCCCTGCCGACCCGGCCCAGCAATCCGTCCCATCCACCCATCGGTCGCGCCTGAAATGATGCCGCGCACGAACCGGTGAGCACCTCCGGAATGTCCAGCGCCGAACAGCTCCGGCTCGACGATCCCGCAGGCGGTGCCCTGAGGCACTGGCGCAAGTGGGGTTGCTACGTCGCGGAGCGCGCCTGGGGAACGGTTCGCGAGGACTACAGCGCGGACGGGGACGCCTGGAACTACCTCACGCACGAACACGCCCGCAGCAAGGCGTACCGCTGGGGAGATGACGGGATCGCGGGCCTCTGCGATCGATACCAGACCCTCATCTTCTCGCCCGCGATGTGGAATGGCCGGGATCCGATCCTGAAGGAGCGGATGTTCGGCGTCACGCCTGCCGAGGGGAACCACGGCGAAGACGTCAAGGAGTACTACTTCTATCTCGACGCCACACCGACCGGCAGCTACATGAAGCTGCTGTACAAGTATCCGCACGACGAGTATCCGTACGCGCGGCTGGTCGAGGAGAACCGCCGGCGCGCGGGGACGGGGCCGGAGTTCGAGCTCCTCGACACCGGGGTCTTCGACGGCGACAGATATTTCGACGTCGTGATCGAGTATGCGAAGGCCGATCCCGAGGATCTCTGCATCAAGGTGGAAGTCTTCAACCGCGGGCCCGACGGTGCGGAGTTTCACTTCGTGCCGCAGTTGTGGTTCCGGAACACCTGGGGCTGGGGGCCGCAGCGTGGCGCGCAGCCCGATATCCGGCGGGGCCTGAACACCCCGGACTGCCAGGAGTTGATCGCGGACGACTCGGCACGAGACCGGCTCGTCAATCTGATGTCCGATTACCGCCTCGGACCGAGGCATCTATACGCGCCGCCCGGCGGCGTCGCCCTGTTCACCGACAACGAGACGCACGCGGAACTGGTGTATGGACCGGGCGGCAGGTCCGCGAGCGCGTACACGAAGGACGCGTTTCACCGCACGATCGTGAATCGCGAGAGCGCCGTCAATCCGCGCGGCTCGGGCACGAAAGCGTGCCTGCACTACACGGCGTCCATCGCGGGTCGCGGATCAACGGCCTGGCACCTGCGGCTCTCGCCGCCTCTCGCCAATCCGCTCCGGGATGTGGAACGCACCGTCGAGCAGCGCCGTGCCGAAGCGGACGAGTTCTACGCGACGATCCATCCTCCGGCGGCGACGGCCGACGAGAAGCTGGTGCAGCGCCAGGCGCTCGCCGGAATGCTGTGGACCAAACAGGTCTACCTCTTCGACGTGAACGTCTGGCTCGACGGCGACAATCCAGAGGCCCCGCCCCCGGGCTCACGCCGGAACATCCGCAACAGGAGCTGGCGGCATCTGAACTCGATGCGGATCCTCTCGATGCCCGACAAGTGGGAGTATCCGTGGTTTGCCGCATGGGACCTCGCCTTCCAGTCGGTGGCCATGGCGCTCGTCGATCCGGCATTCGCCAAGGACAACCTCTGGCTGCTGCTCTTCGAGCAGTTCCAGCACCCCAACGGCCAGATCCCCGCCTACGAATGGGAATTCTCCGACCTCAATCCGCCGGTGCACGCATGGGCGTGCTGGCGTGTGTATCTGCGCGAGCAGGCGCGCACCGGAAAGGGAGACACGGCGTTTCTCGAGAAGTGCTTCCAGAAACTGCTGATGAACTTCACCTGGTGGGTGAACAAGGTGGACAGCCAGGGGTTGAACGTCTTCGAAGGCGGGTTTCTCGGCCTGGACAACATCACCGTTGTCGATCGGAGCCAGCCGCTGCCGCACGGCGCGCTCCTGGAACAGTCGGACGCGACGGGGTGGATGGGATTCTTCTGCCTGCACATGATGCGGATCGCGATCGAGCTCTCGCACACCAACGGCGTCTACGAGGTGATGGCGACGAAGTTCTTCGAGCACTTCACCTACATCGGCGGGGCGATGAAGAAGATGGGCGGGCGCGGCTACGAGCTCTGGGACGACGAGGACGGGTTCTTCTACGACGTCCTCCGCCTGGCGGATGGCAGCTTCCACAAGTTCCGCGTGCGGTCCCTGGTCGGGCTCGTGCCTGTGTTCGCGGTCGAGGTGCTGGATCCCTCCCGGATCGAGCACCTCGAGATGTTCCTCGCGGACGTGGACTGGTTCGTGCGAAACCGGCCGGACCTCGTCGGGATGGCGTCCTATCACGCCACGCGCGCTGGCCGGAAGCTCGAAGTCCTCTCCATCGTGGATCAGCAGCAGCTCACGCGCGTCCTGCAGCACGTGTGGAACGAAGACGAGTTCCTCTCGCCGGGCGGCATCCGGAGCCTGTCGAAGGCGCATGCTGACAATCCGTTCACGTTCGGTGGCGGCACGGTCCGGTACGAACCGGGCGAGGCGGACTCGAAGATCAAGGGAGGCAACTCCAACTGGCGCGGGCCGGTGTGGTTCCCGACCTCGTACCTGCTGATCGAGGCGCTCGCGAAGTTTGGCGACGCGCACGGACCCTCATTCACGGTCGATGCGCCGGCGGCCCACGCCGGCCCGCTCGGGCCCGGCGAGATGGCGCGCAACATCGCGGACCGGATGATCGGCCTGTTCACCCGCGGCGCGGACGGCACGCGGCGGATTTACGGGGACACGACGAAGTTCCAGCAGGATCCGTACTGGCGCGACTGCCTGCTGTTCCACGAATATTTTCACGGGGAAACGGCGGCCGGGCTCGGCGCCAGCCACCAGACCGGCTGGACGGGACTCGTCGCGAACCTGATCGACGAATGGCGCAGGTAGCGGGCGGCACGCGATCCTGAGCGACCGCGCTCGCGCAACGTGGCGTCGTCACGGGCCCGGAACGCGGCACCGCCCCTGCGGCAGTCGCTTACGCCGGGGTGCGGTGCTCGACATCGGGCTTCTCCAGCGAGGGCAGAACCGCTTCGATGCGTTCACGCGACGGCTCGAGCCAGGGCGGCAGCACGAGCGTCTCCCCGAGGTGAGCGGGATCTTCGTCCGTTGCGAAACCGGGGCCGTCCGTCGCCAGCTCGAACAGGACGCCCCCGGGTTCCTTGAAGTACACCGACTTGAACCAGAAGCGGTCGATGACGGGTGTCGCGTCAGCTCCGGCCGACTCCACTTGCGAGCGCACGAACACCTGGTGCTCTTCGTCCTCGACGCGCCAGGCGAGATGGTGCACGCTGCCGACACCCCAGGACCCGCGGCGGGCATCGCGGGCCTCGCGGATGTCCACCGCGCCCGGACTGTCCGGAAAGCCGTACCGCGTCCAGCCGTTCTCGATTCCCAGCTGCTCGAAGCCGAGGACGTTCGTCAGGAACGCGGCTGTCGTACGCTCGTCCCGTTCCCAGAGTCGGCCGCTGTGGAGACCTCGCACCTGGTGCTCGGGAGGCACCGGACTGTGCTCCCAGGGCGTGAACGGGCGTCCCGCGGCGCCGCCCCCTTCGACAAGCGAGAGCCGCAGGCCGTGCGGATCGACGAGCGGCAGGACGCGCGCGGCGAATCGGAGTTCGACCGCGTCGAGCTTCGCTCCATATCGTTCCAGCCGTTTTGCCCAGTACTCGAGGCTCCCGGTGGGCACCTCGAGCCCGACTTCGACCGCCATGCCGTGGCCGAGCCGCGGGGGCGCCATGTGGGTCCATGGAAAAAACGTGAGGTCCGTGCCTGGTCGCCCCTCGGCGTCCGCGTAGAAGAGATGGTATGTGCCCGGATCGTCCTGGTTGACGCTCTTCTTCACGAGCCGCATCCCGAGGATGCCGGCATAGAAGTCGAGGTTCTCCTGCGCCGGACCGGCGATGGCGGTGATGTGATGCAGACCGTTGACTCCGCGCATGTGTTCCCTCGATGCGATACGAAACGTGCTCCCCCGATCGTCCCGCGAAGGATAACGTCTGGTCAACAGAAACGTTCGGGCGGCACTGCCAGGGAACAACGCGCCGTCGCTCGCCGGTGAGCCGGAGTCGATCAGTTGTCGGTGCGGATGGTGAACAGATGCGCTCCGCCCCGTTCGAGCCGCACGTAGAGCCCGCTGCGGTCGAGCGCGTCACGCGTCCGCGGATAGCCGATGCCGGTCAGGGCGTCGTCGAACGTCAACGCGTCGCCGGCCGGCAGCAGATTGCGATCGAGCCGGATATGCGCGTGCGCGGCCGCTGCCCCGAGGTTGAGCGCAATGACCGCTGACGCTGTCGGCGTTCGCCATCGATAGGCGACGATGTCGGCGAAGGTCTCGTCGCCCGCGGTCCTCGATTCGAGCACCCGCCATTCGCCGTCCCGGACGAGCGGCTGCACGCCGAATTTCAGGAGCGCCGCGTACAGCGTGCGCGCCTGCTCGTCGATCGGCTCGTCGAGCCAGCGCCCCAGCTGCACCGGGCTCCGGATCCGGCGGCCCTCCTGTTGACCGTCGAAGACGAATCTCATTCCCGGAAGCGTCACTGCGAGCGTCGCGGCTGCGGGCATGCGGGCTACGAGGGCGGCGGCACTCCGCGGCTCGTCGTGGTTCTCGATGAACCGCGCGAGACCCGCCGCAGGCGGATGATTCGCCACGAGGAGCTGCCGGACCCGCTGGGCCGCGTTCCCGGCATGCAGCGCATCGAGCAGCCGTTTGTCATACGCGAACGTGAAGCCCTGATCGAGCAGCACGCCTTCGAGATCCCAGTACACCTCGGCGAGGTAAATCAGACCGGGGGTGCTTCGGGTCGCGGCGGGCCAGAATTCGTCAGCCGGGCGCGGCCATTCGCCGTGAAGCCGTGCGCGCCAGGTCCGTTCGAAGACGTCGTTGAGTGCGAGCATCGCCATGTCGCAGCGCACGCCGTCGCAATGCGAGGCCAACCGCCGCAGGACGCGCCGCATCGCCTGGCGAGTTTCCGGATTGAAGTGGTTGAGCTGCGCGACGTCGCGCCAGGGCGGGAAATACGGATCCCTCGCGCACGCGACGTACACCGGTCCCTCAACGCTCTGCATCCGTCGAAAGTCGGCGGAGGCGGCTTGCACCTCCGCGTCCGTGCCGAGCACGTAGCGCTGCGGATGCTCGGACACCCACGAATGATCGAACCCGGTGTGATTCGGCACGAAGTCGAGGATGAGGCCGATCCCGCGACCGCGCAGCTCGTTCCGGGCGGTCTCCAGGCCAGGCCACCCGCCCATGCGCGGATCGGGGTCATAGCTCTGGACGCAGTACGGTGACCCGGGCACGTCCTCGGGCGTCCACCCGGGAAGCGCGCGATCGTATTCCCGGCGCATCCCCGGATCGCTGCGCGCGAGCTCCCGGCCGATCGCGCTTCGGGTCCATACCCCCATGAGGAAGAGCAGGTTGAATCCGTCGCGGGCTATGCGATCCCACTCCGGTCCGGGCACAGTCGCGAGCGTCACATGGCGACGCTCCCGGGCTGACAGGCGCTCGAGCCACGGCCACGCGGACAACTCGAGCAGAAGCGGATTGTTCATGGCCGCCGCGGGGATGCCACAACCGCCACACGTGAAGCGACTAAGATCATTCCAGCACATGCCCCGTTTCAAACTGCTCATCGAATACGCCGGCACACGGTACAGCGGCTGGCAGATCCAGAAAAACGCGCGCACGGTCCAGGGCGAAATCGATCGCGCGGTGCGGGAAGTGTCCGGGCGCCGCGAGTTCGAGCTGTACGGCTCCGGCCGAACCGACGCCGGGGTTCATGCGCTCGCGCAGGTTGCGCACCTCGAGCTCTATACCGACCTCCCGCCTGAATCGCTCCGTCGGAAACTCAACGACGAGCTCCCGTCCGACATCCACATCCGCGCGGTTCACAAAGCGCCGCACCGGTTCCACGCGCGGCACGACGCCGTTGCGCGGTGCTACTTGTACCAGATCTCGCGGCGGCGCACGGCATTCGGCAAACCGTACGTCTGGTGGATCCGCGAAACGCTGGACGTGCCGGCGATGCGGCTTGCCGCAGACTCGTTTGTCGGGATGAAGAACTTCGAGGCATTCACGGCTGACGACGCGGGCGAGAAGTCGACGCGCGTGCTTGTCGATCGGGTCGAGATCGTCGAAGAAGGCGCCCTCGTGCTCGTCCGGGTGCAGGGCTCGCACTTTCTCTGGAAGATGGTCCGCCGCATGGTTGGTGTGCTCGCGGCGTGCGGCCGGCGGGAGCTCAGTCCGGCTGACGCCGCCGCATTCCTGGAGGACAGCGGAAAAGATGCCACAGCGCCGGCAGCGCTCGCCGCTCCAGCCGCGGGCCTTTTCCTCGAAGCGGTGCTCTACGCGGGCGATCTCCCCCCCGGCCCCGTGCGGTCCGTGATGCCGATCGAATGACAGCGGCTCACCGGAGGATGCGCAGGTTCGTGGGCGGAAGCGGGGCGGCGCCGAGCCACCCGAACTGCACGACCTCGAAGTCGTCGGCCGTCAAGGCGGAGAACGCGGGATTCAGGACCGAATTGTTCCAGCGGCCATCCATCGACCCGCTCACGTACATGTCGGACCCGTTGTCGGCCACGATGAGCCCGTAGCGCTTCATCGCGCGAAAGATCCGCTGCACCTCGGGCGTGAACGCTGAGACGTCGCGGGTCGCTTTCAGCCGCAGCCGCGCGCCCATCGGCGGGGCGCCCGCCGTCGCGCCCGCGGAATGGGACGCGGGCCATACGTACCCGTTCGTCGCCCGGGTCGTGACGCGGAAGGCGTGGGTGATCTCCGCCGTACCGAACGTTTCGTCGTATCGCACGAGCCCGGGGAAAATCGCGAGACCCGCCGCGTCCGCCGACGTCCATCCCTCCGGTCGTCGATCGCTTCGCGACAGATCGAAGACCGCCGCGGAGTCTGCTTCCCACTGCGCGCCGTTCCAGTGCGTGGCGTAGGTCTCGTACAACAGCCAGCGATCGCGATCGATCACCAGCATGTGGCGGTCCCCGATGGACCCGCCGCCCGCAACCCCGCCTTCGATGTAATTCGGCGTCGTCCGTGCCTCCACCGGCATGGGATACCCGGGCAGCCCCGGCGCACCCGTGTCGCTCTCGTCTGCATAGGCGCCCAGTGCGAGTGCCACGCGCGGCTGATCCCCGGCGACCACGACGTATGGGATCCCGTACGGAGGAGGGCCGAAGTCAGGATGGAGGCGGCGCACCGGGGTCCTGTTGGTCGCCGTGCGGCCGCTGATGAAATCAATCAGCTGCAAGGACCGCGGATCCACAGGGGCGCCCGTGACATCCGTGTTCCACCAGTTGCTCGACGAGAACACCTGCCGGCCGGCGAGGTTGTCCTCGAGGACGGGAGGGACGGCGGCGATGACGCCTGCCGTTGCGCACACGAGTACAACCGGGACCCACAGACGGACTCTCACACGGGTGCCGCTTTCATACGACGTGCCGCTTCAAGGGTCAGGCACAATCCCTTGCGCCGCTGGAAGTTCGGGGGAGATCGGACAGATCCGGCCGCGTCCGCCGCACGCCGGAAATGTGATCCGGCGTGCAGCGTTGTCACGGACGACGTCTACCTGGTGGAGGCCTTTCGTTTCGGGACGCCGAGCTCGGCGAGCTTCGCGACAACCGCTTCACCGGCCGTCGCGGGTTTGACTTCCTTGTCGATCGCGGCAATCTTCCCGTTGGGATCGATATAGAAAGTCCATCGCGATGCGAACTGCCGATCGGGTGGACGGCCGGGCGGGATCACGCCGTACGCGTTCGCGACCGTCTTGCCCGGGTCGCTGAGGATTGGGAAGTCCGCGTGTTCCTTTTCGGCAAACGCCTTGTTGTCTTCGGGCGTGTCCACGCTGACCATGAAGTAGGCTGCGTCAAAGGCTCGAATCAATTCCCCGCTCGCACGGAGCGAGTTGCACTCGGCCGTTCAACCACCGGTGAACGCCTTGGGGAACCAGGCAAGCACGACGAACTTCCCCTTGTAGTCGGACAGCTTGTGGATCTTGCCGTCCGAGCCCTGCAGCGCGAAGGCCGGCGCCGCATCACCCACCTTGAGCTCGGCGGGACCCGGCGGGGTCGCCGGCGCCTGCGCCCAGCCGAAAGCCGCAGCGGCGAGCACACCCGCGCAGGCTGAGATCACTTTGAACATGGTCACCTCCAGGAGACCCTCTGAGGGTAGCACCAGTTGGGCTCCGCCCGTCGTGCGATCCAAACTCCGGGGGGCAATCGCCGGTATGATCTAGCCGTGCGTCCACTTGTCCCCGCGCTCGTTTTCTGCCTGGCGGTCAGCGCCGCACCGGCGGCACGCCCGCAGGCGCCGTCCGCCCAGCTGGCGCGCGCG
>JBBWZJ010000309.1:0-6336 GCA_039648985.1 Acidobacteriota bacterium | reverse complement strand
CGGTCATCGCGTCGAGGTCGAGCTCCGCGACGTAGATGGGTTCGCCGGCAGGAAAGCCGCGTGCTTCGGCGATCGCGGGCGCGAGCTGGCCGATGCTCCCGAGATGGACGTCGCTGGCGCGCACATCTGCCGACCGGCCTGGAACCAGATACCCGCGAGTGCACGGGACGAACGCGAGCGACACGGGAGGCACGTCGAGCGCTGCGCACAGCAGCTCGACGGCCCCTTTCGCATCGAAGAAGTCGACCGGCCGCACGGGAGAGGACCAGTGTGGATGCCCTGCGGCCCCGCACCACGCGATCGCGGCCGCACGCCCCTCGCCCGCGGGCGTGAACCGGCTCCCTGTCTCGAATACCTGGACATCCTTGCGGCCGCGGCGGCGGTTGTGCGCACACGAGTCCGTCAGGCCGGCCAGCAGCGACGGCCGGAGCACCGCGAATTTTTCGGACAGCGGATTGGCGATTGCGACCGGTTCCGCGCCCGGTTCGCAAAAGGGGAGCGCCGCCTGCCGCTCGATGAACGCGAACGTCATCGACTCGGAGAATCCCGCCGCCGTGAGCGCCAGACGAACCGTGCGGTCCCGGTTGACGCGCGCGTCGGGCGGGCCCTGGGGCGCTGCGAGCGACGGAAAGCGTGTCGGAAGCCGGTCGAAGCCGTAATGGCGTCCCACTTCTTCGATGAGGTCGGCCTCGCGCGCCACGTCCACACGGAAGGTGGGGACGGTCACGATCCAACCCGGCTCCGGGCCCCCTGCGGGCTGCACGCCGAACCCCAGCGGTACGAGATATCGCGGCACGTCCGCGACCGGAACTTCCTGCCCGAGGACGCGCGCGATGCGCGCCGAGCGTAGCGGAATCTGAACCGTCTCACGTGGAACAGGGTAGCGATCGATGAGCGCGCCGACAGGGGAACCGGCGCCGATCTCCGACAGCAGCACCGCCGCACGTGCGATTCCCACCGGCGGCGCATCGATGTCTCCGCCCCGCTCGAAGCGTGACGACGCCTCGGTCTTGAGCGCGAGCCGTTTGCTCGTCAGGCGCACCGACGCGGGCTGGAAGTACGCGCTCTCGAGCACGATCATGCGCGTGTCTCGGGAGATCTCGGAGTTCTGGCCTCCCATGACTCCGGCGATCGCGACGGCCCGATCCGCGTCCGCAATCACCAGCATGTCCGGTCCAAGCCTCCGTTCGACGTCGTCCAGCGTCCGCATCCGTTCGGACTCGCGTGCGCGGCGCACGACAAGACGACGCCCGGCAATCTGCCGGAGATCAAAGGCGTGCATCGGCTGGCCCATCTCGAGCATCACGTAATTCGTGACGTCCACAATGTTGTTGATGGGGCGCACGCCAGCTGCCTCGAGACGATCCCGCAGCCACGCGGGCGACTGGCCGATCTGCACCGCGAACACCTGTGCGCAGTAGCGGGGGCAGAGGTCCGCGGCCTCGAGGTCGACATGGACCGATTCTTCCGCCGCCGCCGACCGGCCCGCGATTTCGTGGACGTCGGGATCGCGCAGGGGCAGTCCCCAGATGGCTGAAGCCTCCCGCGCGAGCCCCACGTGATTCAGACAGTCGGGCCGGTTGGCCGTGACCTCGAAGTCGATGACCGGGACCGGCCCGTGCTCCACGCCCGCGACTTCGAACCCGCGCAGCCCGATCTCCCTCGCGACGGTCTCGACATCGCCGGGGACGGCGACGAGCTCCGACAACCACGGGAACACGAGCCTCACAGCGGGAACTGCTCCAGGAACCGAAGGTCGTTCTCGTAGAACAGCCGGATGTCCTCGACGCCCCACTTCAACAGCGCGACGCGTTCGATGCCCATGCCGAACGCAAAACCGGTGTACCGCTCCGGGTCGTATCCGACCGCCTCGAACACCGCTGGATGGACCATGCCGCTTCCCAGGATTTCGAGCCACCCGGTCCGCTTGCACATCGCGCAGTCTCGACCCGTGCCGCCGCACGCGCCACAACTGATGTCGACTTCGGCGCTGGGCTCGGTGTAGGGAAAGAAGCTCGGGCGGAACCGCAGCCGGCGCTCGTCGCCGAACAGCTCGCGCAGGAACGCGAACAGGGTGCCCTTGAGGTCGGCGAGCGAGATGTCCTCTCCCACCACGAGCCCTTCCACCTGCGTGAACATCGGCGTGTGGGTCAGGTCGAGGTTGTCGCGGCGGTAGACGCGCCCCGGAGCAATCACCCTGACCGGCGGCTGGTGCTGTTCCATATACCGGATCTGCATCCCCGAGGTATGCGTCCGCAGGAGCGTCGCCGGCGCGCCGACGGCGGAGCGCACGGGCGCCGACAGGTACAGCGTGTCCTGCATGTCGCGCGCGGGATGCTCGGCCGGCATGTTCAGGGCTTCGAAGTTGTGGTAGTCGTCTTCGAGCTCGGGGCCTTCGATCACGAGGAACCCCATCCGGCTGAAGATTGCCTCGATGTGCTCGCGAAGCAGCGTCAAGGGATGGCGGTGCCCGAGCGCGGGCAGCCGGCCCGGCAGGGTGACATCGACGGCTCCCGCCGGCGGGCGGGATCCCTCCGCCGCACTGAGGCGCTTGTCGATCGCGGCTTCGATCTGCTGTTTGAGGTCGTTGGCGAGCTTCCCGAGAACCGGGCGGGCGTCGGCGGGCGCGGATCCGAGCGCCTTGAGGAGCCCGGACACGAGGCCGCCCTTGCGCGCGAGATAGCGATCGCGCACGGCGCGCAGCCCCTCGGCGCTGCCCGCCGCGGCGATGTCTGTTTCGAACTGCGTTCGAAGGATGTCGATTTGCGAGGCAGGGTCCACGCCGTGAACCCGACTACGCGCGTGCGCTGTCGGCCGCTGCGGCTTCGGCCGCCGCGCGAGCCTTCGGCCGTGCGGCCTTGGCGCCGGTCACGGCGCGCTTCTCCTGCGCGGGCCGGGCGGCGAGCGCCACTTCCGCGAGCTTCGCGAACGCCGCCGGAGTGGTGACGGCCAGATCCGCCAGCGTCTTGCGATCGATCGGATTGCCCGCCGCTTTCAGTCCGGCAATGAGCTGCCCGTACGTCAACCCGTTCTCGCGCGCCGCGGCGTTGATCCGAACGACCCAGAGACGCCGGAAGTCGCGCTTCTTGCGGCGCCGGCCGACGAAGGCGTACTTGAGCGCGGTGTCAACCGACTCCTTCGCGGATCGATAGAGCTTGCTCTTGGTCTGATAAAAGCCCTTGGCGCGTGCGAGCAGCTTTTTTCGCTTCGCCCGGCGGACGTTTCCACGTTTGACTCTCGGCATCGTACTTTTCCTTACAGCTATCAGCTATCAACTATCAGCGCCCGCGAACCGCCTCGAATTGAAGCATCGGCAGAAGCCAATCATCTCAACTGACAGCTGAGAGCTGACAGCTGAAAGACTTCTCTTAGTTAGGCAGCATCTTCCGCAGCGACGCCTGGTCCGCGGCCGAGACGACCACGTTGCCCTTCAGTCCGCGCTTGCGGCTGCGGGACTTGCTCGTCAGGATGTGCTGCTTGAAGGCCTTGCTCCGGACGAACTTGCCCGTGCCCGTCTTCTTGAAGCGCTTGGCGGCGCCCCTGTGCGTCTTCAGTTTCGGCATGATCTCGTCTCTACCCGTGTCCCGGGCCGTCCGCCCGACGGCGGGACCGGCCGTTCCTGCTGCTATTGAACCGAGTCTTTCGACTCGGCTTCCTTCTTCGCCGCCGGTTTCTTCCCCGTCCGCTGCGCCAGGATCGTGTGCATCTGGTTGCCTTCCTGCCGCGGCATCGTCTCGGCCATCGCGACGTCGGTCAGGTCCTCGATGAGCCGCTCGAGAATCCGCCGGCCGATCTCGGGATGCGCCATCTCGCGCCCCCGGAAGAAAATCGTGGCCTTCACCTTGTCCCCCTCAGCCAGGAAGCGCTCGATGTGCTTCTTCTTGAACTGATAGTCGTGCTCGTCGACCTTGGGGCGGAACTTGATTTCCTTGACCTCGATGATCTTCTGATGCTTCTTGGCCTCGCGGGCGCGCTTCTGCTCCTGGTACTGGTAGCGTCCGAAGTCCATGATGCGGCAGACGGGCGGGGTCGCCGTCGCGGCGATCTCGACAAGGTCGAGCCCTTTCTGCTTCGCAATCGTCAATGCCTGCTGAGGGGGCATGATCCCCAGCTGCTGGCCCGTGTCGTCGATGACGCGCACTTCGCGCACCCTGATCCGTTCGTTCACCCGCGTGCGGTCGTCCCGCCGGGGGCTTCGGTCGTAAGCGATAAAAACCTCCTAAACCAATCCCGATCGCCGCTCAGGCCGCCTTGCGGCTGACCTCGGACGTCGTCGCGCGCAGGAAATCGTCCAGGCTCGAGCTGCCGCGGTCGCCGCCCGTCCGCGCGCGGACCGACACCGTGCCCTCGGCCGCTTCCTTGTCCCCGACGACCAGCATATAAGGAATCTTCTGCAGCTGGGCCTCGCGGATCTTATATCCAATCTTTTCGTAGCGCTCGTCGACTTCGACCCGCAGGCCGGCCGCGATGAGCCGATCGCGCACGGCGCCGGCGTATCCGAGGTGGCGATCCGCGATGGGGAGCACCGTGACCTGCACGGGCGCCAGCCACAGGGGGAACGCCCCGGCGTAGTGCTCGATCAGCAGCGCGATGAACCGTTCGAAACTGCCGAAAATGGCCCGATGGATGACGACAGGGCGATGCACTGCGTTGTCGGCGCCGACGTACTTCAGGTCGAACCGCTGCGGCATCTGGTAATCGAGCTGGATCGTCGCGCACTGCCATTTGCGCCCGATTGCGTCGGTGATGTCGAAGTCGATCTTCGGCCCGTAAAAGGCGCCGTCCTTGTCGTTGACGGTGTAGGCCTGGCCGGCGGCGTCGAGCGCCCGCTTGAGCGCTCCCTCGGCATGGTCCCACGTCGCAATCTCTCCCAGGTACTCGTCAGGCCGCGTCGAGAGCTTCGCCGAGAACTCGAGGCCGAAATCCGCATACACGCGCTGCACGAGCCGCAGCAGCGATTCGACTTCCGACTGAATCTGGTCCTCCGTCACGAAGCAGTGCGCATCGTCCTGCGAGAACTGTCGCACGCGGGTCAGACCGGAGAGCACGCCCGACGCTTCGTTACGGTGGAGCGGCGTCTGCTCGTGGAAGCGAAGCGGCAGATCCCGGTAGCTGCGCATCTCGCTGGCGAAGACGAGCATGTGCCCCGGACAGTTCATCGCCTTCATCGCCATCTCTTCGCCGTCGTGCCCCTCGATGAGGAACATGTTCTCGCGATAGTGCTGCCAGTGCCCGGACGTCTCCCACAGCGCCTTGTTGAAGACCAGCGGCGTCTTCAGCTCGACGTACCCGGCGGGGAACAGCACCTCGCGCATGTAGTTGGCGAGAAGGTTGTAGAACGTCGTGCCTTTGCTGAGCCAGAAGGTCGCGCCAGGCGCCCAGGGGTGGAAGGTGAAGAGCCCCAGATCCTTGCCGACCTTGCGATGATCCCGGGTCTTCGCCTCCTCGAGCCGGCGCAGGTGCGCTTTCAGATCGGCGTCGGTCTGGAACGCCGTTCCGTAAATCCGCTGCATCGGCTGGTTGTGCGCGTCGCCTTTCCAGTACGCGTTCGAGGTGTTCAGCAGCTTGAACGCCTTGAGTCGTCCGGTTGACGGCACGTGCGGGCCGACGCAGAAGTCCACGAACGTGTCGCGGTCGTTGATCGTGTAGACGGAGACTTCGCTCTGGCCGGCGGTCTTCTCGTCGATCAACTGGACCTTGAGCTGCTGCCCTTTGCTGCCGAAGAATCCCTTCGCCTCGTCGCGCGGCCACATCTGCCGCTCGTACGGCAGATCCTGGGAGGCGAGCTCCTTCATCTTCCGCTCGATCGCGTCCAGATCCTCCGGCACGAACGGACGATCGACGACGAAATCGTAGAAGAAGCCTTCGTCCGTCGCCGGCCCGATGCCGCACTGCGTGCCGGGGAACAGGTTGGTGACCGCAGCCGCCAGCAGGTGCGCGGTACTGTGGCGATAGAGCCCGAGCGCCTCGGGACTCTGCGGCGTCACGATTCGAACGGTGGCATCCTCGCGAAGCGGAACGTTCAGATCGACGAGTCGATCGTTCACGACCGCCGCCACGGCAGCCCTGGCGAGGCCGGGAGAGATCTCGAGCGCGACGTCGGCGGGCGTGGACCCGGCGGGCAGACGGCGACTGGAGCCGTCGGGCAGTGTGACGGAGATCTCGGACATTTTGGCTGGGACGAACTTACTCTGAGGCGGCCCGCCTTCGCTCGCTTCCGCCTCCCGCCGCAGTGCGGCTTCGGCGGACAACCTGCGAGCTTCGACGCGCAACCTTCGCGTTGGCTTGCCAACCGAAGCTCACGCGTCCGGGTGACAGGCGAGCGAAGGTTGGTAG
>JBBWZJ010000292.1:0-3090 GCA_039648985.1 Acidobacteriota bacterium | reverse complement strand
CGCCCGACTAATTTTTGGGCCAGGCCACCCCCCGGCTCCCCCCGCCGCGGGCCGGTATCAATTTCGGCATATCGCCGGCGAGCTGCCGCCGGGAGGTCACGAACCAAATCGTCAGGTCACGCGGGGCGCGAACGCCGCGGCGGAGCGCCGCGCCCTCGGGCAATGCGCCGAGCGTGGCGGCGAAATCCGCCGGGGCGCCGACAGTCGCGACGCGGGTGTTCTCCCGGATTTCCAGTTTTTTCGGGAGGGGCGTGCCGGAGTAGCCGGCCGTCGGCATGGCGCAGATTGTATGTGGCCCGGCCCCGGCAGTCCAGAACAGCGCGCCCGCCCCTGACGCCCGCGCCTGCATGCGCCTGCCGCTCGTAGCAGGTCAGGACCGGAATCGCCGCCGCCAGGCAGCGAGAACGAGGCGTTGCGGTAGACTACGGCAGCGCGCGGCGATCGGCGCCGCACCAGGTCTTGCGCCGTTCGCGCGCATACACGATTTGAAACGAGAACGCGGTGGAAATTCACGGCCCTCATAAACCCATCCTCACCGTCGCCGAAGCGCTGGTTCACCTCGCCATCGTCACGGCCGGCATTCTCATCGCGCTGTCGTTCGAGGGCGTGCGCCAGTGGCACGAACACCGGTCGCTTGTGTCGGAGACCCGCGAGAATCTCACCCGCGAGATCGAGGCCAACAGGACCGAGCTTGCCGGGTACGACCAGAGCGCGAGCGCGATGCAGTCGCAGTTGCAGCACGCGCGGGACGTCGTCCAGGTGATGCTCAGCGGGAAGCCGCTGCGCGAGGCATCGATTGATCTCACCTACCACGCCGCCGAACTGCAGGCGGCGAGCCATGCGACGGCCGAACTGAGGGGCGCCTTCGCCTTCATGGACCGCGACGAGGTGGTGAAGTACGCGCGCGTGTATGACAGGCAGGCCGCCTTTCAGCGCCGTCAGGACCAGGTGTTCGCGGATTTCGCGGGTGCGCTGGCGGGGACGCGCCTGCTCGCCGACGGCCCCGGCAAGGCCACGACGCGCGAGCTGGAGGACTGGAAGCGGGCCCTCGCGACGGCACACGCGTCGGCGGAGATCGCGAAACAGGTCGCCGTGGCGCTGAACCAGGAATACCAGCGCGCGCTCAACGGACCCTGAGCCGCCGCACGGCCCGCGCTACCGTTAGCGCGTCGCGGAGAACGATCCCGTCATCGAATCAACGGGGCCGAGCATCTTCTTTTCCGGCCCCATCACGCCAACGCGGCCGCATTCGAACGCGCCCGCCACGCCGGAATCGTCCGCCCGCGTGAGGGTCACCGTGCACTCGCCCCCGGAGGATGCCACGATTTTCACGGCGGGCCCGACGCCGACCTGCACGATGAGCGGCATCGAAGGCGTGGTCTTGTATGCACCGGGTTTCGCCATCGGCGAATACTGGAAGGCGTCGCCTCTATCGCTGGCGATGTCGATCACTCCCCCGCCGGGGCCCCAGAGGGTCAGGTCGCCGACCCTGTCGTACGTAAACGCCCCGTCGAGGAGGTGGCCCTTGATCGTCACTGTCGCGCGGGCTGCGGTGATCGTGTCCGACGGCTGCCGGGCTGCCACGGACCCGATCGCCACCACAGCCAGCCCTGCCGTCACCACAGCGCGCAGACCGTTCATGGCTTCCCTCCCTCGAACGAACGACGGCTGATCCTGCCGTCGCTCTCTCACGATCGTAGCACCCGACCGCGATCTGGACCTTGAAATCAGCTGGCCGAAGTCCCGAAGCGGTGTCCGCTCGTGGTCATGGCTCGCATCTATCAGGTCGATGCATGCTGTCATTCCGCGGTAACGCGCACCCAGTCCACCAGGATCCTGACCGCATCTGCCTTGATGCGTTCGACGGTCGCCGCGGGAAGGCCGGGATACGGAGCGTCGGCTTTGTTCACGCTCTGGGGATAGCTCCCGCCGAGGGCAAGATTGACGATCAGGTACTTCCGGTTGTCGAACGCCCAGGGTCCGTAGCGCTCGATCATGGCCCTGGTGGCGCCATACACCTCGCGGCCGTCGATCGTGAACACCATCTCCGCGGCGCTCCAGTCGACGCCGTAGACGTGCCACTCCCCGGGACCAGCTGCCGGGTCCATGTGCGGGCGGCTCACGAGCGGCGTGTTGCCGGAGTACCCCGGCCCGTGTATCGCCACGCTCGTCCAGTCCGGTTCTCCCACGTGCTCCATGACATCGATTTCCCCAGTCGCCGGCCACCGGCCCGTGCCAAGAATCCAGAATGCCGGCCACAATCCGGCGCCGACGCTCAACTTCATGCGGGCGGTGGCTGTACCGTGCACGAACTCGAACTTCCCCTTCGTGTCGATCCGGCCTGAGACGAAGTCGAACCGCCGGCCCTGTGGCGTCGTGAAGCCCTCGCGGTAATGCGGCCGGATCGCGAGCGCGCCGTTCGTCGCTCCTTCTGCATCCCCCTGGACGAACGTAATCACTTCCGGCGCATCCACATAGGCCTGCTGTTCGTTGTTGACCGTCTGCCCGGTGACCACCACGTTCCACCGGGCCCGATCGAGGGCCGGGCCGGAGAAGTCGTCGAAAAAGATCTGCTTCGGCGAATCTTGTGCACGCGGCGGCTGGGCGAGGAGCAGTAAGAGGCCGCCGCAGACGAGAAGCGCGTGGTGACGCCCCGCCTGGACCGGCTGTGCGCGTGTGCTCACGGGGTCACCGCACATCGAAGGCGACCCACTGAATGGCGGACGCGACCCGCTTCGCTCGTCAATCGCATGGTGAGTCCTCGCTGAAAGGCAAACCTGAATCGCCGCCCGCACAAGCCAGCGGGCGTCCGCCGCGCTGATTATGCAACGTGTCGGCCCAGTGCGCGCGCCGGCATCTGCACTCCACAGACAGGACAATCGTCCCGGGGGCTGATTCCCCAAAGGGGTGGGGGATAGACAAAATCACGGGTGCCGCGCGTCTATAGTCTGAACGATGACGCCGGACGATGAGGCGGGCCGCCTCTATGACACGTACGGCGCCTCGCTGTATCGGTATGCGCTGATGATTCTCGGCAGCCGGGACGACGCCGAGGATGCCATCCAGCAGGTGTTCGCGTCTCTGACTGGG